>NZ_LR215036.1:621182-931773 GCF_900660645.1 Mycoplasmopsis citelli | reverse complement strand
GCTCAATTTTTTTATCAATAAAATAGTTTTCTTCACCATAAATTAAAAGCATATAGTTATTATATTATCTAATTTCTTAAAAACTTTAATTTTCTGATTAATAATCCATAAAAAGCTAAAAAATTAGCTATTTTTATACTTCAATACAAATATAGATTGTTTATTTCAAAGACAATATAAAATGACGCAAAGACAAAAATTTGAGTGAAATAATCAAATGTTGAGTTAATGATTAAAACAAAAGGCGAAATCCAAAAACTAAAAAATAACAAAAACACACAAATTTCAATAATTGGAGTAATAATAAGGGAGATAATAAAAGAAAGTGGATAAAATTTTTGAGCAAAAATAAATACTAATAAAGCAGAAAAGAGCCAAATATTAAAATAATCAGCTATAAATTGTTTTATCGTTAAGGATTTATTGATTTTTAAATAAATAAATCCACTTAATAAAAATGAAAATCAAAATCCTAATGAATATGAGTACCAAGGATTAATTGTTAGTACACCCAAAGAAACTGCAACTAGTGCTTTTAATTTTAAATCTTGTGAAACTTGATTATGTTTAAAAGTATATATTTCTGTAAAAATTATTAAAAAAATCGCTTTAATTGATGAAACAGTCCAATTACAAAAGAAAAAATACACTAAAACAATAATTAATGGTAAAAAATTTAAAGGTTTTATTTTTTTAAAGATCGTCTTTAAAAAATACATAATTAAATTAAAATGCATTCCACTTAAAACAACTAAATGAACAATTCCTAAGAAGTTATATTGCTCAATAATTTCAGAATTTGAATATCCAAACAAAAGTGTTTTAACAATTTGATTAAATTGTTGATATTGAAAAATTTCTAAATTAAAAAACCAAGACTTAGGAGTATGTTTATAAAATTGAAGTGAAGTAATATTAAGTTGATGAAATACTCCTTGAGTCTTAAAGAAGTTATATTTGGGATTTATTTGCTCAATTTCTGAAGTAATTAGGTATTTTGCATTTAAAATTAGTGAATTTCAAGCTTGCTTTTTAAAAACTAAATAATTTCGAAAATATTGATCTTGAAAAATCAATGTTTTGGGAGAAATTTTATTTAAAATAAATATTTGCTCATTTTTTTGCACAGAAACTAAGTTAATATTTATTTTTCAGAGAATAAAAACAATTACTGCAAACAAAATTAAACATAAAATCCACTTAAAAGACTTTAAATTGTTAAATAAAATAAGCAAAGTAATAAATACAATTAATACAAAAATTGCATAATTAAATTTAATTAATAAAACAAAACTTAAAGGAGCAATTAATATTAGTAATGTAATTATTCCAGGATTAGGAAGCTTTGTAATTTCTTTAAATTTACCGGTCCAATTCCTGAAATTTTCAAAATATCATCTCACGTTGGAGTTCCTTGGTTACTTTTTTTGTAATTAAGTAATGTTTTAACAATTCGTTTGGCAATATTTAAATGTTCAAATTGTTTTTCAGAAGTAAAATCCTTTCATTTTAATGAGTAATTCTTAAAAGGGATAAAAATAGGTTCTTTAGTTGAAGCTAGTTCGTTTAAATTAAAACTTGAAATATCGCTATTGGCAAACATTTTTGCTTTAAAAAATACTTCTCGATATGTTAGCGGAGTTTGACTGTAAATAATCCCTGAATTTTCAACTGCTCCAGAAATGCTATATTTGTATTGCATGGGGTTAGATTTTTTAATTTCCTCGGTGTTATTAAACTTGTATAAATAAATTAACGTCACTGGAATAGCAACAATTGGCAACATGACAAAAAGTAACTTATTGATTTTTCATTTCATTGCATTTATGTAATAAAACTTTTACAAAAGTTTTAAAAAAAGAAATTTTTCTGTTATTTTTCTTAATTTTAAATATGGTAAAATTAATTTACATCGGCCAGCAGCTGCTTTATAAAAGTAGAGGAAAGTCCGTGCTAACACCACCTGTAATGGTGATAAAGTTCACGTTAGGTCCAATAAACCTAAGCTTAGACGACAAGTGCCACAGAGACGAGTAAAGTGAAACGAGGTAAACTCCGTGAGTTAGAAACCCAAATTATGGTAGGGGAATTTTGACTAGGAATTAAAACGATGTCAAAAAATGTTAATACATTAGATAAATTGCTGGCACTGCTAAAATGCAGTACAGAACACGGCTTATAGATGTGAGACAGTCCACTCTTTTGGATTGTTTTTTTTTTTTTTTTTTTCAAAATTTGTACAAAAAAAGAGCTTTTAAAGCTCTTTTACTCAAAATAAAGCGGAATATATACAAAGCAAAGTAAGAAATAAAAAGTATAACTATCATACAAAATATCACTATAATATCCCTTAATTACTTGTTGAATATCTAGTTTTAGTTTAGCGTTAATTTGCATAAACGAACTAATTCCAACAAAATCATAAATAACTGATTTTTCATTATCACTGGAAATTAATTTAAATGAATTAACTAAAGTTCCTTGAGTATCATTGATTCTTTTTACTAGTAATTCTTGTGCATATGGGGTAAAAATTCGGAAAATATTTTGTCGATTGTTTTGGTCTGCTTTAAGGGTAAAATTTGAGTTAAATTCACGATTTTCTAGCTCCATCCCTTTAGAGAGTTTTTTTGCTAATCAGTTTTTAGAAAAACTTCCAGCAGTTAAGCTTCAATCAAAAGTTTTATCGCCCATTTTGTGGTTATATACTTTAATTAGCCCACGGAAAACATTTCTTATTTCATCACGATCTTTGCGTTGAACAACGTATTGTCAGTGTAAAAAGTAATATTCAACTGGATATTTATTATCAATTATTCATGAAGCAATTTTATTTGATGAAACAAGCACTGGTGGCGTTTCACAATCAGGTTCTACTCTGCTTAAATCTTGCTTGGTTAAATGTGGTTTATCGTTTTGACTCAATAAGGTTTTAAAATTAGAGTCATTTGGAGTTACGTACTCAATTTCTGAGGAAATATTTTTAAAAGCTTTCTGATAAATTAAGTCTGAATTACCTAATTCGTTGGCAATTTTTCTGTTAATAATTAATTTAGCACTACGAAATTTATATAAAAAGATAAAACCAATAATAAAGAAAATTAAGGAAAGAATAAGTATTGCTAAAGCACTATATAACTTAACTTTATAATAATTATCTCTAAATGAATTAGAAACTCCATAAACAAAACTTAAAATAGCTCCTATTGCTGAAAGAGTTCCTAAAATAAATGAACCAATAAAAACAGACTTTATTTTTTTGAGTTCATCAATTTCTTTTTGTGAAAAGTATTTTTCCACTTTTTCTACAACTAAAGGATAAATATTTTGATCACATTTAGCTTTGAAAGTTTCAAAATCTAAGTATTCTTTAACAATTTTCATTTAAAAAACCTTAAATAAAAAATTAGAAGTTAAATTTAACATCTTCTCTTTTAGCTGCAGAAGCTTGATATAAAGGTTTGGTAGTAAGACCTTGAAACGAAGCCACTACTGAATTAGGTCAAGTGAAAATAACTGAATTAAATTCATTTACGTCCATATTGTAAACTCTTCTAGCAGCTGCAATTTCTCTTTCTAAGTATGCTGATTGATCCATTAAATCTTTAAATAAAGTCGATGATTTTAGATCTGGATAATTTTCTGAAACAGCAATTAAACGCCCTAAAATACTGCTATTAAGTGCTTCAATTTGACTTGCATTGGCAGTTGGATTTGAATAAATTAATGAACGCATTTGTGCAAATTCGTGAGTCATGGTTTCTTCTTGTTTTTTGTATGCAGCAACTGCATCAGCAAGTTTAGTTAAGGTATCAAAACGTTTAGTAAGTTGCACATCGATTCCAGAAGCTGAGTTGTTGATTTTATTTTGCATTCTTAAAAATTTGTTTTTAGTCACAATATAGTGAATTCCTAAGGTAAAAATCCCTAAAGTAAATACATAAACAAGAGTACCTGCAGGACCTGATTTAACTGCAATGCTTCGATTATCAGCAGCAGGATTAAATTCTTGTGTGTTGTTTGGGGTTTGGTCAAATAAGTTTCCCATATTCTAATCTCCTAAATTATTTTTTTCATAATTGTTATAAAACAATTATAAAAGATTTATTTTTAAAAAATATTTGGATTTTTATTTTTTGTTTTTATAATTATACTACACTCGAATTTTTCAATTCGTTTCTTTTTATTTTTACTTTGGGTCTTATAACATATTTTGTATAATTTTATTATTAAATTATTAATTAAAGTAAATCGAGGTCCTTTTAAAATGAAAATCAAAAAATATGCTTTTATTGCTTGAAGCTTTTTAGGTACTATTTCAGCAATTTCGCTTGCTTCTTGTAATAATGCTAATAAAAACCAAATTCCAACTCCACAACCAGCTCCACAAAAAGAACAACAACCTAGTAATGAGCAAGATCCAAAGCAATCTTTAGCTCAATTTGAAATTGTTTCATTAGATAACATTAAATCTGAAGTTGAACATTCTAAAAATAAAAATTTTAAAACAGTTCGCTTTAGAAAAAGAGATGATAATATCTTAACTGGTTCAGGAGGAGAACAAAAAGAATTAATTAAACTTAAAGATGATTTGGATCTTTCAAAAATTTCTTTTTTAGAATTTCAAGATCGTAGACATAGAAATAGAAGGTACGATTATTTAGAAGGTCTTTTAGATCTTGATAAAAAAACTATCACTATCAAATACACTTATGATGGCAAAGATCAAAGTTTTATCATTCATTATAATCAAGAATCAAAAGAACCAGAACCTCCAAAACAAAACGAAACACCAAAAAGTAGTTCAGATTTTGAAGTTGTAAACGCTTATAATATACAGTCAGAAGTACTTTTTAATTTAGGTAAAAATCGCAGTAATATTAGATTTAGAAAAGGAAGCGATAATGTTTTAACTGCTTCTGGAGGAAAGGAATTAAAACCTTTAATTAAGCTTAAAGATAATTTAGACATTTCAAAATTATCTTTTATTCATTATCAAAAAAATAACGATCCTTCAATTCAATACGACTATCTTCAAGGAGAAATTAATTCAGATAAGCAAATAATTACTATTAATTATCAATACGATGGAGAGCAAAGAACCTTTGTAATTAATTATGGACAAAAAGATTCTAAAACTCCTAAAAATAACTTAGTTAATGTAACCATTAGTGCTAAAAAACATACTTACACTTACGATTCAACCAATGATTATTACAAAGCTTTAGAAGGGCTTTCAGGACAAAATTTGTTTAATAAAATTACTCAGTTACAAACTGCAAACCATAAAACCACTTCATATGATAAACTACCAGATTTTTATAATTCTAGTGATGCTTTTAAAGATAAATATTTTGAAAAAGATAATAGCATTTTAGATATTTATTCAGAAAACCCAAGCGGAAGTGATCCGTATGTTTATCAAATCTATAAAACAAATGGAGGTTCTAAAGAAGGAGATGGGACCAATCGAGAACATCTTATTCCACAATCATGATTTAATAAACAAGAACCAATTAGAAGTGATGCTCAGTTTGTATGACCTACTGATATTAAAGTCAACGCCATTCGAGCTAACTATCCACATGCACTAGTTGCAAGCGTCTCACAAACAACTAAAAATGGCTCAAAACTAGGAAAACACTCTAATAAACAAACTGTTTTTGAACCAATAGATGCATTTAAAGGCGATGTTGCACGAGCTTATTTATACTTTGCAATTACTTATAATCAAAAAAATATTTACAATGGAGACACTAATATTTTTACCAAAAACTACCCACATATTCAAAATCAGTTTTTAAATACTTATTTATCTTGAGATCAAAGCGATCCTGTTGATCAATTTGACATTACTCGCAATAATGCAGTTGCCAAATATAATGGTTTAAGAAATCCATTTATTGATTATCCAAATTTAATTGAAAATCTATTTGGAAATAATCCCAAACCATTTGTTAATAGAGGAATTTTAGTTAGTGCTACTTAATTAAAATAATTAAATCAGTATTAAAAAGTAAGTCTTTGATATGAACTCTTTAAGTTTGGATTTTTATTGTCCAACTTTTAGCGTTCGTATCATCTTTTCTTACTTTTTTAATACTGGAATATATTCCAGATTTTTTTGTAAAAAAATAAAGATATTTTAAAGATTAATTTTTAAAGTTGTAATATTTATAAAATATAGCTCATTTTAAAAGAAAGGATTGTATGCATGAATATTCAAATAAAAGTTGAAGAATTTTTTGAGAATTAACCAAAGGCTATCGTGGCTGAGCTTTTACTAATATTATCTTAGTTATGTTAGAAACAGTTTCTAATGTAACAATGCCTTTTTTAATAGGTTATTTAATTGATGCAATTAACCGTCCACTTGATCAAATCCAACAAAATATTAATAAAGTTTATTTATATGGCGGATTGCTCATTTTATTTGCTATTTTAGGATTAAGTTTAGGTCTTATAGCAGGAGTGGCAGCATCTAAATCTGCAGCTGGACTTGGTAAAAATATTCGTTCAGCATTATTTTATAAAGCGAGCAGATTTTCATTTGAAAATATCGATAAATACAGTGTTGCTACATTAATTAATCGGATGGGAAATGATGTAACTAACATTACTAACGCTTTTAACAAGATGATTCGAATTCCGTTTCGAGCGACTTTTTTACTAGTTTTAAATTTAGTTTTTTCAATTAGTGCTAGTCCACAATTATCAGTAATGTTTTTAGTCATTTTGCCGATGTTAATTATTTTTACTAGTTTAATTTGGTGAAAAACTTATCCAGTTTTTAAAAGTATGTTTAAAGTTTATGATGATTTAAATCACAAAATCCAAGAAAATTTACAAGGAATGCGAACAATCAAATCATATGTAACTGAGAAAAAAGAAGCTAAAAGCATTTTTGAAAAGGTGGCTAAATTAACCAAAATTAATATTTATGTTGAACATGGATTAGTTTTAGGAGTCCCAGCATTTATGGTTCCAATTTTTACAGCAACACTATTTTTGGGTGGATATGGAACTCATTTAGTGTTAAATGGAAGCATTACTACCGGAACTATTGTCTCTTTTTCTTCGTATATTTGACAAACTTCAGTTGCAGTTACTATGTTTATTGGAGTTGTTGGAGAAACAGTTATTGCTGGCCCAAGTGCAAAGCGGGTATTTGAAGTTATTAAAGAAGTTCCTTCAATTTCAGAAAATTTAAACGGACTAAAACAAGTAGCTAATGGGAATGTGGAATTTAAAAATGTTTCTCTTAGATATACAAGCAATAAAGGAAATAGTTTACGGAATGTCTCTTTTAGTGTTGCTTCAGGAAAAACTTTAGGAATTGTTGGACGTACTGGAGGCGGAAAAACTTCATTAGTTTCACTAATAGGTCGCTTATATGAAGCTTCCGAAGGAGAAGTTCTTGTTGGGGGTAAAAATGTTAAAGAATACAACATTCATTCACTTCGGGATGCTGTTGCTATTGTTTTACAAAAAAATAGCCTTTTTAGCGGAACCATTCGGGATAATATGCGTTGAGGAAATCAAAATGCTACTGATGAAGAAATTTATCAAGCATTAGGACAATCAGGGATTTTAGATTATGTGATGCAACTAGAAAATAAACTTGATACTATTGTAGATCAAGGGGGAGTGAATTTCTCTGGAGGACAAAAACAACGTCTTTGTATTGCTCGTGCATTAATTAAAAATCCTAAAATCTTAATTTTAGACGATTCAACTTCAGCAGTAGACACCAAAACTGAACGTCTTATTCAAGAAGCGCTTACTCAAGAAATTAAAGATTGCACCAAAATTATTATCGCTCAGCGGATTTCTTCAGTTATTCACGCTGATGAAATTATCGTTGTAGATCAAGGAGAAATTGTTGCTCAAGGAACTCATGAGCAACTAATTAAAAATAATGAATTTTACAACTCAATTTATCAAGCACAACTAAATGCAGGAGGAATTAATGAGGATTAATTTTGATACCAAAAGCAACTCAAGATCTACTCCACATGTTAAATTAAAATTCGCTGAAAAGAAAGCATTTTTTAAAAGAGTTCTCAATTTAGTGTGAAAAGATCATAAAGCAATTATGACCTTGGTGTTTATTTTGATTTTTATTTCTAATATTGGAATGATTTTTAACCAAATCTTTTTAGGAAAAGTTTTAATTGATGGATTATTAACTGATCACAAAAATGGTGGATTAATTTCCAAAGATCAATTTGATTGAAATAAATTTTACCTAATGATGATTCTGGGTGTTTTTATGTTTAGTTTGGGAATATTATTTAACTTCCTATATCAATGAATCATTGTAAAAATTACCTTCAAAACAATGGCTAAGTTGCGGAATGATTTATATGTTCATTCACAAACTTTACCAATTAAATTCTTTGACCAAAATCAAAAAGGAGAAATTTTATCGCGTTATACTAGCGATATTGATACCTTAAGACAATTTATTTCTAAATCAATTCCAGCAACAATTAATGCTTCTGTAACACTTATTGTTTCATTTGCAATTATGTTATGACTTAGTTGAATTTTGACTTTAATTACTTTACTTTTAGTTTCAGTTATTTTATATGTGATGAAAACCTTAGGTTCTGCATCAGGAAAATATTTTAGAAAACGTCAACAATTAAATGGAAAAATTATCGGTTTTACCGAAGAGATGTTTAGTGGTTTAAAGGTAGTTAAAACCTTTAATCAAGAAGCAAAATCAGTGGAAAAATTCGAAAAACTTAACAATAAATTTTTTGAAGCAGAAAATAAAGCTAATCGAATTGCCAATTTACTTTTCCCTATTGCAATGAATTTAGGATTAATTGTTTTTGCAACTGTTTCAATAGTTGGTTCTATTATTATTTCCTTTGAAAGCAGTCGAAACTTTTTTGGTTTAAGTGTAGGAATTTTATTTTCGTTTTCACAATTTGCACGTTCTTTTGCTTTCCCAATTTCTACAGTTGCTGAACAATCAAATGTTATTGTAATGGCTTTAGCTGGTTCACAAAGAGTTTTTGACATTCTTGACCAAAAACCTGAAATTAACCAAGGAAAAGTAAAATTAGTTAAAATTTCTAAAGATGAAAATGGGAATTTTATCGAAGAAAATAAGGAAAATCTTTTTAGTATTTTTGCTTGAAAATTACCAAATAAAATTGGAAATGAACAATACCAAATTACCAAAGGAAAAATTGAATTTAAAAACGTTTCTTTTGGATATAGTGATGATCAATTAATTTTAAAAAATATTTCTTTAATAGCTTATCCTGGACAAAAAATTGCTTTAGTTGGACCTACTGGAGCAGGAAAAACAACTATTACTAATGTTTTAAATCGCTTTTATGAAATTCAAAGTGGAGATATTTATTTTGATGATATTAACCTTAGAGATATTGAAAAAAGCTCCCTTCGTGAAGCTTTGGTAATGGTATTGCAAGATACTCATTTATTTACTGAAACCATTCGTAATAACATCGCTTATGGAGCAGATATTATTCATGAAGAATTAATGTACCTTAGTGCTGATACAGCTAATATTTCTTATTATATTAGTAATTTAAAAAGCAATTATGAAACAGTTCTTTCTGACGGAGGAAATGAACTTTCTCAAGGTCAAAAACAACTCTTTTCCATTGCTCGAGCCGCTTATCATGATGCTCCAGTAGTTATTTTGGATGA
This sequence comes from Mycoplasmopsis citelli, assembly GCF_900660645.1. Taxonomy (NCBI): domain Bacteria; kingdom Bacillati; phylum Mycoplasmatota; order Mycoplasmoidales; family Metamycoplasmataceae; genus Mycoplasmopsis; species Mycoplasmopsis citelli. The sequence goes on along the minus strand of NZ_LR215036.1, from coordinate 922,083 downwards.
AGCTACTTCAAGCATCGACACTAAAACTGAACAATTAGTCCAACAAGCAATGGATAAACTTATGTCTAATCGCACTAGTTTTGTGATTGCTCACCGACTTTCAACAATTAAAAATTCAGATTTAATTTTAGTTCTTAAAGATGGTCAAATAATCGAAAGAGGAAATCATAATGAACTTTTAACTCAAAATGGTTATTACTCAACATTATGAGCAAATTCTAAAGTGCAAGCTTAAAAAATCAAATCCATTTTTACTTATGATTGTTAAGTAAAAATGGATTTTTTTATTTAAAAGAATTTAATTCTTATCATTTAAATTTTTACATTTCTTAAACTTTAAATAAGTTTATTAAAAGATATTTTTGAAATTAAAAAATTATCATACTTTTAAATTTAATTATTTTTACAAATATGTCCGTAAAATGTGGATAAAATAGCTAAAATTAAAATAGCTTGTATAATTTATTCACATACAAAAAATTATAAGAAAGGAGGACAAAAGTGTTTTATAAAGCTCATCGAATCTGGGAAAAATATTACGGTTCTGAACAAGTAGCAGTTGATTTTGCAGGAAGAGAAATAAGAAAATCTTCATATGGAAATATATTTTCTAGATACAATTGAGACCTTCATCACATCTTTCCTAAATCCAAATGCGGATCAAATGATGAAGAAAATCTACTTTGTGTTCACGTTCTAACTAACAGAGAAGCAGCTGATAAAACTTCTTTTTGAGCTAATGATCAGGCCTTTGAAGTTGTTTTAAGTAAAAGAAAAACTAGAATGTTGGGCAAAAAAGTTTATAGAATAAGAGAAAAAGAATCTTGACTTGATTAAAACAACGTTGTTTTCTTAAATATTGACACAAAGTATTTCTTAAGAAAATTTCATTTATATTAAAAAATTAAAATTGTGGAATAATCCAAATTTAATCACAAATAATTAAATATTTCAATAAAAATTTAAGGAGATTTAAAATGAATGATTTAGCTTATAAAGTTTGAGAAAAAGCATTTGGAAACAAGGAAGTTGCTTTTGATTTTGCGGGAAGAGAAATCCATAAATCTGCATACGGAGATCAAAATTCAAAATACCGTTGAGATATTCATCACATTTACCCAAAAGCTAAGGGGGGTTCAAACGAATTGCATAATTTAATTCCTGCTCATATAGATACAAACAGAGAAGCAGGAGATAAAACAGCCTACACAGCAAATGGAAGAAATTTTGAAGTTATTAAAGATAAAGAAAAAACTAAAAAATTAGGCAAAAGAGCTTATGAAATTCGTGAAAAATAACTTTTTAATTTAATTTTATAAATTTACCATAAATAATGCAAAACAAAATAACGGAATTTTTCCGTTATTTTTATATATTTTATGTTTTGATGATTTCTACAAGAAAAGTACTTATAAATTTTATAAGCATAAATAATAAACAATGATATGAACCCTAGAGTTGGACAACAAAATCCAAACTTAAGGATTCATATCAATTTTTTTAGTTTAGTTTTTTGATTTTTTTATATTTTTTAGATTTAATATTTGTTAAAAAATATTATAATGTTTAAGTTTTAATTAATTTATTTTGAATTTATAACCAGAAAAGATAAATTTATTTAATCATTTAATTAATAAAATAAAATGAGGTTTATTATGAAAAAATACAATAAAGCACTCGTAACATTAGGGATATCAACTGGTATTACAGGAGCTGGGGCAATTGCATCTTTAGGTGCTATATTGTCATTACATAACAATCACAAAAATTTTCCTAAACAAACATACTTTTTTATGGAATTAAAAAACGAAGTTGATAAAACAATTTCTCAGTTAAAAGATCTTTCAAAATCAGATCAAAATAATAAAGAGATTAAAGATCTTTATTTAGAAGTAGATTATGCAAATCAACTTCTTGCAAATGAAAATTCAAGCATCGCAACAATGCTTCAACAAAGAAACAAACTAAGGCACTCTTCGCCTAAGGCACTCTTCGCCTAAGGCACTACTTAATGTTGCTAAAGACCCAGAGAAAGAAAGAAAACTTTTAAAAGAATATTATTCTTTAGTTAAAGATGTTGATTTTCAAAACTTTATTAAAACTGCCAAAGAAAATGTTCTTAAACAACTTTCTACAGCTAATAAACAAAATGCACTTAAAGCTTTTTATGAAGTTGTCGATCCACTTATTGAGCAACAAAACGACTTTTCAATTGGTCTTGAAACTAAAATTTGGACCAATCATGAACAACTAATTAAAAACAACACGACTAAATTTAATTCTCAAGAAAAAAGCACTTTATTTTCTACTATTGATCAAATTTTAATTTTACTTAATCAACCTCAATATTCAAGGGACGCGCTAGTTGAGTACGAAAAAGTTTATGATCAAATGATTACTAAACTTTCAACAGAAAAAGAAAAATCTAATAAATCATTAAATAATTTCCTTGAAAATGTTATTAAAGTTCGTAATGAAGTTATTGATTTAAAAACTGACGAATCACTAAAAAACAATTTTTTAAATCGAATTGATAATTATAAAAACCAAGCTTTAAATCCAACTCCTACTTTAGCTCTTGATAAAGATAAAGAAATTAGTTATTTAAATGATTTGGTTAATAACCAACTTAAAACAATTATCAAAGAAACTCCTAACACAAATAAGTTGTTACAAACTTTATCAGCAAATTTAAATAATCTCAAATCCATTTCAAAAGATTCGCAAATTCAAAAATTAGTTAATTTACAAATTCAAAAGATTCAAAATAACCCCAAAGAAACTCAGGGTGATATTTTAAATAGCATTGTTCAAGCGACAAATTTAGTTTCAAGTGTTAAAAATATTGAAAATTTAATTAGTTCTATTAAAAGTAAAATAGGGCAATATTTAGATCAAAAAACCCTTAGCGGAGTTGACGCTGAGTCTTTTAGTGATTCATTAAGTACCATTATTAATTCTGATTTTGATAATATTAATGAGTACTTAGAAAAACTCAATTCATTACACAATAATATTTATGATAATGTTTTATTAGCTTCACTATTTCGAAACTCATTAACAAAATTAAATGAGCAAGTTTTAGATTCGCTTAATAAAGGTTTTAATATTGATAAAAAAAGTTTATCTCAAATAAATGTTGAAATTAATAAGTTACTTAATTCAAATCCACCAGTTAAACAATTAAACGAAGCTTTATGAATTAACTCAAATCAACTAAGAGAAATCAATCGAATCGAACTTAAAAACTGATACGATTTTACTCAATCTTTAACTAGCGATAATGATAATGTAATTGCTAGTGATATTAAAAGCCAATTAAAATTTTTAAACAAGCAAGCCGAAGCTTTAATTGCAAATAATTCTGCTGCTATTAGAGAAGATTTACAAAGTTTAATTAAACTTTATCAAAAATCGCGTGAAAAAATTCATATTAGCCAAGGCAATGAAAAAGCTTTATTGCATCAAACTCAAACAAAAAATTCAATATTTAATACTTTTGTTAATCAAAACGGAGAAATTAATTCATCATTTGCTCAAAAATTACTTAGTCAAGTACAAGAATTAAAAAAACAAAGCCAAATAATAACTCAAAATCCGTCTTTAACTAATGAGCAAAAAGAGTTGAAATTTAAAGAAATTTCTAATTCTCTTAACAACTTAGAAAAAACTTCTAAAAATTGAAAAGAATTAGAAAAATTAGTTTCTTTAGGCGATGAAACTATTGCTTCATCAAATCGCAAAAAATCTGAGCAAATTTACTTAGAAAGAGAAATTTCAAAAATAAAAGAGATTAAAAATAGTATTTTAAGTGCTTTAGATAATGCAGCAAATGTCGATAATTTAGATCTTCTTACCCAACAAATTACTCAAGCTATTAAATATTATAAAGAAAAGCAAGCTGATTATCAAAGAACTCAAGCTCCATTAGAAAATGCTAAGGAAATTAACGAGACTTTTGCTCCTTATTCATTAAATGGTGCTCCAACTCCAATGCAAAAGAAATTTCTTGATAAGTTAAGCGAATATCAAAAGCAATTAGCTTCAACGAATTTGACTGATGATAAAAGAAAAGAGACTAATGAAAAAATTACTCAATTAATGGATTTGGTTGAATTAGCTAAAGAGCTTGAAGTTAAAAATAACGAATTAAAATCATTAGTGGATAATAATGAGCATAATGATTATTCTAGTTTTGCTCCTACAAGTGAATTTACTAAGTCCAAGCAACTCAACACCGAAGTTGTCTCTTTTATTGAAACCTTTTTTAATTCAGACCCTGATAAAAATCAAATTAAATCCAAAATTGAAGCTCTTAATAATTACTATAAAACACTATCGCTTGATATTTCGGTTGCATTATTGAAAAAAACTAACAAGGAAATATTGGATAATAAAATTATTACAACTAATTTCGTAAGCCAAAGTCCTTATGCAGAAATTAATGCTTCATTTGAAAACATTAACAGTATTACTAAGAATTTAATTAATGATAATCACAAAACCCAAACACAAATTGATGAGTTAGAAAGCACTATTAAAAACTATTTAAAATTAGCTAAAACCCTTAAAAATAGTGCAGATAAATTACAAACAATCAACCAAAATGATAATTCGATTGCTTATGAAGCATTATTAAAATCAATTATTAATATCCCAAGTAGCGGAAGTGTTAATGAGCCAAATAATTCACTGATTAAATTTGGTGATTCACCATCTGTAATTGATTTTAAAACACGAATTTTAACAGGTGAAATTGCCAAAACCCAAAGCCGAATTGAAGCTCAAAATCATCTTAAAAACTTAGAAAGCGTTTATTCATCAAACGAGAGAAATCATGCTATTTTCGATCACGCAATTAGTGTTTATGATGCTAAAATTCAAAATTACAAAGAGCAAATTGGGCAATTTTACATCTCAAAAGGGAATTTAATCAACTTACGTGATGAAATTGATTTTTACATTAAAAAGGCAACTGAGCAAAAAAATAGCATCCAAAATGATTGAGATGTAGCTCTAAGTTTAAAAAATAGTAAAAAAACTGAATATGATAGTCAAAAAAATGCTGATTGATTAACAAATACTACTCATACAGATAAAGTTTTTGCTGATTTTGACTCTTTAAAAGACGCAGCTAATACTAACGGGAAAAAGACAACCTTAACAGCTCAGCTACTTGCTAAACTTAATGAACTTCCTCTTGCGTATGCAAAAGATGCATTTATTCAAGCTTCAATTAATTTAACTAGTAAATTAGACCCATTTACTAGTTATTCAGAAGAAATTAAAAATGCTTATAGCAATTCATGAAAAGGAATTATAAGCAATTGAATTAATGCTTTAAAAACCACTGTTAATAATTACACTCAAACATCATATTTAGTTAAAATTAAGCAAGATTACCAAAAACTTTCGGCTCTAAATTCTTTAATTACACAATTTAAGGTTGTTTTTGATTATTTTGGCAAAAATTCACAAAGTAACCCAAATCAAAGTAACCTTCAAGTATTAACTAATCAGCATCCAAACAATACTCTTTTTGACCAATTAAACAATAAAACTCCGTATCAAGTCTCAGAAACTACTTTATATGAAAAAACTCCTGAAAGTATTTTAGGTTTAGCAAACCAAATTAGAGATGTGTATTTTGATAATGTTTCTCTTGAAGAAGCTAAAGCAAGCGAACTTGAAAAAATCAACAATTATTTAGCTGAAGTGGATAGAAAATTAAATGCTCAAAACAATCATATCGATTCAAGTTTAAAAACTCAAATTGATACTAAGTTAAATAATTTAGTTACTCAAACTAATGCAGTTCAGAATAAAAATCAATTAATTAGTATTGATAATTTACTTGGAGAAGTTCAATTTAAAGAAAACAATTTAAAACAACTAGCAATTACTACTAAGCAAGCAGAAAATTTAGTAAGCACACACTCAAATATACCTACTGATCAGAGCGGAAAACAAAGTATTATTACTGACATTTCAAAAACTTACAATAGCTATAAAAATTCTTATTTATCGCTTAATTCTTTGGAATTAATTTCCAAAGAACAAAATTTACAAGAGCAAATGGCTTTATTTAACAAATTTGTTCAAGTATATAATTTAGTTGAAAGTCAAAAAGCAAAAATTCCAACATCATATAATCAAGGAACTGGGTCTAAGGGTACTCAACAAGAAGGAAAAACTAAATTAGAAGCATATTTTAATCATTTAAAAACAATACTAAATACAACTCCAATTACTCAAGCAAAATTATTGAACCTTGAAAATACCGTTAATTCTTTAACTGATTTAATTTCAATTCAAAAAGAAAAATTAAATATTCAAAATCAAGTTGTTGCTGACAATGATTATAATAATTTCAACTACAAAAACACAACAAACTTTAACTATGGTTTTGAAAATGATGCTCAAAAACTCGCTGATATTATTTTAAAAAGCATTCCTAATACTACAAAATCTGCTAGCGAAATTAGTACCATATTAATTCCAAATTTGGTTAATGAATTTCAAAATCAATATGATTTATATTTAGCTCGTAAAAAAGCTCTTAATCTTTTATATAGCAATACAGCAACTGAAAAAGGAATTAAAGTTAAAGAAGTTGAAACACTTTATCAAAGTGGAACTAATAACGTTAATGTACAATTTACTAAATTAAAAGATAAAGCTGATGAATTTTTCCACACTCAAGCTCAAGCAATTAGTAAAGCTACTGATAAAACTCAAATTGATCAGGCAATTAGCAATGCAGTTGAAATTGATGCTTTCTTTGATAAATACAAGCAAATAGCTCAGTTAATTACCCAAGCTAATGCTAAAATTACTTCATTAAATAGCTTAGATTCAAGTATTCAAAGTAACGTTAATGTTACTGTTTCAAAAACTATGTTACAAGCACAAATAGATACTGGTTTGTCAAATTATTACACTCTAAAGGATAACATTCAACTTGATCGTAATATTTTAATGCTTGATACATATGTAGCTCGCTTAAATTTAGCTATTGAAATAGCTAAAATCCAAAATGAGTTAAATAAATTTAACTCTACTCCAGGAAATGCTGAATATCTAACTAGTGATGCTAAAGCTCCTTTACTAGAAATTCTTAATAAACCATTTACTGAGTTAAATAAAAATTATAATTTGGAAACTAAAGATGATTATGATCGCTTATTAGAAAAATATATTACTGGTTCAACGGACAATTCATATACTATTGCATTTATTAACTCACAAATTTTGCAAATTAATATTTACAAAGCACAGCAATATTTGGATACTTATAAAAAACATCATAACACTAATCCAAATTATGAACCTCGAGATATTCAAGACCTTTACACTCAATTAGAGCAAAAAATTACTCAAGCAACAGCTATTTTAAACGCAAATCCACATAATGAAGATCAAAAACTTAAAGTTGCTTTGGAGATATACAATTCCAACAATGGAGTGCTTGATCAGATTATAAAAGCAAAAACTCAAAGAGCTAAAAGAGATTTATCGCTACATTTATCGCTTGACAAATATATTGATAACCATTTCCCGAATGTAAATAATTCTCCACGGATAAGCGATTTTAAATCAGTTGCATTAGATCCACTTGAAAATATTGATATTTCAAGTCCGACTAAATTAGAAACCTTTAATACTAATTTAATTAGTGCTCATGAAAAGTATATCCAACAACAAGTAGCGGTTTTTAAATGAGAAGCTCATAGATACAATTCATATAAAAATAAATTTAATGAGTTTTATACTTTATTGAATTCTCAAAACACCAATGGAGTAAGTCAAAGTTTTATTTTTGAAACAACTGGAATTACTCAAGCTGATTTAGTTGATTTTGAGCGAGCAATTAATCCAACTGCTACTGATAAACTTCATACCAAAGCTAAAGAATACGCAAATAAAGTAAATCAAAGTGATGATGATCTTAAAAAATGAATTGAAAATATTAGTGGAAATGATCCAATTGAAACTTTAACAAAGGTAGCTGATGAATTTGTTAATTATTATCAAAATCTCATTTCAATTAAATCAATTCCTTCAATTTTAATTAAAATTAGCAATTTAACACGTATTAAAGAACAATTAGCTGATCTAAATTCATCAGAAAATGTGCGTAAAATTATAAAAGATACTCATTTACAAACAGCTGAGTTAGAAACTAAAATTAATGCCTTTTTAACCGAAATTAATGTTTTAACAAGCAATTCTCAAAGTGATATAAAAAATGAAATTGATGAATCAAATGTTTTATTTACTACTGATACTCCAGCAAATATTACCACTGAGAGACAAACATACTTTAATAATTATAAAAATATTGTTGTTGCATTAGCTAAAGCCAAAGAAAAATTGCTTAATTTAGTTTTTGGAAACAGTGATGCTGATCAAAATACTTTACAAAAAGCCTTATCGAAATTCCTTACAGGGGTTTCAGACTATGAGGGAAGAGCTAATTTAAATAATTTATTAAAATATCTTGCTTCAAGTACCCAAGCTGAGCCTAATATTGCACCAGATCAAGATAAATTCACCTTAGTTAAAAGTGAATATAACAAACTTGCAATTCCTTCATTGGCAAGCAATACAGAGTTAAATAATCTTACTGCTAGCACCGCAAGTGATTTTGATATTTTCAGTTCTGTTACTAAGGGATTTGACTTAGCTTATAAATTATTTAAATGAACTACCGATCCAAATAACATTAATTTATTTTTTGAGTATTTAACTCAAAAAACTAACGGAAAATTCAATTATGAAGATATTATCGCAAAAGCAAGTACCACATTAGAAAGTTTTAAAAAAATTCTTCAAGGAAATGATGTTAATGAAGAAGATATTACTATTAATGGAACTACTTATAAAGCCAAAAAATTAAATTCTTTATTTGATACAAATGGAACTGGATTAATTGGAAGTTTATTTGAAAAATTTAATATTTTAAAAGGAAATTCTTCAATTTTTAATATTAATAATGTTGAAGTTTTTGCTTATAAATCATCTAGTGATCCAAATGCTGAGTATGTCCAATCTCATTTAACAGATGATCCAAAAATTCGAAGAGGATTTATTGATCTTTACTTTAGGTTTACTGAACCTGCTTCAGTAAAAGATGAAACTAGTGCCTTTAGTAATGTACAAAGTTTTGGGGTTAAATTTGAAAATATTGGAATTAACTTTAATATAATTAATACTTTTAGCATTACCAAAGAAAATATTTCTGATGAAGCTCATTTAAATGCTCCACTATTTACTGCTGAAGAAGCCGGTTGAAATAATTTGGAAGCACCATCACGGTTACTTAGTGCCTTTAATAAATATTCTTTAGTTAAAGCAATTAACGATAATGCTTCATTTTATTCAGAAGATATTACTGAAGATATTGATGCAGCTCCTTCAAGCACCACTACTTCTTCACCTGATTTTAGAATTAAAGTTAAATTAACAGGAAGTTATAAAGGATATACTCAAGTAGGAAATCAAATCTTTTGAAGAACAGTAAATCCTTATTTTGTTTCTGATGAAGGAGTTCAATATCAAAGTGAAATTGATCATTCAAGAAGGCTTATTGGACCTAAAGATCAAACTACTTATGATTGAGTTAATCAGTATCAGTATAAATATAATGTAACTACAGATAAAGGAAAAAATTTACTATTTCTTCCGTTTGTTATTGGAATTCCAATGACTAAAAAAGGAAGTAATGACGGAACGGTATTAATGGTAATTACTTGACAAATTTTAAATAGATTTGACAAAGTTCAAACATCAAATCCTCAAAATATAACTCTTGGAGGAAACACTGATGTTTTAAGACACGTTTTCTTCTTTAGACGCTCAAATGCAGGAAAAACTAATAATTCAACTAAAACCTATTCAAATTTCTTTTCTCATGTGATGAGTAAAATTAAATACAGAGATTTAGAAGGATTATCATTTAAAGCCTTGAATTTACAAAGAAGATTTGGTGGCTCTCGTTTATGACCTGTTGATGGATTAATTCAAACAATTGAAGATATTTCAGGAAAAGATAAAGGAATTGGAGAACAAGACTTTACAAATGCTATCGGATCAGATGGATTCTTTAACATTAAGTTCAAAGTTCATTAACAAGGAGTAATTATGTTTAAAAACAAAAACAAAAAACTAACTAAAGCATTAATTATATCATCAGCAATAGTAGCTTCAGCTACTGTTGGTATGGGAGTGACTTTATACACAATTCACTCCAATGAAAATGTTAATTTATCTACAGTTTATGGAAATTTTCTTCAAGGAGAAAACTTATTTAAAATTTACTCTCCTTATATTGAAGAGTCTCAAGAGCAAAAAGATAAAATTATTCAGTCTTATTCAGGAGCTAAAAATCAATGAAAAGATCCAAATAAAAAACTTCATGAGAAATTAGTAGCTTTGGATTTAGCACAAGAAAAGGCATTTAGTTTTTATATTGCACACTTAAATAATTTGAATTTTAAAGGTCAAGAATTAGCAACATTTTGAAATAAAATTATTTCCAATCAAGAAAATCGTATTCGTGAACTTGATTTAAAAGATGCTTTAACTCAACGTAAACAGGATCAAAGTATTAAGTTTTTTGAAAACTTATACAATACTAATAATCCCAATAAAAGTGAGTACTTAACGAATTTATCACAAGAAATTACTAAATTAGTTAAACAACAAAATGACGCTTTAAATCCATATATTGCACTTCTTGAAGGAACTTCTCATATGCTTGATAATCTTCCTTTTGAAGGACTCAAAAAAGATACCACTTCATCCCTTAGTCATTTATATTCTCGAATTATTAGCACTGATATACGTTTAAATGAAATTCAAATTGCTTCTCAAGATACAAGTGGTGAAGTTGAAAAACTGCGACTTGTTCTTAATGGATCGCAAAATGAAATTAACGAAATTAATGAATACTTAAAACAAATTCAACCTTATGTTCATAACTCTGCATATAATGCAACAGAAAAACAAAATATCCAAAAGTTTTTAGATTCGGCTAAAATTAATCTTAATTTAGCCCTAACTAAAGCAAATATTAACCAAATTCGCAACAGTGTAGTGACTTTTTATGAACAAATTTCCGATAGTCAAAAAACAGTAGCAGAAATTCAGCAAGTAATTAGAGATTTATCTGCTTATGTAAATAATTTTAATTCAACGCTAAGTTTTAATAAAGATACTCTTAATTTGTTAATTTTACAAGTGGCATCAATTAATGATAAGCAAAAACTTATATCAGCTAAAAATAATTTATTTAGTGATTTTTACTCATTAAAATTTGCAAACTCATTAATTGAAGAATTGACCACTAAAACTAATGAAGCTCTAGAAAATCGTATTATCAGTAAAACCAAAGCAACTTTAATTAATTCACAACTTCAATCTATTGTTAATAGAAATTTACCAGTAAAACAATTAGTTGATCAGTTATTTTCTTTTTATAGTACTCAAATTAAAGAACTTGAAGATTTAAGTTACTTAAATAGCGAATTACAACTAATTCAAAGCCAAATTACTGAAGTTAAAAACTTTAAATTTACCAGTAAAGATATTCAAAATCAACTTAATCAATTAAATAATGAAGTTATTAAAACTTATTCAAATAATATCTCAATAGCTTATTTAAAAACAGTTAAAAATAAGCTTAATGAAACTTTAAGAACTATTTTAAAAATCAATTTAAAAGAATTAATTCCTTTATTAGAACACGAAGTTAAAATTCTTGAAACACTAAATAACCCAAAAAATGAAGTAATTATTAAGGAAGTAAAGAAATTAAATAAACAATCTCTAACAATGGCTAAAGATTTTAATCCAATTTCTTCTGCTGAAATTATTAGTCAAATAAAAATTTATGAAACTAAGCTTCAAAATCTAATTAGTGCAAACAAACAAAGTCATGCCGAAATTTTTTCATCTTTTACTGATGATTATTTAAAAGTTGCCTTTTCAAATAATGATGATAGTTATATACCAAATGAAAACGAACAAAAACGAATTAATTTATATAACAAGTATAAACAAAATTTAGAGCAACTTCGTAATAAAGTTAACTCCGGAAATGGAGATGATAAACTAGAACTAGATATTTTAGATCTTAATTCAAAATTAAAAAATTTAACTAATACAGCTAATGATTTTCGTAAATTATCACTTCTTGATAAAGAAGCTTTAGCTACTTTAGCTGAGAAAAAAGCTAGTGTCAACGCAAATGTATTTAAACCATATATAGAAATACTTGAAGAAGTTCATGCACAATTAAAGGGACTTTATGAAAATCCAAATGTAACTAATGACCAAATTATTGCTACTCAAAACCAATTACAAAAAGCAATTAAAGACCTAAATGAAGCAGATCTTAATGTTTTATTAAGTCAAACATTAGCACAATTAAAAACTAGCATTAAAACAAATTATCAAAACGATTTTTCTTCACAAGAAACTCAAAATTTACTAAAAAATTACAATGAGCTTTTGAATAATTCTTCAAATGATTTAACTGCTCAGCAACAAAGAGAATCCATCTTAAAAACCAATGAATTAATTGACATTACTCCATTTTTATATGGGTTAGAAATTAATAAAAAACGTTTACTCACAATTATAGGGGAATATACATCTGCGCCATATACAGCAAGTAAAACCAATCAAGCAATAACTATTGCTCAATCAGAAATTAAATCTGCTGATGAGTTAGTGGGTCGCTTAAATAATTTAAATAATATTCCAAATAAGCAATTATTTAAAAACAAAAAAGATGAGCTATTTAAGCGAGGAAATGAAATTTTACTTGCTTATGAGCAAGAAAAAATTGAAGAAATTAACAATCACATTCAAGCAACTAAAAAAACCAAAAACACCCCAGCTAATATCAAATATATTACAAGTCTTGAAGCAATTGATAATTATTTTTCAGTTCAAAAATCTCAAACTAATTATCAAAAAGCTCTTATTGTCAGTGAAAAGATGGAATTATTAAAAAAATTAGCTGATTATTCTTCGCAATTACTTGATTTGTATAATTTATATAATCAAGGTACAACTAAAGTATTATCAGATTCTATTGAAAAATTACTTGCTAATAATAATTTATCACTCAGTGATGAAAAAGATCAAATTAATGTTAAAATTGAGACTTTAAGCAAAGCAAAATCAGTTATTAAAGCTAAAAATGAATTTATTAAAGTTGTTCAAGGATTAAATGCAATCTTAGAAGAAAATAAAGATTGAAAAATTTATGCATCATTAAAAAGAGATATTAGCTTAGTTGAACAAGAAAGCAATTCACTTATTTATAATAATGAATTATCTGTAGCACAAATTAAGCTTAAAAAAGCTCAATTTGAAGCTAAAATCAAGCAATATACAACCACTAAAAAAGATCTTTTGGATGCATTTAATCAAGCAATTAGTAAAACAAATGCTAAAGAAACGTTTTTAAGCAATAATATTACAAAATTACAAAGCACCAATTCCGGATATTCATTTAACACTTATTTTAGCAATGTTCAAAGTGAATATGATCAAGCTAAGCAATCAAATCAAAAAAGTAATTTTGACACTGATGATATTAATAATTTTGCAACTAAACTTGAAATTGGTTACCAAAAAGATTTAGCTTTAAATAAATTAAATGATCTTCAAATCACTGCTTCTTATAGTGCCTTTGGAAATGATGATTTACATACAAAAATTAAAAAATCTTTTGAGCTATTTAAAAATATCCTTACTAATAATTTAACTTCAAATAGCTTGAGTTTGGAAAATACTAAAGAAATTAATCAAAAGATTATTGAATTTGATAAATTATTTAATTTTCAAAAACGAATTGCTAATTATGTAACTAAAAATACCACTCATAATAATCAAAAAACTACCTCAATTGAAAATCTAAAAAATGGCATTGAAAATTTATTATTTGTTTCATCAGATTCTTTAAATCAAATTGAAGAAAAATATTCGTCGCTATATGAAAATTATCTTAATAACGCTGAAATTGATGAAATTCGTGAAAATATTCTTGCTAGTTTAGAAAATGATAATTTAACTAATGGTTCATATGGTGTTGCAAAATTGCTAAGCAATGCTCTAGGAACTACTTATGATAGTGATGTTGAAACTAAATTAAACAATTATGTTAATAAAATTAAAACAAAAGTGCCAAACATTACTTCAAAAGATTTATTAACTGAAGTTAATCGTATTAAAGATGAAATTCCAGCATTAGCCCAACTAGCTATTAGTGTAAATCAAGCTAAAATTACCTTGGGTTCATTGCAAAATTCAAGTTCAAGTTTAGTTAATACATATTCGCAAAAGCTGAATGAATTTATTGATCAAGCAAGAGAAAGTTATTTTAAAGATAAGCCAAATAATGAAAAGAATAATATTAAATTCTATATTCAATTAAGCGATCAAATTAACTTTACTACTCAAAAATTAAGGATTTCAGATCAACTTGCCACTAAATTAGCTGAAATTAAAGCTTTAATTAACGATCCTTCTTTTAATTTACAAAGTTTAAATGGAGTTTCAGGGCTTGATAAACTTAAAAAGATAAATATTTATTTAGATAGCTTTGAAAGTGTAGCGAATAATAATGAATATAATCAAGAAGTTGTTAATCAAATTGAAGTTTTAGTTCAAAAAGCAAATTTATTTAAAAATATTATTCAAACTGATCAAGATGTATTAACATTTACTAGTGCATTATTGGCTCATAATTTTCCAAGTTCAGCTCACGATTTAAACGATGCTCTTTCACTAGTGTGAGACAGTATCCCTCAAAACGAAACTTACTCAAACCCTTCACTTGGAAATGATGTTCAAAATCAGTATTTAGTTAATGATTTGTTTAATTTAAATACTCAAAGTGTTGATCAATATGAGGTTTTAACTAATAAAATCATTCAAGAAATTAATCTTAAATTAGCTTTAATTGAAGCTAAAAGTAATTATCGCAATCAAACAAATGAAAAAATTATTCATTTAAAGAAAGTTGAATTTACTCCATTAGTTCACGATGAGTTTAAAAATTCTTTAGCTAATTTTTTAGATAATTTAGAAAAACAAAATAACACTCAAAACACACTAACAATCTCTCCAGATGAAAGTGGTGCATTAAACATTATTCGAAACAAAGTTAATGCAATTGAAAATAACTTAGATAAACTTAAAATTTTAGCTCAAAAAGCTTATGAGTTAAATGCCTATAATAATATTCTTACTAGCAATGAAAAATTAGTTATTGATGCGAAAAATGAAGCTAACGAATTAATTAATCAAGCTTATGGATATTATAATGATGCTACAAAAATGGTTCTTACACGTGAAAATTCAATTGAAAATCTTACTCAAAAATTAAACAATATGCATTTTAAATTGAATTTACTAAGCAAATATGATGCAGTTAAAATTAAATTTGATAATGATTTTACTTTAACAGCAGATCAAAAAAGAGTAATTCAAAATAAATTAGATCAATTTATTAGTGCATATAATTTACCAAATGCTAATTTAGAAACATTATTTAAAATTTACTTTAGAGATGTAAAAGATATTCAACCAAGTGAAGGTCAAGAAGTGAAAAATTCTTTAATTGAATATACTCTTAATAATGCTATTGATTTACAAAGAGAATATAATCAAGCTCTTGGGTTTATCGCTTTGCAAGATAGTACTATAGATAATGCTAAGGTCCAAACAATCTTTAATCAAATTAAAAATTTAATTGGTGGAGAAGCTGGAGTAATTGTAACTTTAGCTAATAAAGCTAATAAAGAAGAAGCTAAAATCCAACTTTCTAACACAATTAAAGCAAGCATTAATCGATTAATCAGTGCTAAAAAAGAACAATTAGCACAACAAAAAAATGCTAATGAGAAAATTAAAGAATTTTTTGATGCTACAAAAAGTCATGTGAATTCTAACAGTACTCAAAGCGAGTATATTGATAATTTTATTGCAAAGGGAATTACTGATTTAGACACTGCAATTAAAAATAAAGACACTTTATCATACTCAAAAGTTAATGTTTATTTAAGTAATGCTAAAGAAGTGGCTAACTTACAAATTTTTGATTTATATGCAAAAGGAATTAATGCTGTTGAAAACATTCAAAGTAAGGTTTTAGATTATGTTAATGATTTTGCTCCAAGTAAAACAATTGTTCGTGCTGGGGTAAATGTCGATAATTCTTTATACCAAGGTATTGTAACTTTAAAAGATACAATTAATACTGCTTTAGGGTCTGATTTTAGCAATATTAATAATTATGAACAAAAAATCAATTCATTAGTAAATATTATCAAAGGAAATTATCAAAACACTTTAAATAATTTTGTAAATTCACTTAAAGAAAAATTTGCTGAAAAATTTGAAGCTCAACAAGGAAGTGATCAATGCGGATTTTATGTTAAATTAATTAATAAATTTGACACTTTAAAAGCTAATATAACTGGTCAAAATTACAATTTATTTAAAGAAAATAATATCGAAGATCTTGAGAATCAATATGATACTTTTAAAAATCAATATGAAAGTATTAATAACATTTATCAAACCTTGGAAGATAAAAATGATTCAGTTTCACTAGCTAATTTTGCTACGTTACTTAATACTTTTAATCAAAGTTTTTTAAATTTAGTTTCAAGTATTAAAGATGCTGTAACTAATGCACTAGCAAAAAATCCTCTTGAAGAAATTTTTGCTGATCTTTTTGAAACTATTAGATATAATAGCGTTTCAAGTGAAACTGATGCAATTAAAAATGCTTTTGATACCTTTAAGCAAGGAATTTTAACTACTTTAAACAGCGTAACTACTGCAAATTTTGATTTTAACTCTCTAAATAAAACCAATTCTTTAACTACAACTTTAAGTACATTATTAAATAAAATCACTAATTATAATAATTGAATTAAAGAAGATCAAAATAAACAAATGTTACTTAGTTCGCTAAATGATGATCCAAAAAAGTCAAACCCTCTTACTCCTCGTGAAGCCGGACTTGATGGAGCTTTTAATCATAAATATAAAGTCATAATTGCCAAAGATGATGTTACTCGAAAAGAATTTATAAAAAGATTTGAAGTTTTAAGTCATAATGCTCAAAATGATTTAGTCCAAATAGATAATAATGATGAATTTTTAGATATGTTTGAGCAATTTGCATACACTAATAAAGATGTAAAAGATAACAGTGATTTAAAATCAATTTTTTCACCATTAAAATTAAAAGTTTATCTTAAAAAATATTCTACTAATGGTTGGTTTGATTTAATATCTCAAACCCAAGATGAAGTCGATCGACAATCACTTAAAGCTAAAGTTGTGTATTCATATGAATCAAATAACACCAATATTGGAAAATTACAAGTTGAAAAAGAAATAGTAATTTCTTTTAAGACTTTAGATACTATCGCAATTCCAAATCAAACAACAAGCATCTTTATTGATAATAACAAAGTTGGAATTGATACTAAAGTTGAAGTTTTAGATGTTGATGAAGCAGGATGAAATATTCCACAAATATCAGATGCAAATGCAAGCAATGCTTCTCAAGTTAAAGATCAAGTTATTACTAAAGTGTATAACAAAATGAATGCAGCAATTTTTGGTTTAAACTCTAATAATAGCACTAATTTAAGCACTAATGTAATTGTGCCAAATAACACTTATTTAAGTAGTTTAAACACCTCAAATGATGCAAATTTACAAAATATCCGCTATACAACTACAAGCACTCAAAATGGTAAAACCGCAACTAGATTAAGTGCATATTTAGATAAAAACAATCGTAATAAACATAGTAAATATGGTTTTGATTTCGAAAATCAACTGACTATCCCAATTACTTATAATGTATCGTTAACTTCAAATAAAGATTTTGAGATTTTAAATATTATCCCAAGTGATCAAGAAAAAGGATTTGCTTTTTTACAATTAAATGGTGGATTTATTACTGGATTACCTGGTTATGGTGGATTTTCAGGAAATTGACATCCTGGAACATATGATGAGATTTTTGTTCGTCGTGGAGGGACATTTGCAAATATTTATAATGATCCATATTTTTGATTTAATACCTCTCCTAACCGCCTACCAACTGGATTAAATTTAAATTTGTATTTCTTTAATATTGATTATGATGTAGTCAAAAGAAAGGTTTACTTTTATAATTCGTGAACTGAAAATAGTTTATTTGTTTTTAATAAAAATACTTTAAAACAAAAATTAGATGCTTATAAAAACAATAATTCTTTAAAAAGTTCTGATAAAACATTTTTAAGTAAATTTTCATCTAACTTTGGAAAAAATATTCAAAACTACCAACCAAAACCTGAAGAATTAGCTAAAGCATTTTCTATTTTCGCTTCCTTTAATAACCAAATTTTTAGAACAAATACTAGTAATAATGATAATTGATTACCAGTGTCTAGCAATGATGCTCTTGGTGGATATCCTGTATTTCCAATTAATGGCGGACAAAGTACTGTTTATCGAACTGATGTAAGCAATCCAAGTTCAGCTATCTTAAGACCAGTACCAAGCAAAGATTGAAAATCATCCGGAAATCAGCTTAAAAAAGCAACTGCTCAAATTGCTTTAACCTCAGCTATGGTTAATAAATTTTGATTTAAAATTCGTTAATTAATTATCTGCTGATTTAATAAGAAATAATTGATATGGACCACCAAAATTCTAAAATTATGGGGTTCATATCATATTTTTTTCGTTATTGCAAACTTTCAAGAAATGTAGCAAAAGCTTTACTCATAGATTCGGCCAAGGGTTGAAAAACAAAATTTGATAATTCTGAATTGCTTGGACATGGGATTGTTCCAACTCACATAAACGATATAATACAAACTCCAGATGATGAAATTAAATTTATTATCGAAGCAAATTCAACGCTATATGATAGATTTTCTAAATCCATCCCTCTTCCAAAAGTAAATAATAATCACCCTTTTATAGTTAAGGCAACACTATATTATGCAGTTCCAAGTACAAGAGAACAAGGGGGTTGATTATACAAACATTGAATTGGATCTAAAATTTGGAAAAGTTTTAGAAAAAAAACAAGAAATTTTCCCTATAAACAATAATTTTCAAACATTAGATAACTATAAAATAACCGAAGAAAAAGCAAGAGATGATTATCAAAAATGAGAAAACGTTAAGCATATTTGTGAAGGAATTTTAGGACCTAAAGGTAAACCACGTAAAGGTAAAAAAGTAGGAAATTCACAAGGTAATTGAGGTTTTAGTGTAAAGAAAAAAAGTAGATTATCAAGTTCTTAAAAAGAAACTATTCCTTTTACGTTAATTATTACATTAAAAGAAGTTAAGGGTATCAATAGAATTAATGAATTTATATCACTTATAAGTTATTTATATTGAGAAGTTGAAGAAATTAAAGTTAACAA
The DNA here is from genome assembly GCF_900660645.1 of Mycoplasmopsis citelli. Taxonomy (NCBI): domain Bacteria; kingdom Bacillati; phylum Mycoplasmatota; order Mycoplasmoidales; family Metamycoplasmataceae; genus Mycoplasmopsis; species Mycoplasmopsis citelli. The sequence goes on along the minus strand of NZ_LR215036.1, from coordinate 902,614 downwards.
TAATATCGATATTGAAAATAAAATTGATCAAGAAATTGAACTTAATTAATATTTTCGGAAATATTGCTATTGGATTTAAAAATATTTATTGAAATGTTAAATAGTTTCTTAAATTTTATTAAGACTAAGGTTTATATATAAAATTTTAATGCATTGAAAATAAATGGATAGATGGGAAAAACATGTGGGTAAGAGTATATTAGTTAAAATACATCTCTTAAAGCAATTAAATTATACAACACAAAATGGAACAATTTTAAAATTGTTCCTTTTTTAATTCTCTAAAAAGAATATCAAAATTGATTTTTTTAAAATAATTTAATGTATAAGAAGTTAAATAAAAATTAAATTTTCATTGCTTTTGGTGTTAAAAAGGAGAATTGTTTTAAAAGTATCAACCCCAAAAACTGCGAACTTTTTCTTGCCATATTTTTTTATGTGGTGTGATATAAACGCCTCTGTATGTGAACCGATATGATATTCTTGTTCAAAGTCCTTAATAAAGTCTTTATTATTTTTAATATATTTTATGAAATCTTGTAAAAGTTTCTTTTTGATTTTAGAGATTTTGTCTCATTTATTTTTAAATTCATACACAAGAATTTGAAGTGCCAACTCTCACTTTCCTTGTAAGAGCAATAACTTAATAGTTTTAAATAAGCTTACTTCATAAGTAAGCAAATAATCTAGAAAAATTTTCTTGTTTTCAGTTTTATATTTTCCAAAACCACAAAGAGAAAAGAGTTTATGAATAATGTGAAATCAATCCAAAATGTACTTAGCGTTTAAAGCTTTAGCAAGTGTCTTAATAAAAGAGGCACCATCACCATAAATAATAATTTGATCAAAATCATTCCCATATATTTCTTCAATTTTACTTCTTATAGTTTCAATATAAGCATCATCAATTCCGCTACCACTTTTAGTTAAAGCCAATTCTACAATAACAGTTTTGTGAACAATTTCATTATTTGAATTTTTACCTTTATGAGCTACTATTACTCGAACACGATTTTTCTTTATTGTATTTGAACTATTACGTAAATCTAAAAATGTATCATCTACTTCCAAATACAAAATTCTTCCGCTATCAGTTGGTTGTCTAAAGTTGATCTTTTGTTGTTGGGTTTGGGATTTTAAAATATTAGTAATTGTCTTAGCGCAAATCATATTTTGATATGCAATTTCTTTAATAGCTCGATTAGACATCCCTTCCTTTTTTAAGGCAACAACATTTTCAATAATTGAAAGGTCAATATTTTTGTGTTTTGGAATAGTTCAAATAGGATTATTATCATAAAAATGATATTGGTTTTGCTTATCGATAAATAAATATCTTTTAAAATTAAATACCCCTTGTTTTGATTTAATTTTTCGACAACGAATTTGACGAATGTTTCATCCTAAATCTTTACGGGCTTGGGAATGAGCAAAAGCTTGCTCTTGTTCAAAAAACAAACTTTCCAAATGCTCTTTAATTAATCTCTGGGCATTTTCATTCATAGCAATATTATAACGCTAATTTTAAATCAAAAAACTTCTTATGATATTAAAGATTAGTATTATATTTGCATTTAATTAAATACTGATATTAAAAAATAATATTATATTTATTATTTATATTCTTACTAGAATATAAAATATTATTCTTAATTTATATACTATACTTACTATTTATATTTAATTTAAATATATTAGATGCAATTTTAACATATATTAAATAAAATCTTTTAAATACTTACATTATTTTTTCTAATCATAAAATTAAGTATTATATTTACTTTTATTGAAGTAAAAATTTTGAAATCTTATTTTCTTTAGATTGTTTAATTTTTTAAATAATTATCAAAAAATAATTTTATTTTTGAAAATACCACATTTTAATGTGATTTTTTAGTACTTTTTTATTTTTTATTTTTTGCACGTTAAAATGCAAATATAAACATAAAAATAAACAGGAAGGAATATAAAATGAAACCTAAAACTAAAAAAATATTACTTTCATCTTCACTTGGGGTTAGTGTTTTAGCTACAGGAGTAGGAATAGGATATTTATTCTCGTCGCTAAATTATGAAAATAAAATTTCCAAACTTAAACAAACAATTTCTCAACTTAATGCTAAACTCAATTCATTAAAAGCACAAAATCAAAATGACAAAACTAAAATTACTACTTTACAAGCAAAACAACAAAATTTAGAAACAATGATTAAAGACCTACAAGATTCTAAAATTTCAAATAGTGATTTTTCTGAATCCTTAAATGCTCTTTCACAAGAATTAAAAAGCGGAAAAACTGTTGTTGAAGTTATTAAAAACGTTGGATATAAAGATCTTAAAACTCCAATTATGGATTTCAAAAATGATTTAAAAACAAAAATAGATTTATTATCCACAACTTTAAAACGAGCTTTAGAAAGTAATAAAAATCTTACAAACGAAACAAAAGATGCAATTAAAAATTCTCTTTTAAAAGCTCAAAAGTTTCTTGATAATATCAACGAAAATAATTTTGATGATTTACCTAAGACCACAGTAGCTTTTAATAATTTATCTAAAGCTCAGAAAATCTATTTAGCACAATTATCTACTGCCATTGACTTAATGAATGAGCAAATAGCTATTCATCAAAGTGAAGTGAGTTCTTTAGAAAAACAAATTTCTCTAAGAGACCAAAAAATCAAATTACTTTCTGAAAAGCTTGCTGATAATTTAAGTTTTTACTTACAATTATTAGAAGAATTTAAAACTACCTTAAATGATTTTGATAATTTAAAACTGCAAAGCCTTAATACTGCTAAAGTTAATGACCTTAAAGCCAAAATACAAATAACCTTAGAGCTTATAGCTACTAAAAAAATAGTCTTTGAAGAATTGCTTAATAAAATGAATTCATCTTTAAAACAAGCTCAAGCAGATAGTGATTATTCAAATGTCTTTAGTTATGATGTGGACACTGTCCAAAACTCTTTTGAAGAAGTAATTAGAAATTTTGAACAAATTCGTCTTGATACTATTTCATTGTTGATGGGAGAAAATAATGCTAAAACTCTTCAAATTCTAGCTCAACAAAAGCAAATTGAATCTTTAACTACTCAAAGTGAAAATCTCCAAGTTCAAGTTGATGCTTTAACTAAAGATAAAACTTCTTTAGAAGCTACTATTGCTGAAATTAAAAAGGATTTAACCACCAACTTAGGTTCAATGCTTGATAGTCAAATTTCATCCCTTACCGGAATTGAAACCACTATTAGATCTTCAACTGTAAGTGAGGCGATTACTTTAGCTGATAGACTTAAAACTCAAATTGACGCTCTTAGAGACATCAAAACCAAATACAGTGCTGATAATTACACCGAAACTTTTTCTCCTGTTGTGAAAAAAGCACTTGATTCAGCTCAAGCAGTTATCGATGAGTACAAAAGCAATGTTTTAGATGTTTTAAAAGCTCAGTATGAACAAACAAAAGCAAGTTTAACCAAAACTCAAAGTGAACTTGAAATAACTAAAACTGAGCTTGATAGTAAGCAAAAAGAATTAGCATCAACTCAAAACACTTTACAAGAAGTTCAAACTCAATTAGCTCAAAACAAAAAAACGTTAGAAACTACTAACGAATTGTTAACTAAAGCTCAAACTCAACTTAACTCTTTAAATGATGAAATTGATAATAATAAATCTCAAGCCAAAATCTCCTACAATGCTGTTAAAGAAGTATATGATAATCTTAAAGCCAAAGCAACTACTTTACTTGGAGTAGCTCAAAGCGGAGTGGATTTAACAGCCTTACAAAATCAAATCGCTCAAAGCATTCCAAATTTTGATGAAAACGCTACTTTAGACCAAATGCAAGCAAGCATTAAAGCCTTAATTGATTTTTCGACATCGCTTAATAATACTTATGGTGATGTTTTACAAAAAGATTATGATTCTCAATCCCAAAAACAAACTCAAATAATCACGTCATTGCAGCATCAAAAGAACAAATCCAAAGAGAATTAAATTCTTTAAATTCTGAACTGGCTAATAACAAAACTCAAGCCAAAAGTTCTTATGAGGCTGTTAAAACAGTCTATGATACTCTTAAAAGCAAAGCACAAAACTTTCTTAGTCAATTAGATCCAAGTGTTAATAGTGATAAGTTAACCCAAGAATTAGCAAAACCAATTATAACTTTTGATGAAAACACTACCTTAGAAGAACAACAAGCAAGCATTAAAGCTCTAATTGAATCTTCTACAAGACTTAATGATGCTTACAGAAATACCTTACAACAAGATTATGATGCTAAAGCTCAAAAACAAACTCAAACCATCACATCATTACAATCATCAAAACAACAATTTGAAAGAGAATTAACTTCTTTAAATGAAAAATCTTCGCAATTTAAAAGTGCTTTATTAACAAATCTTAACAAAGCAATTTCTGATTATAATGCTAAATTAAATTCAGCTAAAACACTTGTTGCTAATGCTAAGAAACTTTCAATAAACACTAAAGTTTTAGAAATTTTAACCCAAGCAACTGCTTTACCAACAAATGCCGATACTCCAACTGATCAAATTGAATTATTAAAGCAATATGATGAAAGAATTAATAATCTAAATAAAGAATCATTAAATATTCAAGATTTAATGATTAATAAAAATAAAGAAAATTCAAACAAGCAAATTGAAAATATAAATAACCAATTAAATCAATCAAATCAACAAGTTTCTTCTCTTAGAAATCAATTAAACGATGTTAAATCAAGACTTTCAGCTAAAACCGAAGAAACTATCCAACAAGAAAATCAAATTACCCAACTAAACTCTGAACTACAAACCCAACTTAATCAAGTTAAGGAATTAAGCAGTAAGTTGCTTAATTCTAAAACCTACCAGAGACTAAACAATTCTTTATTTGTTTTATCTGAATCATATAAGCGTCGAATTTCTAAAGCCCAACAAGAATATAAAATCAATCACCCTAATCAAAATATGTCTTTAACTGATAAAATTGACGTTTTTGTTTCAAAAGAAAATATCGATTATTCAAAAAGTATTTTTGATTTAACACCAACAGAAAATCAATCTTCTTTAATCACATCTCCAAATACTCAAAACACTCTAGTAGTTAAATATGTTGATTTTAATGATTCTACAACTATAAATGGTAAACAAGATTATAAAATCAAAGAACAAATAATTCAGTATAACCCAAATCAAGGTGTAATTTCTTTCTTAATCTCTTCAAATCAATCAAAGAGAGAGCTTTTTGTAGTTTCAAGTGATTCTAAAAATCACTTAACATATAAACACTATTTGGGTATCAAAGATATTAATTTCTCAAACCCCCAAGGAGAAAATACTCAAATTGACTTTAATTATAGTGTTCAAATTCTTGATGTTAAAGTAGTAGTTAAAAACCAACAATATGTTTCTAAAATTCAAGGTAGACCTTGAGAACTTCAAACTCTTACTCCTTTAGAAACAAATAATATTCCAAATCTTTTTAACCCGCTTATTGATCCTAATACTTTTTTAGATGATTCTATTTTAGAAGAAAAACTTTCTAAACTACCACCAGAAAAACAAAAACCAGCAATGGATGAACTGGAATTGCTTTATCCTAATTCTAATATTCATAGTCCCAAATATGCAAGATTTTGAAACAAAACCAAAAAAAGATGAGATGACGCAAACCCTTGACCTTCAGAAAAAAACAATTAAATATCACAGAATATCTGTGATATTTCTTTTATATTTTTGATATAAATACCGTTATAATTAAAATAATATGAAGTTTTTCAAATCAAAAACCAAGAAATTTACATTACTTTTAACTATCACATTAGCTACTACAGCTTTGGTTTTTTTAACTCCAAGTCTTTCGTTTCCAAAAGAAACAAGCATTTCTTCATTTCCACAAAAATCTTATACAAACATCATAAATATCAAATCTAAAAAGGACCCATTAGAAAACGAAAATCAATCTCCAACAATACCAAGAAAAGATTCGTCAAACTCAAATGATGTATTAAAAAAAGAAACACCTTTAAATCCAAAACCAAATAAGAATGCTAGTCCATTAGAATCAAGTGAAACAAAAAACAATTTTAATAATAAAAAATTACAAACACCTAACTCGCCTCAACCACCTAAAAAAGCATCATCAAAACCAGGATTATCAGATTGAAATCAAGAATATTTGACAAAACTGAAAAGCAAACTTCAAAAAATTGTCTTAGATTCAAAAGAACTTCCAACTTCAAAAGATTTTTCAGCATTTTTCAGCGATAGTATTAATTCAATTGACCAAGCAAAAAATATTGATGACTATTTTGAAATTCGCAGAACAAATTGAAACAAAATTTTTGAAAATTATAATACTTGGAAAGAAACATATTTAAATAAACCTCAATTATTTGATTATTCAGAAGATATACAGGATTGAAATAATTTATTTTCTATAAAATCAGATGATATTTATACATGAACATCTGATAACAAAAAATTACCAACATGATATTACTTACAAGATTTTTACATCTATAAGTTAAAAAAACAAATTAACTTATATGAAAAATACCCATACTATCTTCAACCTTTAGAAAGGTTAAAAAAACTTCTATATTACTATAAAAATAATTATGGTGAATTTGTAAATTTTCAATGGGGAATTGACAAAAACAACAATTTTTCTTTAGACCCTAGCAAATACTATAGCGGAAATTATCAATGAATTCAAATTGATAATGAATATATTATAAATTGACTTAAATATTATCAAAGATGAAATTGAATTTTTGTAAATAAAGAAGATCAAATTCCTAAAATTGAAGATAAAAATATCAAAGCTTTAGAAATAAACGAAAAATTTAAAAATAATAAAATAATTAGTGATTATATGAAAAGACAAATTAACTTTGCTCCAGATAGCTATGATAAACTTTGAACAACAAACCCAAAATACCCTGAAAAAGTAAATATAAATGATATTAAAAAGCAAAACTCTACAGAACTGTACACAAAACACAAAAATACTAATATTCAAACAATTGACGAAATAAATAAATTAAATTTAAAATTTAATAATTTTCAAACTACATTAAATTTTGAGTATAAAAAAATTAACGTCGAAAACAAGGAATACGAATTTCAAGATAATAGCCAATTAAAAGATTTTGATTACGAAAAATTTTGAAAATATCAAAATTTTGTAGAACTAAAAAACAAATTTGGTTTTGGTTCTATTCCTGATTTTAATATCTATAACAACTTATTATGAGACAAACCAAATTTGTTTTCTGACGGATATTATAAATCTATAAATTCAGAACTAATAAAACCTGTTCATAAAAGAAAAAAAGATTATGACTATATAATAGACTACACAACTTCACTAACAGACGAAGAAATCAAACAAGGCAAAAGCACTTTTACTGACGCAAAATGAATTAACCCAATACCTGAATACAAAAGATGATTTAATCATTGAAAAGAAATTTTACCTAATATAATAAACAAAAATTGAGATGATAAAACCAAAATCAAAGCAGTAGCTTATTATATTGCTACTAATTCTTTATATCTATCTCCTATAAAACATAAATTTAACTACAATGGTTATGGATTTTATAATCCAACTCAAATTTTTACCAATGATCCTGAAATTCAATGCGTTGGATATTCGATGAATTTAGCAGCAGCACTAACAATTTTAAACATTCCAGTTCGAATTTTAGGTGGACCTGTTGTAGGAACTCCAACTGCAACATTTGCAGAGGGAGGACACGCCTGAAATGAAGTATTTGTTGATGGAAGGTGAAAAGCAATAGATTTAACGAATTGAGATTTAAATGAACAAACATTTTATAATAAGAGTGCTTATGAACTTAAAGATGATGAAGACTTATTTTTAGAACGTAATTCTGAGTGAATGAATCAATTAAAACTGGATATTAGTTCTTATGAAACCACCTTAATGTTTTTCAAAAACCCTAAAGAATACGAATATAAATATCTTCCTGAAAGTATTTAATTTTTTCTGATATCCAAAAAATATTCTTTATACTTATATTGTGGTAATATCAAAATATTAATCCAAAAGCTTTTCCTTAGTTTTTTATAATTTTTTAAATTAAAATCACTTTTTTAGTGATTTTTTTGTTCTTTTTATCATTTGTTTATGAACCCGTTATACTTTAAATACATTTTAATTATTTATTTAAAGGAATAAAATGCCAACACAATATGACCAAAAACGTTTAGATTTATTAATCGATAAACAAAAACTAGATAAAAACTTTTTAGATAAAGTTATTGCTCAAAAAAACAATTAAATTCAAATCAAAAATAAAACTAATGTAAATAACCTTAAACTAAATTGTCATTGAATAATAATAATAATAGTAGTAGTAGTAGTAGTATTTATTCCAAATAAACTACCAAATAAACTACCAAATAAACTATTCTTCTTATATTTAATAACTCTAAAATAACAATTTGATGATTTAAATCATTTGCAAAAATTGCATTTTTACTCTGTTATACTCAAAATATATAAATAAAATAAAACATAAAGGAGATATAATGATAAAGCTTAATTCTCAAGGAGAGATAAACACAAAAAGAATTAATATTTGTACAACGAAACTAACATTTTTAACAAAATTAAAGGAAAAAACCACTCAAATTGCTGATACTGAGCAAATAAAGTTGTTAAATTTAATTTTAAATTTTCCATTTAAAGTAGATGAATTTAAAAATGGATTTTTATGTTATGCTTTTAAAATCTTAAGTTTAGATATCTCAAAACCTACTTTAAAACGAGTTATTGATATTTTAGAAGATAAATTTGACCCTATAGCTAAAGACAAATATATAAAAGAAAACCGTTTAAAATTAGGTTCTAGGTGAAAAGAAATAGCTAGCAAAGCTTTAGCTAAGGTAGGAACTAAAACTAAATATGTACATATTATCAAAGATATAAATAATTGTAAGGATGATTTGTATTATTTTGTTTTACCAAGTTATGATGAAATTGTTTTAGATGATTTTGAAGATTTAAAATTTGAGATGTTTGAAGAACTTGAAGAAGATATTAAAAAACAATTACACTAATTTATAAAGGAGTAAAAATGCCCCTTAAAATAAGTTCAAAACAAGAACTGATTTTTAATCAGCATTTAAAACCTAAATTTAACTGAGAAAAATTTTTAGAAAAAGCAAACCAAGCTATTGAAGATAGTTCTGACAAAACTTTAGCTAAGTATTTACAAGCTATTATAGATTTTGACTTTTTATCTCTAACAGACAAAATTGATATTCCCTTTAAAATTTTAAATTTAGATTTATCTTTACAAAGAATCCAAGATGTAGTTAATATATTATATAGGGGTTTTGTTTTGGTGGATTATGCTAAACAATATCTCAAAAATAACAAAATTCTCAATGACAAACAATATAAAAAAATACTGCGAAAAAATCTTGCTAACTCAAAAAGCAAAAACAATAGCAATAGCTATAATATAAAAAAATGTTTAAAAGAATTAAATTCCTGGAATTATTTTAAGATCGATTTAGATAATAACACTATTTACGAATATACTCCAAGCGAATTAATTGGTAATATGCTTGAACAAATGTATATTGATTTAGTTGAAGAAACTTATAAACAAAAATAAACTTTTTATCATAGCGATGTTTTTAAACTTTCACAAAATGCTCAAAATAACTTATATCTTTTTTCTTTAAAACATTTTGTTAATATTCCAGAATTTTTAGAAACTTTAGAAATAAATTAAAAACCTTTCTTTAACCTACACAAAAACGATATCTTTATTATTTTAAATCTATTTTAAATAGTATTGATAATTTCGTTCTTATTCAAATGCCACTAAAAATAGCTAATTTAGATTGCTCTTTTAATCAAATAGATAGCTTGGCGTTAAAATTTGCTACTTTCAAACCACCAATACTTAACTTTTTAATTTTGAAAATATATAAAAATTAATAAATTCTTTATATGTATATATCATTTAAAATCACATTTTAATGTGATTTTTTAATACTTTTTTTCTTCTTGTATATTAAGTCGTTATACTAATTTTAATTAAATTAATAACAGTAAAGGATAAAAATGAATAATATACAAACAAAAGCACCACCTAAAAACCAACAAGTAGATTCATTTAGAATTTTTCAACAGAAGTATTCTCAAAATAAAAAGAACAAATATTTTTTAACTCTTTTTAGCATTGAGAATAGAATTTTTATAATTGAGCTATTGGATGATATGAGCAAAATTTCTGAACAAATCAGAGAAGATGTTGCAAAATTGCCTACAAAATCAAATGCTCCACATAATTTATATGTTTCTTTTAATAAAATATTTATGTATAAAGAATTATATTTTCAAGCAAATTTTGAAGATATTACCGATAAATTTATCAATAACCAATTAGCTGATTTGTTTAGATTTAATGTTTACAACAAAATAGCAAATTTTATAGCTACATACATTAAGTTAATTGATATGACTAAAAAATAATGAGAATTCATAATATAAAAAATCACTTTTTTAAGTGATTTTTTAGTACTTTTTTATGTTTTAATTCCACTACGTTATACTCAAAATACACATATAAAACCACCTAAGGAGATACAATGTTAAATATTAACAAGAACGGTAAAAGAAAATTAAAAGTAGTTAAGAACTTTTTAGATACTGATAAATTCTTGAACAAAATTATTGAAGAATTACAAAATATTAATGATGATTTCATTAAAAATGAATATATTAAAAATTTAGAAAAAATCATTAACGATCCTTACCTAGATTATTTTGGAATTGAATGAACATTTAAAATTATTAACTTCGACCCAAGTCCTAACACTGTTAGAGAAATAATCCCTATTTTTCTTGAAGAATATGAAAAATCTTCTGAGCAAAAAATATTTAAATGACAAAAATATAATGATCCCAAAAGATATTGAAGAAAAATTCAACGAATTTTTAAAAACAAATAAATCAGATAAAAAATTTTCTAAAATTTCTTCACAAATCCAAAATCTTAAAGAAAAAGTTCCAAATAATTATTTTAAAGTTAATTTAAACAATTGATTAATAGAGCAAGCTGATATTTTTAAAATTCCCTTTTGAAAAAATTTGGTAATTAATTTATTTTGAAAAATAGTCGAACCACGAGTTAAAGCTAAAGAATTTTCATATCATTCTGATATTTTTAAAATTACCGATAAAACTTCATCGGTGTTAACTTTTTTAGAACTAGCAAACGGAATTGATATTGACAATTTCTTAAATAATTTAAAAGCTCAAGCAAGCAAGCTTAATAATCACAAAAAACAAGAATATATCGATAATATAAATTATATTTTCAATACTTGTCCAAGCAAAACACTTGCTTATTACGCAATACTGCTTATTAATCTTGATATGTCTGAAGAAATTGTAGTAGAAGTTAAAAAAGTTATTAAATATGATTTTGAAAATTCCCGATTTTTCAAAGAAAATCCTTTTTTTAATTCAGATTATCTAAAAATTACTGTTTTTGATCCAAAAGAAATTGCTATTGAATGTTTACAAGTATCATTAAATAAAAAACTAATGATTTCAGCAAACAACTAAAAAATTTAAAACTAAATCACTAATAAACAAATCACAAAACAAAAAGGAATTTAATATGAAATCTTTATTTTATCCAAACAATTGAATAATAATTTTTCCAATATTTTGCTGCATTATTTCAGTAATGATAATGTTATTTTTAACAACACTTCACAAAAAATCAAAAAAATACCACCAAATGAAACAAAAATTTCCGTTTTTATTTCATAAAAAATGAAAAATTTTTTTCGTTATTTTTTCGCTATCAATAGCTTTTATATCTATAATAACATTTATATTTCTTCAATTTTACCCTTTTTTAGATATAGGTATATTAGCTAAAGCTTTATAAATCGCATTTTTTATGCGATTTTTTAGTACTTTTTATATTTATAATTTGAACCCGTTATACTTTAAATATATAGAAAATTTAAATAAAGGATTGATAATGAGCAATATTTTAACCAATAAAGAAGAAATTGAAATTCCCTACAAACTTAAATTAATAGATGATAGACTGACACTTAACAAAAACGGAAAATATAATTTTAGAAATTTATATTTTTTCAAAAAAGACCCCTTTGAGTTAATTAATATTTTAAAAATCCAAATTAATTCCTTAGAAAATAATCAAAAAGAAGAATATATTAAAAATATTAATTTCTTATTTAATTGATGAAATAATGAATACAAATATAAATTAGATATTATTGATTTAATTTTTAAAATATTATTTTTAGATTTATCCCCATATATGGTTTTTACTTTGAAATTAATTTTAGAAAAAAATAAAAAACTTATTGAAATTTATTTATGCAAAGTTTTTTTAAACAACCTTAATGTGAAAAAATTACGTGGCTTAGAACCTCATCAATTTGAAATTGTAAATTTTCTTCAACTAAAAATTTCAAAGGAAAAGTATCGCTATTTAAATAGATATAAAGAAGCTTTACAGCTTTATCCTATTGATAAGATAATTTCAGATGTTTTACATTTTATTTACTTTGAAACTTTATTTAAATAAAATAAAATCACTAAAATAATATTTTTTAGTTTCTAAGTATAAAAATAGAAAGGAAATTATGAAAAATTCTAATTCATTTGATGATTTAATAAATTTTAATGAGATTTTTAAGGATTTTAAAAAAGAAATAGAAAAGATTATAAATCCTAAGAGCATCAAACCAAAAACCAAGGAAAAAAGATAATGTTTCAAAATCGATTCACTAAAAATTATTTAGATTTAATTAAACCGTTCATAAATCCACAAACTATTTTTCAAGATGATGAAGTGGAAAAAAGTGTTCTTTCATCAATGATTGCTGATGAAGAAATGCAACAGCGTGGAGCTCAATACTTAAGTGAAAGCGATTTTTTTATCCCTGAAAATAAACAAGTGTTTCGCTATATTTTATTTTTAAAAAATAAAATAGGAAGTATCATTCCATTTTTTGATTTTGCTAATTTAATTGAAAATTTAGACAAAATCCAAAATAATAATGCTTTTAATTTAGTTAATTCAGTACTTATTTCACTAATATCTACAAAAATTGTTAATGAAACTCATTTTTTTGCCAATCTTAATAAACTTATCGATCTCACTAAAATGCGTAATTTAGAAGCTTATTATACTTATCAATTAAGGAATTTTCAAAAAGCTCAAGCAAATATTAATTGAAAAGGTTCTTTTGAAAATCTTCAACAATTTCTTTTTGACAACTCACAAAATTCAATTAGTAGCAGTAGCTTTAAACACATTCGCGAAACTTCAAGTGAATTAATACAATCAATTAATCAGCAAATTGTCGGAGAAGATGATGATTATGTTATTAAAACTAAATTTGATGGAATTGATAAATATGTCAATGGTTTTAAACCAGGTCAATTTATTGTTTTAGCAGCTCGACCAGGAATTGGAAAAACTGCTTTAGCTCTTAACATCGCTCGAAATATTACATTAGATAATATTTTATCGTTAAATTCTTCGGTAATTAATTCTCTTAATAAAACTTTAACTCCCAAGATAAAAAATGTAGCTTTTATCTCACTAGAAATGCCTGCAAGCGAACTTACTTCACGCTTTTTATCAACTCATTCAGAAATACCGCTTAGCAAAATTCAAAATCCTAAAAAACTTAATGCTTTTGAAAAACAAAAGCTCGATAATTTTGTAGTTAGTTTTGACAAAATGAACGTTTATTTTGATGATGTACCAACCAGTAGTATTGATGATATTGTTTGAAAATTAAGATTATTAAATAAAAATCTAAATTATCAGCTTGATTTAATTATTATTGATTATTTACAATTAATTAGTGTTTCAGATAATGTTAAAGGAAATCGACAACAGGAAGTATCAACTATTTCGCGAGCTTTAAAAACTCTAGCACTTGAGTTAAAAATTCCAATTTTAGCACTTTCACAGTTATCACGAAGTGTTGAAAATTGCGAAGATAAACGACCTAAATTACACGACCTTAGAGAATCGGGCTCAATTGAACAAGACGCTGATATTGTTATTTTTTTAAGTCGTAATAATTATGAACCTAAAGAAGATATAGGATATAACACTTTAGTTTCAGTAGCAAAAAACCGAAATGGGAAATCAGGAATTGCTGGATTGAGATACAATGGTGAAATTGTTAGCTTTAATGAATATACTAGTGCAGAAAATAGATAAAAATCACTTTTTTGAGTGATTTTTTAATACTTTTTATTCTTTATTTATGAACCCATTATATTTCAAATATACAAATAAAACCCAAAGGAGAATTAATGAATAATTTTAATAAAGAAGAATTTATTGAATTTTTAGCTTTAGATAATGACGCTAAAAATGAACTAGAGTTATTGCTTAGTGATGAGTTTGAAAACTCAAATTATTTTAAAATTTTTTTAAGAAAAAATAATATTTTCAAGCTCAAAGATTTTCAAAAAACTGTTATTGAAGATATCAAAAAAGAATCTATAAATTCTACATACTTGAAAATTTTAAAAATTTTGGAAAACCAATTATATTATTTAAGTGTAAATCCATATGTTCAGTTTTTTGAAAAATATGAACCTCAATTAGAAAAATTAGTTTGAGTTAATAATACACCTCATAATCAAAAAAAATTTTTACAAACTAAAGCTCTAAAATCATTTGTTGAAGATACAATTCAGGATAATCAAACACATCTTAAAGATAAATTTAAAACATCTTTATTTAAACTTGGAGAAGATGGTCAGATTACTTTAACCAAAGCTTATTTTTTAGATAATATTGATATCAAAATTCTTTTAACAAAGCTCAAGCACCAACATAAACTTTTGTTTAATAAAAATCAGTATGATGATGCTAAAAAATATATTTCTTTATTAGAAAGTATTATTAATAATTACGAAGAAACAGATTATGCTTATAAAACAATTAAAATTTTAGATTTAAATCCTACTTTAGAAGTTGCAAATCAAATAAATGAATTATTAAGTACAAGACTTTACAATTTATCAGAGTTTGAAATTGCTGAAGAATTTATGAAAAATAACAACAATTATATTGGTGATGAATGTTATTGAAAAACAAAAATTAAAAACGAATTCTTAAATATTTCCAATGAGAAATTGAAAGGCATATCTAATTTTGTGAATCTAGCACATGTTGTTTTAGAACATACTAAAGATTCAGAGTTTTATGAATATAATAACTCAGACATAAACACCCCACTTAAAGCAGTTCCTGAAGAAGAAATTTATGAACGAATATTAAATTATTGATATAAAAAACTTAATTCTAATAACTAAGAGTAAAGGCAATTCTTTTCTTAAAAAACCACTTTTTAAGTAATTTTTATGTATTTTTTAGCTTAAAAAATTAATACCGTTATACTCTTATTAAACACACAAAATTAACCCAAAGGAGAATTATGTTAAAAACCTTAAAAACAAATGAAAAAAGCTTAAATATACTAAAACAAAAAGGTATTAATATTGCTAAATTAGAAGAACAATTAAGTTTAAATCTTAGCAAATATTCTCAAATAAAGGTAAAAAGATTAAATGAATTAATTAATTTAAATTCTTCAGTTCCTATGTTTTTACAAATTCAAGCTCTTCGAATTTTAAGTAATGATGGTTCAATTGAAACCTTTAATAAAATTAGCAATATTTTAGATGAAAAATTTGATGATTATCAAAATCAAAAAGATGAATATATGGCAAATAATTCAATTATGCTAGGTTCTAATTTTAAAACCGAACTAAATCAAGATTTAAACCAAAATGGAATAGAAACTAGATATTCATATGTTTTTAATGATATTTTAAATTGTGATGATGACACATATTATAGCTTAAACGACACTTTAAATGGATTATCTAAAGAAACTTGAGAAGATTTCAAAAGTGAATTACTTGATTCATTACTTGATGAAGTTGGTATAAAAACCTAACAATAATTGACTTACTAAGAAAGAAAATATACAAATATATATTTCTTTTATTGTTTTTATATATTTTGTTGTGTAAATTAAATATTAATAATTAACCAACAAAATGGGGGGATAGCAAAGCGGCCAAATGCGGGTGGCTGTAAACCACTTTCTTAGGATTCGGGGGTTCAAATCCCTCTCCCCCCACCATTATAGACTCATAGCTCAATGGTTAGAGCAACCAGCTCATAACTGGTCAAATACAGGTTCAAATCCTGTTGGGTCTACCATATCACCATTATAGGGTGATTTTTATACTTTCAACTTTCAAATTACTATTAATAATATTAAACCTATAAAAATCACTTTTTAATACTATTTTTAAGTACATTTTATACTTTTATGATAAACCCGTTATACTCAAAACATAGATACATAAAAATGACTTTTTTAGAAACTCTCTTTCTTGTCATTTTTACTGTTGCTAGCTTATTATTGTTAGCTTTTTCAATCACAATTTTATCATTGTTATTTTATTGTTTCTAATTAAAAGCTTGTTATAAGTTCAAATCTATTTTTCTAAAAAATAGATTAAAAATTATTAAATATTTTAAAAAGGATAAGCAAATATGAATGAATTATGAAATGAATTACTTCCATATGTATTTTTTGTAATTATGTCTATTGTGTTTATTCTTTTGTTTTGAGTTTTATAACTAAGTTAAAGTTTATTTTTCAATACAAAAATTTAAAGGAGCAAAAAATGTTATTATACAAATTAGGTAAAATTGTTTACAAAAAGAGCAACAATTTAATTTTTGAAAACAAAGGAGATGGGTATCTTGTTATTGTCTCTGATGAATCTAGATATAAAATTAATGAGAAAGTAAAATTGTATTTATACGAATACATAACTGAATATAACAAAACTACTTATGGTTTTAAAGATTTTAATGAACGATTATTGTTTCTTGATTTAATTTCAATTGATAAAATTGGTCCTAAAATCGCTATGGGTATTCTTGATAAAGGTTGAGAAAATGTAGTTAAATTAATTACTCAAGAAAATTGGCAAGAGATTTCAAAATTTCCATTTGTAAATGAATCTACCGCACGCCTTTTATGCGTTGAATTATCTGAAAAATGAACCAAAATTATGAATTGTAAATCCAAAGATAAAAGTTCTTCTAAATTAAAAATTAACAAACTAAAAGAGATACTAAATTAGCTTGGATTTAAGAAAAACAAATTGATTTTGCTGTTTCTAAAGTTGATACTACAGACAAATTTTACAAGATGGTTGAAGAAAGTATTGAAATTATCGTAGCTAATCATAATGAAATTAATCTTATCGCAGATTAATTTTAAAGTTATTAATATCGACCAAAAAATCACTTTTTTAAGCGATTTTTTGGTACTTTTTATCCTTGTGTTTTAAATCCGTTATACTTCAAATATACAACCAAGCCCCAAAGGAGAATCAAAACATGTTTGCAATAACTCCGAGAAACTATAAGATATTTGATTATTTGGAAAAATATTTTGGTTTTAAAGATAAAAACTTTTTTAAAATAATTAATAAATATCTTAAAACTTTATCCCAAGAAGAACAAAATGCGTATTTAAAATATTTAAAAAATATATTTTTAACTAATCAACCAAATATTCTCAAAGATTTATACAATATTTTTTTAAGTGTAAATATTTTGTCTTTTAATTGTACTTTAGAAACTTTAGAAGAAATTCATAACGTTTGAACACTAAATGAAAATCAAGATAATTCTTTTTCGGATTTTTTAATGGATAAAGATATATACAGAGGTTTTGGGTGAAAAGAAATTTTAATAGATGATCCTGAAGAATTAACAGAATTTAAAGAGTTTATTTATAATATGAATGATGAAGAATTTTATCAATTTAAAAAGACAAAATTTATTAAATTTTCCAAAACACAAATAATTGAAAAAGCTTTAATAGCCTTTTATAACCAAACTATTTTAGAAAAAATTTTTAAAATTACTCCCCAAGGAAAACGTAATTTAGAATTTTTAAATACAAAAACCCAAAAGGATTATAACTCATATGAATTATTAAAAAAACTTCAAGACCAAACTGCTTTATTAAATGAAAACATCAAAAATCAATATATTGAAAATGTAAATTATTTGATTAATTTTAAAAATTCTTTTTCTATAGTTTTGTGATTATTTAAATTACTCCTACTTAATTGTTCTCCTAAACTAGTTTTTGAATTAGTTTTACTTTTAAAACAAAATGAAGAAATTTTTAATTATTATAAACAACAAAAAGATTTAAACTTATTTGAAAATTATTGACAAGGAGCAGAAATTTTAGACATTATCAACAAAGATTACTCACAAGAAAAAATCAATCAAACACAGGCAAAACATATCATTGAAACTATCAAACAAAATAGATACTATGAATTTACTAAAAGTTCATATTTTGTTAAAAAAATATCTAAAGAACAAATTATTTTAGACATTTTAAGAGAAATTGTAAGTATTGAAGAAACAAAAATTCAATATAAAGAGTAAGATTCCCAATTATTATTGAAAAACTCTAACTTTTTAACTCATCGCTTTCAACAATTTTGTGCTTAATTTAAAATCACCGAATTCGGTGGTTTTATTTTCATTAAGATTTATAAATATTTTTCTTTTAATAAAATACAAATAAAGTAATTTATACTTAACTTGACATAAAAAACAAAATCGCATTTTTATGCGATTTTTAAGTACTTTTTTCTCATTGAAACTCATTCCGTTATACTCAAAATATGAATAAATACATAACCAAAATCAAAGGACATCAATTATGAATACAATTTTAATTCAATCACAAGGAACGAAAAATTTAGCTTATGTTCAAGAAAAAGTAGATTTTAATGTAAAAGATTTTTTAAGTAAATTAGATATGGAAATTAAAACTCTATCAATTGAAGAGCAAAAAGACTATATATCTAAATGCGAATATTTAATTAATTATAAATTTCAAGACCCTAACCAAGGTGTATTAGTTTTTCAAATTTTAGACTTAGATTATTCATATGATAACTTAACTGAAATTTATTATATTTTAGACGAAGAATTCGACGATACTAGAACTTTTAGTTCTTTTAGTGAAAATAACCCAGATATTAAAGCAGGTTGCGATTGATATGACACATTAGATAAATCACTTCAAGAATATGGACTTCAAAGCAAATATGCTTATTTAACTAATGAAATCTTAGAACTTCAAGGAGATAAAAATTACTATTTTTTACCTGATTATGATAGTCCTTTAAAAGCTCTTTCAAGCACTGAATTAATTAATTTAATTTTCACTTTTATGCTTAACCTTAAGCAACAAAACCAGCAATTTAAGGAGTAAAAATGAATATTTATAAAGATTTTCAAGAATTTATTTCTCTTCACAAGATTAATTTAAATACAACTCAAAGAAACCAAATTCAAAAAGTACTTGATTATTTACAAAGTAAAAATTACTTTTTGACTACTATCTTATATAAACTTAATCTTGCTATTGAATTTGAAAAGGTAAATAAAGAAGAATATTTACAAGATTTTATCGAAATTTTAAGCACTGAATTACTTGAACCAGATGAATTAAAGAAAATTTTAAACATTTTATCTTTGGATATAAAACCACTAACTCTTAAAAACATTAATGAATTATTAAAAGGTAATTTAAAATCCACTGAAGTAGGTCAAAAATATGTTCAAGAAAGCAGTTTATATAATTTTGAACAAATTTATAATTTAGCTAACACAGATATTAAACAAAACCTAAGTTCAAGTCCATATATTAAAGTCTTAACTCAAGCCATCGAAGAACTTGATGAACAAAATTCAACATCTTGATATGAGTTTAATTTAAATACTAAGGAATTATATGGACTGGATTTTAAATCTTTAGTAATTGATATTATTACTCAATTACATTCATCTTTAAAGAATCAACCATTAAATAATAAAGGAGTTTAACAATGCTTAAATTCGAAGATTATAATTCAATAATTCAGGAAAATGATTTTAACGACTTTTTAAAAGTTCTTAATATCGAATTTGATAGTGATGATAAATATTTTGTTGATGAATTAATTTCTGCCATTAATCAAAATAAAGAAAATTCTACTTATTTTTTAAAAAGCTTTTATTCAAAGATAAAAACTTATTTTGAAAAACTTTCTTTTAATGACCAAAAACAATATAGTGAATTTTTATCAGGTATTTTTTGACCCACAGAAATTGACATGTCAACTGGTATTTTTGAAGAACAAGAAGATATGTTAAAGTTAGCTATTAAAAATTTAAGTATTAATCCAACATTAGAAAATGTCAAAAAAATTTGAGGTATGTTTAATTATGATTTTTATGATACTCCTGAATGAATTGAATATAAACAAAATAAATTTATCTTAAGTTATGATGAAATTTTAACCCAAGCTGATGAAGATTTTAAAATTAATGGAGCAAGGAGTAAATATCTCTTTATTGTTGATGAATTATTAAAACTAAATAAAGAAGACGAAACTGCAAGTTATCAAGACTACGAAATTGATAACGAATGAAATTATGTTGATGAAATTAATAGTTCAAAGTGAAAAATCCTTTTAGAAAAAGCGCTTGAAAATACAATTAAATCAAAAGTTTCTATGTAGTTTTTCAATAAATAAATTATTAATGTAAGCTAAAAATGTGTATATAGATTTATAAAACAAAAAGCAAGGTTGTCCAAAATGAAAAAAGCTAATATATTAAATTTAAAAATGGACCAAAAAAGTTCCTTTTTCAAGGTCCACCAGGAATTGGAAAAACTCATTGTGTAGGAGTTTTAACAAATACAACTAAAAGGCAACTTTATCTTCTTAATTGAGTACAAATTATTAGTAAATCCTTTGAAGATTACAAAAAATATCTTGATGAAACTTTTGAAGAAATTAATAAACATTTTAAACTAAATGAAGTTATTATTTTACTTGAAAATATAGAAGTTTTATTGGAATATCAAAATCATCCAGAATATTTAAAATATTGAATGATTTTAGCAAATCATTTGAAATATTTAAATGAACAAATTATTCTTATATCTACAACTAATGAATATCCAAAACTACCTAAATTACTAGTAGAAAATTTTGATGTAATAATTGATTTTAGTCAATATTCAAGGGAAGAATTACAATTAATTGCTCAAAATTATTTTAAAAAATATACACAAGATTTTGAAGTTTTGAATTTAAGTTTTAAGCTTTTTGAAAAAATCATTTCAAAAGTTGAGCAACTTCCTTTTCCAGGACAATTAAAAAAGATTATCAAAAACTCACTTGCTTTAAGTGCAGATACTCCAAATAATTTTTAACAATCACTTTATAAGAAATTATTTTCACAAGAGAAAATCGACCTAAAAACCTTAAAAAATCAAGGTTTTAATTTAAAAGAAATTTCCAAAATTACTAATTTATCAATAAGCAAAATTCATTCTCTACTAAGCTAAAATCACTTTTTTAAGTGATTTTTTAGTACTTTTTATATTTATAATTTGAACCCGTTATACTCAACATATACATAAACAAACCTAAAGGAGAAAATATGACAAAAAATATAATAAATTTCAAAAAACAAGAATTTATTGAGTTTTTAAACTTAAATAATACTAATCAAAAAGAATTAGAACTGTTGCTTAGTAAAGATTTTGAAAAGTCAAAATATTTTAAAAATTATTTAAATGAACACAAAATTTATAAACTTTTAGACTTTGAACAAATAGTTAAAGCATCAATTAGCAAAAATCCTATTAATTCTCAATTTATCGGAATTGCAAAAATTTTAGATAAAAAGCTTTGGTATAAAGATTTAAATCCATATGTTCAGTTTTTTGGTGAATTCGAACCTCAATTAGATAAATTAGTATGATTTAACAATTCTCCATACGAGCATAGTAAGGAAGTTTTACAAAAAAGAGTATTTATCTCATTTGTTAAAGATACAATCCAGAATAATCAAACACAGCTTAAAGAAAAATTTGCAACATCTTTATTTTGAATTGATGAAGATGGACAAATTACTTTAACCAAAGCTTATTTTTTAGATAATATTGATATTAAAAAACTTTTAGACAAATTTGAAAAACAACATGACATTTTACACCAAAAATTCGAAGATATAGCTCAAGAATATGCTGATAATTTAAGTACTATTATTAATAATTCAGAAAGTAATGAGCTTGTTTACAAAATTTTAAAAGTTTTAAACACAAAGCATAACTTTGAAATAGTTAAGCAAGTAGCGGAATTTAATTCTACAGCATATTCAAATATTAGAGATCTTGAAATTGCTGAAGAATTTATTGATAATAATGATAAATACATCGGAACTGGAATAAATTGAGAAGAGAAAATTAACGAAGATTTAGAACAATATGCTTGAAAGGGAGTTCAAAATTCAGTTTTTGTTAAAATAGCAAATGATGTTTATGACAAAACTGAAGATGATGAGTTTTATGAACTTGATGATTCAATGAATTTAAAATGTGTTCCAAAAGAAGAAATGTATGAACGCATCATTAATTATTGAGTTAAAAGTCTTAAATAATAATTAAACAATCGCATTTTTTATGCGATTTTTTTATCTTTATATATTATTCCGTTATATTCAAAATATAAAAAAGATAAGGAGAACCAAAAATGAAAAAATTTAAAATTAATTGAACCAACCGATTATTTCTACATTTAGAAAAGATAAGTTCTTTTTCGTTAATTAAAAAAGTTAATAAAAATTTATTGTTCTATAGTGAAAAAGAACTTGAAAGAATAAATTATTGAATTGATAATTTTCTTTGAGATCGATTTTCAAAAAAAGCACTAGAAATTTTAAGCTATGATGCTACAATTGAAACTTTTAAACAAATTACTGATATTTTAGATGAAAAATCTACAGATTTTGAAAAATGAAAAAAATATATAGAACTTAAAGAGTTAAAAAGAAGATTTAAAACATCAAATAAGTTTAATCTTGTCTAAAAATATATATTTGTTAAATTGTTTTATTGAAACTTTATTTTCATAAAAATTACATTTTTTAATGTAATTTTTGTCCTTTTTAGAGCTATATTTTAAATCCGCTATACTTCTTTTATATAAATGAACATCAAAGGAGAATAACACATGTCAACAGACAACCAAACAACAATTGAAACTTTAAAAAAATGCTTTAAAAGAGAATTTAATGAGAAAACACTAAATCTTTTAAAAGATATTTTTACAATAGATAATTCACTAAAAACATATGAAAAAATTATCAGAATTTTTCGAAAAGATAATGAATTTTTCGAAAGCGATCAATGAAATGAATACATCAGCTGTTATGGAGTTGTGTATGGTTTAACACTGAAAGAAGAAGTAAATACTTCTTTAGGAAAATATGGTTTAAATAGTTTTTATATTAAAATTGCTGATAAAGTTGCTCAAATTGATGAAAGTCAATGATATGAAATAAACTCCGCAAAGACAGAAATTTGACCAATTAATTGAGTAGAAGTAGAAATTTGAATGTTAGAAGATTTATTATATGAAATTGAACAAGAAAGCGATTGAGAAGATAATGATTATGGATATGAAGAAGAAGAATAGCAAAGCTTTAATTTCACTTATTGACCAATTATCGATAAACAAAAAACAAAAGAAAGATTTATCCTTTTTTAACATTGCTAAAATCGGCAAACAAAATTTACAAGAATTTAATGAGCTTTCAGCTAGAATAACAAATTCAGCTTTAGAATTAATTATCAAATTAAAAAATCAACTTCTTACTATTTGTGATTGACAAAAACAAAAATATATAGAAAATATAAATTACTTAATTAATTTTGATAATTCTAAATTAGGTCCTTCAGTTAATTGACAAATTTTTGCTCTTTTAGAGAAAAATTCTTCCCCTAATTTTGTGTCTGAGTTAGTTTTATTGCTCCAAGAAGACAAAAACACAATTAAGTCATATATAGATGAATATTTAAAACCAAATAAATCCTTTTCTTGAGTAAAATCTTCTTTAGAATT
The DNA here is from genome assembly GCF_900660645.1 of Mycoplasmopsis citelli. Classification (NCBI taxonomy): domain Bacteria; kingdom Bacillati; phylum Mycoplasmatota; order Mycoplasmoidales; family Metamycoplasmataceae; genus Mycoplasmopsis; species Mycoplasmopsis citelli. The sequence continues at coordinate 878,509 of NZ_LR215036.1, read as the reverse complement.
AAAAGAACATTTAATACAATTAATAAACAATTCTAAAGAATTATCTAATTCTAAAAGTTCTTTAAAAACTAATGAACTTTTAAATACTATCATAGAAGATCGTTATTATGGATTTAGAAATCTCCAAAAACTAAATCTTTTAGAAACTTGTTGGGTTGTTTCGTTGATTTTAAGTCAAATTTTTAACACGTTTATAAAAACTCAAAATAGTTTGTAATAAAAAACCAACGCAAAAAAAATAATAAAGACTTATAAATTAGGTATTTTTATAAACCGGTCGCAATTTGCGACCGGTTTGTTTTATATATTAATTAATAAAAACCACTTTTTTAAGTGATTTTTTAGTACTTTTTAGGCTCTATTTATTAACCCGTTATACTCGAAATATAAATAAATATTTAAATATAAAAGGAGCTAAAAATGTTTGAATTAGCCACTAAAACTGTTGTTAATTTTTCAAATAAACAACTTGAAGAATTTACTACATCAATGATTACTACAATTATATTTGTGAGTTTTTTGGTTTCACTTGGAACGATTGCATTAGTAAAATTAATTAAAAATCTATTTAAAAAAATCCAAAAAACCAACAAATCAATTACTTGTGAATGTAATAATAATTCAGTAGCTCAAGTCGAACAATAATGCTTGTTTTAACTTTATAAAATAAAAAATAATATTAACAAAGGATAACATATGCTAACAAAAAACAAATGAAATAAAGCAACTTTTGAGCTTTTAGAAGATTATTATGATTTTAATACTAATGAATTTTTAAATGTAATTAACAAAAATCTAAAAACCTTACCTACAGATAAACAAACAAAATATCTTAATGAACTTGAAGAAATTTTCAAAGAAAACAATTCCACAAATTCAAATTATTCTGAAGAAAAAAGAGTTAAAATATTATATTTAGCTACTGATATTTTAAAGCTAAATCCACCTTATGAGTTTGTTAGAGGAGTTAATTTAGTTTTACAGGAACAATTCGGATATGATGAAGATGCTTACTTTATTTGCGAATATTTAGAACAATTAAATATTAATGATGGTCGAAGATGATGAGAATATTTAAATGAAGAACTAAAACAAGATGGAATAAAAAGTTCGCTTGTTAAATTTAATTTTGAAATAGGGGAATTTTCACAAGATGATTATTATATGTTTACCGGTAAGCGATTTGAATGAATTTCTTTAGAAAAATTAGCGTTAAAAGTCTTAAAATCACTTAAAAAAGTTTTATTATTTTTAAATAAACAAATTTGATGAAAACAATCTGATCAATTTGCTCAAAACTTAGATTTTTTAAAACAAAAATATGATTTTGATATTCACAAAAACATTAACGAAAAATTTCTCAAACAAGTAGCTAAGTTTTATACCACCACCCAAATGACATGAATTAAGTATTTAGAAGATATTATTAATTCAAAAATCATTAAAGATGAAAATCTTGGAAAATATATTACTGATATTTTAAACACTACTAAAAATTCCGAAATTATTTTTGAATTAAATGGAGCTTTTAAAGATGAAAATTATTTTGAACAGTGTCTAAAAAAGGCGTCAAAAGAAAGTGATGAATTTGCTAATGGCACAACAATTTTAAATTTTTTAGATAAAAACCTTAAAGCTCAAGGAACACACTATTTAAAAGATAATGATATCTTTATATATTCTGTCATTGATAAAAAAACTTGGTATTGAATCGATGAAAATTCTTATCCGATTGCGGATATGACCCAGGACGAAAAGAATGAGCAAGTATTAATTTACTTTTTAAAAAAATATTCAAAATAAATTGTTTATTAAAAATAACCGGTAACAAATTGTGACCGGTTATTTTTTGAAATTATTAAATTGAAAAAGATTGATTAAATATTTAATAAAAACTCAAAGTAATATCATAAAAATATCTTATTTTTGGGTTTCCTGGGATTTTTGTTTAAATAAAAGTCTAAGTAATTGATGCTTTAACCTTTCTTCGTTAATTTCTTTAACTCGAATTGGGTTTTCAATAAATTGATAATATTGATCATCTTTCATTTTATCAATTAAATCTAAATATTTAGCATAGTAGCTTTGATAGCCAAGCTCTTTCAATTCTTCATCAGCTTGTGTTTTGATATGTTCTCCTAATTCAATAACATTCTTAGATAAATATTCTTGAGCAAAATTCTCTGAAAATTCGTGTGTTCAAATATCAAAAACTTTTTCAACATTTTCTACACTTGGATCTAGGAAAATAATATTTAAAGCTAGAATATAAATTTTTAAATTATTTAAATAATGATACTCATTCAAAATATTACAATCATATTTCCGATTAATAATGGTGCTTATTTGCTTGATATATTCTTCTTTTTGACATTTATTTGATATTTGCTCAACAACTTCATATAAGATATTTAAAAGCTCAATATGACCAAATTTAGCACCATATAATTTAGTGTCTTTTAAAAAATTTCAAGTTCCTTTGGAAATATTAAAAATAGAAATTGCTCTTTCTCAGTTTACTAAAGACTTTTTAATCCCTGCTTTGTTTTGATACTTTTCTCACATATGATTAATAATTTCAAACGCAACTCCTGCGTGTCCTATGGAGATTATATCTCCATTAAAAGCAGGGTCATAACAAAAATATGGGCTTACAGTTGTTGGGAATAAAACTTTGGCTGTTTTAATTAAATAAGCATATGGACTTTTAATTCCTTTTTCTTTAAGAGAAATATCAATTTTTTTGATTAAATTCTCTTCCGAATCAATATAAAAAGTTGACATGTATTTTTGAGCAGATTTAGATTGACCAAAATCTAAATAAATAATATTAAATAAATCGCACAACTTCTCATAAGTGGGTTTAAAATTTAAAATCCTAAATGCGTTTAGAATTTTATTATCAGATAAATCTCCCTTGAGTAATTTATTTAATTTATAATCATAATCTTGGACTTGATTTGGCTGAAGTAAACTTCTTTGATAAAGAACTTTCTCTAAAAAGTCATTATCTAAATAATGTCATTTAATTAGATAATTTAAATATTCTTTATTATAATTTGTCGTCATTTGTCTCCTTTAAATTAATTATTTTTGTAGTAATTGAAGTATAACGGGTTCATAAACAAACCCTAAAAAGAACCAAAAAAATCACTTAAAAAAGTGATTTTTACTTCAGAGTATTTAAACCCATAAAACTTGATGATTTTTGTTTATTATTAATTATGATGCTTCTAAATAATCTAAAATCATTGATATTAATTCATTATTATCAATTTCATCAATGGGATAATTATCATCATCTACTCAATATCATTTGTTTTTATTCAGTGTTTTTAGTAGACTATTAATTTTGTAATTGTTCACAAAATAACTTTTAGTTCCGTGTTTTTTCATTTCTTCATCTAAGTTTTGAAGAAATGTTGAACCTTTTAAAATTCCCGCAACTTCTTCATCAACCATTTCTTGAGCAAATTTATCTAAAAAATATTGGTGTTGCTTTAAAATTATATTTAGATTAAACATCATATTAAATGACTGATTTTTTGATAAAACATCTAGAATTTTTTGATTGATTTGTTGCTCTTTATAATATTCGTTATTTAAAAATTTATTAACCCAATTTAGGTAAAACATTTTATCACTGAGATTATATTTTTTTGATTCTTTAATAAATTTATCAATTAATTGATTAAAGTCAATACCTTTGTTTTTAAGGTATTGTATATTTTTTTGTCCTCTAGAATCAAGAATTAAGAAATTTTGTCCTTTTAAGGATTGTTCAACTTGTAAAATTGTTTGTAAAATTCTATTAGCAAGTTCTTCTTCGGGTAATCAATCAAACTCCTCACCATTTTTTTGATAATATTGATCAAATTCTAATTCTCTAATTTTTTCAATTAAACTAATATATGAAATATTAACTCCATTTTCTTGTAAGTCTTCATGTAAATTTTGATTTCATGTTGCTCCTGTGTAAATATCATTATCAATTAGGTAATTGCTAATATATTCATATTCTTCGTTATATTCAAAAGCATAATCTAGTGTTTTAGAGATTTCTTTTAAAATCTTATAACTAGGGTTTAAATTTAAAATTTGTGTGGCTAAAAATAAATTTTTAGCCTTGTCTTCTTTTTTTGAATTTAAAGATTCATTTAAATAAGAACTATCGAAAATTTGTTTTAAATCATAGATATAATTTTCTCTTTTTTTATCTGATAAAGTTTGAATATGTAAATTAATTTTATTTAAAAATTCATCAGTGTTATAATCCAATTGATTTTCTAAATACTCAAAAGTTTCTTTGATTTCTGGGGTAATTTTAAACATTATTTTTTGCTCCTTAGATAATAAAAAATATCTTATTCAGATTATAATGGGTTAATTTGTAAGGATAAAAAAAGACAAAAAAATCACTTAAAAAAGTGATTTTTTAATATTAGCTTAAAATCTCTAAAATTCAATTTAATGTTGATAGTAAATTAAATATTATTTTTATATAAGTAAGATTTAAAAATTCATTTCTTACTTTGTTTTTACGGTATAATAATCTTGCAGCTGACAAATGTGGTGAAGTGATTAGCACAGTGGGTAATTACTTATGATGTGCAGTTCGAACTCGTCATTTACCCCATTTAACAAAAAACGTCTTCTAGGGGCGTTTTTTCTTGTTAATGCTTATATAATGTTGCTACACAAAAAGCATTTTATAAAAAGAAGTAAAAAACTTCTTTAGTATAGGAAGTTTTTAAATAGATATATTAATAAATAAAAAAGTTAGAAAAATTAAGAAAATTTTTCTAACAATATTCAACAATATTAAACAAAATTCTTTTAATAAACTAAAAAATACTATATTTTTAAAGGAAAAAATATGTTTTCTTTAATTTACTTAAGTATAAATGAGGTAAAGATTATTTATTACTTTGAACAACTTTTATTACAAATTAAAAAATTATCGATTGTCATTAATTTCCTTAATTTTTAATAAAACATTGCGAATTCAAAAATCAAGATTCATTGTGTCTAATAATAAATCTTCCCGAATGTTCTGAGCATAATAAGCTAAATCTCGTATTTCTGAGTTGTTAATGTATTTTTTACCAAGAGTTCTGATTGCCTCAATTAAAATTATAAATTTCAATGAATGTGAACTGATGTATTTTTTTGGTCTGCGAATAAAAGTAATTTTTCAAACACGATAATAATATTCTTTTGAAAGTCCATTCGAAATATATTCAAACACAGCAGGAACTTGTGTTGAAACACCAGTATAATTAAGTGTTGCATTTTTAGCAGGAGCAATAGTTCAACCATTTTTCTGAGCGATTTTTTGTGCAACTTCTTCGGGTCTTGGATAAGAATATCTTTTAAGGATATTGCTATAATAAGGTTTAACATATAGACCATTAATTAATCTTTCAATTTTACCTTCTTTGTTTAACCGGTGTAAAATTAATTTAATATTATTTTTATCTCCTAGTTCTAAAAAATCGCTAGCAATATAAATCTTTCCAGGATTTTCAAACATAGTTTGTTCAATTTGTTGCTTTAATGTTTGCATCTGTACTCCTCTGTTTTTTACTATTAAAATTATAGTGCTATAGATTTAAAATTTTATTAAAAGGTTTCAATATCTATAATTTTCATTGATATTTTTATAATAAAAAGATACTCAAAATAACACAAATAAAGATCAAAATACTTATTTTTGTTGTTTTAAATGTTTAAGAAAAAATAGTGACGAACGAAATGACGAACGAAATGTAAATAAATATATCCTATGATAATTATAGGACTAAATAATTTTAAAAACATCTAATATATATTAAATCTCTCTAAAATAATGATTTTAAAAACTAAGACAACTTATATTTTGTCTTAGTTTTTTGAAATACTTGTAGAAGAAGTGTTCTTCAATTATAATAATAAGATATTACTTCATTAGGAAGTGTAATGTATTTTAAAGATGTTATTTTTAATTTATTTAAACATAAATAAGGTTATTAATTTTTATTATTAAATGATTTGATTTGTTCGTTTATTTCGTTTTCATATTTTTGTAAGACACTTATGATTTTGTCAAAGCTAACAGCTTTTCCGTAAATCATTGTTCTCATTTCTTTATAATCGTTGCTAAAAATTTCTAAAGCTTTTCCTGGTGGAATGAGTTTTAATTTTCCTTGATAAATTTCATCATATTTAGCGTAATTACGACGATAAAATTTCTTTTTAAATTCAACAACATCAAAAAGTAATTTTAATTCCAAAAAACTTCTTTTTCCTATATTACTTTCAAGCATTTTATATATATCATAATAATGCCTTGAATATCTTTTTGTTGGATAGTTTCCGTTTGTTCGGTTAGCCTCACGATGTAATATCGTAGCCTTTTCGTAAAAAGTTCTAAGCGGATCGACGATTTTAACAGATATTTCATCATCAAATTCTTCGCTATAAAATTCAGACACATAAGTTCTTATTGTTTTTTGATATGCCGGTATAGGTTCTGATATCTTACCAATTTCTAATCTAATTATGCCTAGAATAGAAGAATCAACAGGATATTCTTTGGGATAATCAAATAATATATTAAATTCATCTTTTTCGTCAATATAAAATTTAAATTCTTTGTCTTTTAAAATTGGACTAAGTTTTTGCTCTAAAAATGGGATTATTTCATTTTTTAATAAAATTACTATATTATCATTAAGTTCTTTGATAAATTTTTCTTGTTTTGTATTACTTCTACTTTGGTAAACATATTCTTTGGTATAATTCAAAGCTTTTCAACTCAAAGATAAATCAATATCTTCCGAAAATCTTTCTATTAAATTATAGCCTTTTGAAAGGCTAGTTCCACCTTTAAAAACCAGATGCTCTTTATGTTTAAAATCACTAAAAAGATGCTTTAAAACTATACAAATTCATAAATCTTTCTCAACGAAAAGCAATTAGGTATATTTAGTTCTTTTGCTGTATTGCTAATGATTGTTTTTCTTTCTTCTTTAGATAAATCAAAAAGACTATCTATAGTCATTAATCTCCTTAATTTTTAACAAAACATTTCTAATTCACAAAGAAAAATCATTTGTATCTTTTAGCAAATCTTCTTGAATGTTTTGGGCATAATAAGCTAAATCATGTATTTCTGAATTGTTGATATATTTTCTTCCTAAAGTTCTAATTGCCTCAACTAAAATTCTAAATTTCATCGAACGTGAAGTAATGTATTTTTTGGGTCTATGAATAAAGCTGATTTTTGCTTTACCATAAAAATACTCTTTTGATGGACCATCTGAAATATATTCAAACACAACAGGAACTTGTGTTGAAACACCGGTATAATTAAGTGTTGCATTTTTAGCAGGAGCAATGGTTCAACCATTTTTCTGGGCGATTTTTTCAGCAACTTCTTCGGGTAAAGTATAAGAATACTTTTTAATAATATTACTATAATAAGGTTTAACATATAAACCATTAATTAGTCTTTCGATTTTACCTTCTTTTGTTAATCGGTGTAAAATTAATTTAATATTATTTTTATCTCCTATTTCTAAAAAATCGCTAGCAATATAAATTTTTCCAGGATTTTCAAACATAATTTGTTCTATTTGATATTTTAATGTTTGCATTTTTGCTCCTATTTATAGTTAAATTATAATACTATAATTTTCGATTTTTGCAATTTTTGTTCATATTTTTTATTTTAATCTTTAAGAGATAATTAAAAAAGAAATGTAAATAAATATATCCTGTGATAATTATAAGACTAAATAATTTTAAAAACATCTAATATATATTAAATCTCTCTAAATAATGATTTTAAAAACTAAGACAACTTATATTTTGTCTTAGTTTTTAAATATAGTTTAAATTAATTTATATACTTAAAAATTAAATTTGAAAATAAGTATTTACACTTTTTGAGCAATAAAAGTTTTATTTGTAATTCTGTAGAAGATATTTGTTCTTTGATGTTTCTTTGATGTTTCTTTGATGTTTCTTTGATGTTTCTTTGATGTTTCTTTGATGTTTCTTTGATGTTTCTTTGATGTTTCTTTGATGTTTCTTTGATGTTTCTTTGATGTTTCTTTGATGTTTCTTTGATGTTTCTTTGATGTTTCTTTGATGTTTAATATTAATTTTCTAAAGAATGAATTAAATAAAAAGCAAGTTTCATCATTTCTTTGTAAAATTGTTTCAATTTTCTCAAGAGTATTTAATGAATCATCATATATTAAAATTTCATTGATAATATTTAATTCTTTTTCTAAATAAAAATTAGTTTCTAAAATGTTAATAAGAGTTTGAAATTTTTGAGTTTCTTTTGAGTTTTATATTCAGTGAGTTTGGATTTTATTTGAGATAATTGATTTTTTTAAAAAATATTTATTAAGTTTTTTTAAAACATCTTCAAGTTTCTTCATATTTATTTCTCCTGAGGGTTAATTTTATGTTTCTAAAAAGAGAATAACGGGATAATGTGTAAGGAGAAAAAAGTACTAAAAAATCGCATAAAAATCAAATTTTTAAATATTAACTAAAAAAGATAAAAAACTAAGTCTAAGGAGATGCTAAGACTTAGTTTTTTATTAATGACCCTCTTATAAAATCAAAAATCGTTATTTTTATGAAGAAATTTTTGATTAAAAAATGAAATAAAATTAAGAAAAATCAAAAATTTATTAAGATTTTAAAATTGATTTTTATTTTTGAAAATTAGTATTTTAATAATAAATACTTAATGGAGCAAAAATTATGTATTGCTCCATTAAGATTATAACGGGTTTTTAAAAATGCGATATATATCATTAAAAATATTTAAATACTTTCAGGAAGATCTTGATATTCGTATTCTTTAGGGTTTTTGAAAAACATTAAGGTAGTTTCATATGAACTAATGTTAAGTTTAAATTGGTCCATATGTTTAGAACTTCTTTCTAAGAATAAGTCTTCATCATCTTTAAGTTCGAAAGTTTCTTTAGAAAAATTAGTTGTTTCGCTATAATCAAATCAAGTTAAATTAATCGCTTTTCATCTTCCGTCAACAAAAACTTCATTTCAAGCGTGTCCGCCCTCTGCCACTGTTGCTATAGGAGAACCTAAGTAGGGTCCTCCTAAAATTCTGACAGGAATATTTAAAATTGTTAGAGCAGCAGCTAAATTCATCGAATATCCAACGCATTGAATTTCTGGATCGTTTGTGAAAATTTGGGTAGGATTATAAAATCCATAACCATTATAGTTGAATTGTTTTTTTATAGGAGATAGATATAAAGAATTAGTGGCAATATAATAAGCTACTGCCTTAATTTTGGTTTTATCATCTCAATTTTTATTGATAATTTTAGGTAAGATTTCTTTTCAGTGGTTAAATCATCTTTTGTATTCGGGAATAGGGTTAATTCAATGGGCATCTTTTCAAAATCTTTTACCTTGTTTAATTTCTTCATCAGTTAGTTCAGATGCGTAATCTACTATATGATCATTTTCTTTTGTTCTTTTATGAACAGGTTTTATTAGTTCTGAATTTATAGATTTATATAAACCATCAGAAAATAAGTTTGGTCGCTCTCATAATAAATTATTATAGATATTGAAAGTATTCAAAGAACCTATACCACGATTATCTTTTAGTTCTAAAAAATTTTGATATTTTCAAAATTTTTCGTATTCAAAATCTTTTAATTGGCTAGTATCATAAAATTTATATTCCTTGTTTTCGACGTTAATTTTTTTATTATCCTCAAAATTTAATGTAGTTTGAAAATTATTAAATTTTAAATTTAATTTATTTATTTCGTCAATTACTTCCTTTCTTTGTGCGTTGTAATCTGTATTCAAAACATCTTTAAATTTAACTTTTTCGGGATATTCTGGATTCGTTAACCAAAGCTCATCATATCTATCTGGAGCAAAGTTAATTTGTCTTTTAATGTAATCACTAATTATTTTATTATTTTTAAATTTTTCGTTTATTTCTAAAGCTTTAATATCTTTATCTTCAATTTTAGCGATTTGATCTTCTTTATTTATAAAAACTCAATTTCATCTTTGATAGTATTTAAGTCAGTTTTTAATGTATTCGTCATTAATTTGGATTCATTTATAATTTCCACTATAGTATTTGCTAGGGTCTAGCGAGAACTTGTTATTTTTATCTATTCCTCATTGAAAATTCACTAATTCATCATAATTATTTTGGTAGTAATATAAAAGTTTTTTTAATCTTTCTAAAGGTTGAAGATAATATGGATATTGTTCATATAACTTAATTTGCTCTTGTAATTTATAAATATAAAAATCTTTTAAGTAATTTTGCGAATTGATTGTTTGTTTTTTCTCTGATAAAGTTTTAATTTCGTTTGATTTTTGAATGAAAATTTTCTTTCATTCATCTTTATCTTCGGAAGTTAACACTAAATCATCAGGATTTGAAAATGCTTGCTTTCAAAGTTTATAATTATAAAATAAAAAGATTCGTTGTATACTTTTTACGTTTCAATAATCATCATAATCTTTAACTATATCTTTTTCTTGTTCTATTTGGTTGATATTATCATTAACAAATGACAAAAAATCTTCTGAAATAGGGAATTTTTTAGAATCTAAAACAATTTTTTGGAGATTAGATTTTATTCCGGATAATCCAGTTTTTTGCAAATATGAAAGTTCTTCTTTAGGAAGATTTTTTATTCTTAATTCAGGTATCTCAGATGGTTTTGGATAAACTGAGATACTTGGATTTTGTGAAAAATAAGAAATTTTGTTTGTTTTGTGAGGTATAAGACTTGGAGTTAAAAAAACCAAAGCTGTAGTAGCTAATGTGCTAGTTAAAAGTAATGTAAATTTCTTGGTTTTTGATTTGAAAAACTTCATATTATTTTAATTATAACGGTTCTCAAAAAAAAAAAAAAAAAGACCCCTTTTATCTGACAGTTTTGATATGAACCCCAAAAGTTAGACAAAAAATTATTGAAGGAACTTAGTTCTGTATTGGACAGGGCTAAGTCCTTTTAATCTAACTTTTAATCTAACTTTAATTCTTTTGTTATTGTAGTAATCAATGTAATTGATAATAGCTTTTTCTAATTGTTCAAGCGATTTAAAAGTATGTTCCTTGCCATAAAACATTTCTGTTTTTAAAACTCCAAAAAATGATTCCATCATCCCATTATCTGGACTATTACCTTTTCGGGACATTGAAGCTTTTATCTCTTTAGAATTTAAAAATTTGTGATAACTATTATGTTGATATTGTCAACCTTGATCACTGTGTAAAATTGTTCCACTATATTTAGCTTTTGTGAAAGCCTTTTTAAGCATTTTTTCAACTTGCAATAAATTTGGGGAGCGAGATATAGTAAAACTGATAATTTCGCTATTATAACCATCTAAAATAGCTGACAAATAAAGTTTTTGAGAATGACTAGGTAAAGCAAATTCAGTAATGTCAGTGTAACATTTTTGCAATGGTTTTTTAGAATAAAAATCTCGATTAATAAGGTTTGGAGCTTTTTTGCCCACTTCGCCTTTGTATGATTTATATTTTTTACGCTTACGATTTCCGCCAATTAAATTTAGCAAATTCATAAGTCTTTTTACTTTTTTATGATTTACCAAATATCCACGATTTTTGAGTTCTAAAGTAATACGACGATATCCATAACTGCCTCTATGTTCATTATATATAGATATAATTTCGTCTTTAAAATTTTTATTTTTATCAGCTGAATTGATTTTTTTAAGATGATAATAATAAGTTGAACGTGATAGTTGAGCAATTTTTAATAAAATTTTTAATGAGAATCCTTCGTCGACCATTTCTTTAACTTTTTGGCTTTTATATTCTGTAAGTCTTTTTGATCCAACGGGATCCCTTTTAACTTTTTTAGGAAAATCACCTCAGTTCTAAGATATTCAATCTCTTGTTTAGCTTTTTCAAGTGGTGTTAATTTTTCTCAAGTTTTCTTTGGTTTACGTCCCATTTTTGATGGCCTTCCTTTTTTCTTTTCAACAATAGTATACCCATTTTTCTTGTATTGAATAATTCAATTTGAAAGAATTCCTCAATTAGGTAATCCATATTGAAGTGAAATTTCTCTTGTAGAATGTCCTTTAAGAAGAACTTGATTAATCATTTCTAATTTTATTTGTGGAGAATAATATTGATTTTTAGTCTTTTTAACAATTTCAATTCCGTGACGATTTATCAGTGCGACAATATATTTTATAATTGCACGATTTACTCTAAATTTTATTGTTAAAGATTTTTCAGTAAATCCTTTTTTACGTAATTGATATATTTTGATTTTGTCTTCGTAACTTAGTTTCATAAAAATGAACCCCTTAATTTTGGATTTTATTGTCCAACTTTAGGGGTTCATATCAGTTTAAGTCAAACTTTTGGGGTTTTTGGTTTGAAATAGCACAAGAATCTTATTAATTATTATCTAGTTCTTCAATTGAAACTATTACTTGTTTTGCTGTAAGATCTCAAATCTGGTTTTTATTTTTATCTCAACTAGCCATAACGTAGTAAAACATAACTTTATTAGGGGCTCAATCATTTATTTTATTGATAACTAAATATTCTGAATGTATATAATGAGCATTACTGGTTTTAGCAGTTGGATTGTGATAAATTTCTCCATAACCCTGAGCTCATCCATCAGACATGTTGTAATTTCAGGTCTCGATTGTTGATTTTAATTGTTTGCTTGGGTCAGTTTCGGTTGTATCAAGATATCAAATTCTGAAGGTGTGCGGTCCTTGTGATGTATTTCTTAACCTAAGGTTAAATAGTTGAATAATAGAAACACTATCGGGGGTTTTTCCAGGATATAATGTGCTAAATCAACCACCAAAGCGATATTTATCATAATAATCTCCATACCCTGTAAGAGCATTGGTTCGTCCTGAATCATTTTTATAATTTGAAGTTTCAGTGGCATTTTTATAAACATTTGATTTTGTAAGTGCGTTATTATATTTTTTGTAGGTTTCTATTGCCTCTCTAAGTTTGTTATTTGCGTCGTTTAATTCATTTTGTAATTCTTGTTTTTCTTTATTAAGTCTTTGGTTTTGGAATTCGAGAGTGTTGATTCGTTCAAGAGATTCAGAATTTGAGTCTTGATTTGGTGGATTTAATTGTCATTTGAACAAATTTCTTTCAATCTATCGATTTCATTATTGAGATTTTTTATTCTATCTTGGTCTTGTTGGTGTTGTAATTCCTTGAGTTTTTGACTTGTGGCTTTATCTTTTAGAGCTTGGTCTCTTTGAGAAATAGCATTTTGAAGTTCTTTTTCTTTAGCTTGAATAGTTTTTTGCAATTGAGCGATTTGAGCTTGATTTTGAGCGTCTTTTTTAGCTAATAATCTATTTGTTTCTTCTAATTTTTCTTTCTGTTTTTTGATATCTTCTAATTCTTTTTTAGCTTGAGCAGTTTGAGAAGTGGTTTTATTTAAAATAGCATTTTGGAGTTTTAAAGTTTCTTCACCTAATTTACTAATTCTAGTAGTGTATTGTTCAACAAAATCAATTTGTTTGGTTAAATCATTTCCTGGAGCTTGTAAATCTTGTAAACTAAGTAATTTTTCTAGTTCTTCAGTTGGAAGACTTAAGCTTTTTGCAGTAGCTACAATTGTTTGAGCTGCAGTTTTTCTTGAACTATAAGCACTATTTAGGGTTATGATGTTTTTTGATAAGACACTCTTAAATCTAGCTTGTTTCTCTTGTAAATCTGAGATACCATTTTGAATGGTTTCCTTTTCTTTATTAAGTTCTCTGATTTTTTGGTTTGTTTGGGATTGTTTGAACTTAAAATCATCTTGAGCGGCTTTATTAAATAAATTACTTAACTGAGTAGATTTATCAATTAAATTTTGAATGCTTGCTAGTTGTTGAGCAGATGAGTCTTTAGGATTAAAAATTGGAACATTTTCATCTATCAATTTTTTAAGCTCTGAAACATTAATACTTGAATCCATTTCTCCAATTAAAGTATTTGCTTTGGCTTTAAGGTTAGTATATGCTGAATTAACTGCTGTAAAAGTATTTTCGACTTTTAATTGATTGTCTTTAAGTTCTTGTTTTAAGGTTTGAAGTTGATTATTAGTGGTAGTTAAACTTTCGGTAGCTCGGTCTAATTCTTGTTTGTTTTGAGCTAAGCTTTGATTAACTTCCGCTAAAGATCTTTCAACCTCTGATAGACTGTTTTGTTTTAAAGTAAGTTCTGATTTGGTTTTTTCAAGCTCTCCTTGAGTTTGAGCTAAAGTTGCTTTAGTTGATTCAAATTCTGTTTTTAAAGCATCTAAAACATTGCGTTTGTACTCATCAATAACTTGTTGAGCTGAATCAAGAGCTTGTTTAACAACAGGAGCAAAGGTTTGTGTGTAATTTTCGGCAGTATATTTACTTTTAAGACCTTGTAAAGCGTCAATTTGAACTTTTAATTGATTTGCTAAAGAAATTGCTTGGGGGATATTTGAAGACCTAATGGTATTTTCAATTCCATTTAAAGAGGTAATTTGACTATCAAGCATTGAACCTAAGTTAGTGGTTAAATCCTTTTTAATTTCAGCAATATTGGCCTCTAAGGTTGCTTTGTCTTTGGTAAGAAGAGTAATTTGGTCTTCATTGTCTTGTTGTTTTGCTTTTAAAGCATTTACTAATTCGTTAGCTTTAAGCACTTCGCCAGAAAGTTTATTACTGTGTTCATTGTAAGCGTTAAGAATTTGAGTGCGAATATCTTCATATTTTTTAAGAACTTCATCAAAACTCTGACTTAATTTAGGTAAATCATAGCTAATAATTGGAGTTTCAAAATCTTCTTCTAAGTTAAGATCAGACATTTTTTGTTTTGAAGTGTTTACAATTTCTTCAAAAACTACTTTTTTGTTGTTGAAAATCTCAAGAGCTTGAGTAATTAATCCTTTAATAGTATTTGCTGAACTAGGAGTAAAAACATTATCAAAATTTGAATCTTTAAAAGTAGTCAAATTCTTTGAAAGTTCTTCAATTTTTTGTAAGTAGAAACTCAAAGTATCATTACTTTGTTTTACTAATTTTAAAATTTGGTCATTTCGAGTTTTGATATTTTCGACATTGTGAGCAATTTTGGTGTTGTTTTGATCAAGTTGGGTTTTCATAATATCTAAAGCAGTTTGAACTTGAGCTAGATAAATGTTTTGCGATTTAACAATTTTTTCTAAAGATGCTTTGGCAGTTTCAATATCACTAAATGAATTTTCATTTAATGAAGATAAAAGATTTTGCCCTTTAGCAATAGATGCTTTAATTAATTTTTTAGTATCTTCAGTTAAAAGGTCATTATTTTGAAGTTGCTCATCTAATGTTGAACTTAAACTAGTAATTTTCTCTTGTAAACTATTTTTATATTCAATAAGCGGAGATTCAAGTTGTTTATATCCAACATTTTTGACAATTTCACCAACACTTTTACCTGAACTAATTTCTTTTGATAAAGATGTAAGAACATTATTAAAATCACTTTTATTTAAAGTTGTTTCGTTAAATTGTTTAACAAGTATTTCTAAACGTTCGTTTTGAGCTCTAAGAGTTGTAGTAGTGTATTGGTCGGTTTTGTTCTGATCTCTGAGCCTTTTAATTTCTGCTAGCAATTTAGCATTTTCTTCTTTAAGTTTGGTAATTTTTTTGCTAAGAACTGAATATGTAGGAACAGCACCAATAATTGTTCCAGCAATAATAGCTGGAAGAGCAACTGAAGAGCCAATTATAAGAAATTTTCGTTTTTTAGTCATGTTTTTTCCTTTCTATATTTTTTAATATATAACACTAAAAGTTATTTTTGGTCTGATTTACTACAGAACTTAAGAGTATAGTGCTAATAAAACAGATACTGTAATAATTAATCCAAAATATAATATAGCTAATAAAGTGTAATATTTGTTCCTTTCTTTTGCTTTTAGTGCAAAAAGAGTATAACGTGTTCATAAATAAAGCTTAAAAAGTACTAAAAAATCGCATAAAAAATGCGATTTTATTGTTTTTGTTATTATAAACAATCCATAAATTAGGATAACAAATCAGAAAGACATGGCACAATTCCTATTGTAGCTACAATTCATAACAATCATATTGATTCAAATTTAGGAATTCATCAAAAGATAGTAAAAGCACTTGGTCATAATATCATTCATATTCATATACAATTTTGAAAAGTTAATATATTTTTGCTTTTTTATTGATTTTTAACTCCCTTGAGTACTATAAAATCCTTAGGTAAAAATAAGTTGTTTGTTAAAACTAATGACGCAAACATTGGATTTGTCTTTACTTCTTTAGTTGGTTTTTCTACATCTAAAGCATAATCACTAAGAAAATACATTCTTCGCTCAAAAGCAATCATTTGAAAGTTATTTAGATCGTTTAATTGACGAACAAAACTTGATGTTAAAAAGAATTGATTGCCATAAATTAATGCTCATTTAATATTAGGTCCAAGTGATTGTAAACGTGCTAATGTTTGAGCTTTTCCTGTAAAAGGAGGGTTTGAAATAATAATGTCAAAAGGTTCTTCAGGGATATAATTATAAAAATCTTGTCCGGTGTTTATATGAGTATTAATAACCTTATATCCCCTTTGTCTTAATACTGTTGGAAAACTTGAAATATCCAAATCAAATGGACATCAAACAGTCATATCCTTAGTAAGTGCTTTGGTGCTTTCTAAGTAATTGATGATATATTCTACTCATTTTCTAGGCGTGTAAAGTTCATTGTTTTTACTAAATTGTTTTTTAATCATTATTTGCTCCTTTACTTTTTCAAGTGCTTTATTTTATAAGGATAATGGAGCAAATAAATAGATCTAAAAAATCACATTTTTTAATGTGATTTTTGATGATTTTTTACATTTAACAATTTAAAAATTTATACTTCAAATAAATCTAAAATAATTATTTTTTGAAAGGAATGACAAATGACAATACCAAAACCTTTAAAACTAACAACAAAAATTTGAAAAAATCACACCGAAACTTTAAAACAAGAACTTGATATTTTTCCGCAAAAAGATTTATGTAAAAAAGTTATAAAAAATTTAGCTAAAATGTAATTTATAAAGAGAATTTATGATTAAAGAAAAAAATATTATTTGTTTAAATAAACATTCCTTAAAAGCACAAAAAGAGCCTTATTTAAAGCATTTTAATGTTATTGATGATAAATTAAGCACCTTACTTATAAAAACAAATAAAGGGCTAACTAAGCTTAATTTTAGCTATTATTTAGATGAAGATATTGCCATAGAAATCTTTGAAGATTTAATTACTCAAGCTTTTGAGTTTGCTAACACTTCAGAAGATCAAGTTGATAATACTAAAATGGGAATTTTTAAAGATAAAGTGCTTTTGCATTATCACAATTATATTAGCTACATTGATACTTTAGAAAAGCAAAATAATTTTGATTTGCTTGCTTATATTGTTGCTAATTTAGCTAAACAACATATTTTAATCAACGGAAATAAGCGAGTAATATTTGCTTTTATGGTGTTATTTTTACAAAATCTATGTGGACTATATTTAAGCACTCAAAAAAATGATAAACAATATACTGAAATAATTAATAATTATGTAATTCATAATAAAGAAAAACATTTAAATTTATATATTAAAAACTTTATTTTAAACAACACTGTTATTGCTTAAAATTAAAGTAAAAAAAGCAAGATTTTATCTTGCTTTTTAAATACTTTTTTTACGAGTAAAGATTTTTTTAATTATTCGATAAAGCAATAAAGTTAATGGAATAAAAATTAAAAATAACACACAAAATACATAAAAATAAAATCAGTATTTTTTAATTTGCGAAGTATGCTGTTTAACTAAAGTTTCATATTTAGTAAGTTCGCTTGAAAAAGTTCCTGAAATTAAATTAATACGATATTTGACAAAAACATAACTTAAAGCACTAATAAACATTGTTGATGCTAAAATAATTAAATTAGTTAAGCAAAACAACGCTACATTACCAAAAGAATTTTTTAATCCATCTTTAATGTTAAGGCGTCAGTGAAAATTACTCTTTACAGAACCTAAAGTAGTATCTACATCTTTAAGTAAATAAATAATCAAAATGAATAACCCATAAAATGTTAATAAAAAGATATTAATTCAAATTAAATGAACTAAAAATTTGTTTAATGAAAGATATTTTTTAAAAAAGATTGCTGATTTATCACTAGTAATTTGAATATCTTTAATTAAGCTTTCTCTTCATAATCTAAAGGAATTATTAATTAATTTAAAATCTAAAAACTTAGCTAAAACCAGGACAAATGATACTGCGTTATAAATGTTTAAAAACACAGCAACAGTGTATTGAAATTCAAAATTAATAATATGAGTGTATATTAGTGTTGAAATTATGGCTGCACTAAGAAAAGTTAACACAAAAAACCATAACATTATTAAAATGTATTTTCGTTCAAAGGTTAGACTTTTTAAAAAATATTCTTTAGCAAATCAATCATATCCTGTAAAAGCCTTTGATTCTAAAGTTTCTGGGATATTTTGGTGTTGAGATATAGCTTGATTATTTAAGGGTTCTTGTGATGAAAATGGCGTTTTTAAAAAAGAAAGCTTGTTAATTAACACATTGAGTTTCTCCTTTGGTTATTCTTGTAATTTGGTTCTAAAAATAAGTTTTTGTTCATAATCATTATAAAAAAATCTAATCATTTGTTTATTTGAACTATCAGGTAAAAAGATTGCCTCTCCAACAGTTGAATTAGCGATATAATCTTTTTCGCTTTGAAGTAATTTAGCACTATCAGGGAGCATATTATCAAAGAATTTGATATCTTCTTGAGATATTTTAAGGACAAATTTATATTGAGTTTGCTCTAAAAGTTGTTTAGTTAAATTTTTAATATTTTCATTTAAAGCAAAATCTTTAAAGCTTTGTGTTCCTTGAATAAGTAGCCCCCAAAACTTTCTTAGTGTTTTAATAGCATCAAATAAAAACGATACTAAATATAATCCACCAGCTCCACCGATAAATTTATGAATTTCATCAACAACAATAACAATACTACGTCATTTATGTTGATTTTCTCATCCATAATTTTGAATGTTATAAAATAAGTTATCAATAATAGCTTTATTAAAATTACTAATTAAGATATAACATATAATTTCTGCTTCTTTTTTTGATGAATTTAAAATACTTTGAAGATTATATGAAATGATATTTCCATTAAAATCGATCACTTTATCAGTGTTAAAATATGAATAATTACCATTTTCTTTATCAAAGTTATTTTGTAAAAATCTAAGTGCTTTAATTAAGCTTTCTTGAGTGTAAATATTGTTATTAAGAGTTGAAAGTTCTTTAATATCTAAATTATCAGCATATTTAATAACATCTTCAAAAGTAATTGGTTTAAGTGTTTCAATATCATTTTCTTCATTAGCAAACCCTGCTAAAGTATAAGTTTTTCGAACTAATAAACTTAAAAAATCAAGTTCTTCAGCAGTAATTTGCTCATTTAAAATAGTAAAAAGACCTTTTAAAAATTCGATTTTCTTTTTAATGATTGATTTATTAGAATTTTTATGTAAGGTTATTCCATCATCATCAATGTAATAATCATTTTTAAGTTCAAGTAAATTAGTTTGAAACTTTGAAATATCAGTTAAATTAACTACTTGACCATTGAACTTTTTGGTAATTTTAGAATAATCATTATTAGGGTCAATAAATAAAACCCGATCGTTTTTTAAAATGTGTTTTAATGCTACTTTAGAAATAGCGGCCGTTTTACCACTTCCTGTTTCACCGATAAAAAACATTGAAGAAGATGGACGAGTAAAGGTCTTTTTCATATCATCAAAGAAAATTAGTCCATTTGAATAGCTTTGAGATGCTAAAATAAAATAATCTTCATCATTAAAATATTCATAAGTAAAAGGTCAAGTTCGAGCTAAGTTTAAACTGGAAAAGACAATAGAGTTTTCAAAGCTATTTTGAAGATTAAAAAATTCTTTAAAAGCTTTAATCTGATTAAGATGTCAATAATTAAATTCTAACTTATAACGCTCATTTCTTGCTTTTAAAATATTTAAAATTTCATCTTTTTGGGTTTTGAGTTGTTCTTCGGTTTTATTTTCTTTATCAAGGACGATACACTCAAAAACAGATACATTAATAAAAGACACATCAAAGCGATTAAATTCTTCGATATATTGATCTAGTGCTTGTAATTCTAATTCAAAACTACGTCTTTTAACAGTTGATTTTGAGTCAAAATGCTCAAATTCTAAAATATCTTGAGCTTTATCAAGCATTTTAGTTGAATGTTCTGCTCCATATGGAGAACAATCAACTAAAACATTAGAATGTTGATTTTGAAAAAATGCTTGAATAAAAAATTCGCTTATATTAATCGGAACTTCCTTTAAAGAAGAAAAAATAACTCTTTTATTATCAAAATCTACACTGTCTTTATTAATAAATAAGTTATCAACTACATACTTTGTATTTTCTTCTTCTATTTGATGCCTTCCGAAAAATAAATTATCAAAAAATTCTAAGATTTTTTCTTTTTTGCTCACAATTTCTGGATTTAAAAAATTAATAAGTTTTAAAGCACTTTTTAAAGATGTTAAAGAGCTTTGATAATCATTATCCACAGCTACTAAAATAAAATATGAATGTCTCTTTGAATTAAAATGGTTTTCAAAGTGATTTAATTCGGCTGCATAATTAATATAATAATCTTTGTATAAATCTGAATTTTGTTGTTCAGGATTTAAACTTTCAAAAACATTTTTAAGTTTTTGATTATTTTTTTCATAGTTATTTTTTAAGTTTAATTTTAAGAATTTAAAAGGGGTTTTTAAAGCAAATAAAAATGAATTAAATTTATAAACAAAACGGTCAATTTCTTCTTGAGAGTATTTTCAAATGTTTTTTCCTTGTAATTCCACTAAAATTCATTCAGTATCATCATAAATAATTGCTCCATTTTCATCAATTCTTTGAAAAGGAGAAAAATTAGCAACTTGATTTTGGTTATATTCTTTTTGAGAAAAAGAATATTGAATAGAGTACCAAGTATTTTTATAACGTCTTAAACTATTTTTGTTAGTTGGTAGTCCCCATATTAGAGTAATAGAACAAATTAATATAAAAATTCCAAAAACTCATCAATAACTTAACAAAAATAAAAATGTCAAAGAAATTAATATACTAAAAACAATCGAAATAAAGATAAAAATAAAATCACTTTTTTCTAATTTAGAATCTAAAATTCTAATCTTTTTATTTTTAATGTTATTTGGTTGAAGCATTTTATTTATCTCCTTTATTTTGTGAAACATTTATTTGTTTAGAACTTTTAGTTTGACCAGAAGTATTTTCTACTTCGATATTTATATTAATTTCACTAGAATTATTTGTTTTTGGTTGATTATCTATAGGGATTGGAAAAATTGGATTTTCTTTAGCAAATGATTTAATTTGAGTTAAATTAATAGGGTTGTATGAACTCTTATTTGCTGATGGATTTAAATTATCATTTTGTTTAGGAGCAACTGTAGTAGCGTTTGAGTTTGAGTTTGGAATTTGTTGAGTTTTAAACTTATTAGCACTTTGTTGAACTTTAGATTTAACTTTTTTAGGTACTATTGCTGAACCAAAACCACTGACTAACCTTGTTCCACCAGATAAATCTAAACCATTATTAAACCCAAAATATGCGGGGAATTTTTCGAGAAGTTTTGAAAATGAAGAAGTTAAAGCAAAACATAAAATAGCAGTTAAAATCATTTCTCCAACCCAAGATACAATAACAACATCTTTGAAAATATTAAGAGAATGAATTATTGGTAAAACAAGTTCAATTAAAAGAGAAACAAAACTATAACCTATTAAACAAAACAAATAAGAAAGAATTAAACCTTTAATTTCGTTTCAATATTGTTTACTATCTTTTGAATTTTTGTCATAAAAAAGTAATTTAATATTATAAATTGGTGAAAGCAAAAGCATTAAAAGAAGTTTTCATATTAATTTTGCCATTCCTAAAGCAAAATTTAAAACAAGCATTAAATAAATGAGAATTAATACAAATCCCCGTAAAAGAAAGCTCATAGAATCCCCAGAATAAATGGTTCTTCATTGACTAAAATCTCATCAGTAATATCTTTTTGTAAGTTCTCTTCATTCATTAACATCCCAACCGCGGTTTTTATTTCATTCTACAAAGCGGATTTGATCTCACAAACTATCAGATATTGAAGTGTTATTCAGTCCTGCTGATTGTTTAATAAGAAGAACAATAAATTTTAAAATTACTGTCATAAAGTAAATTCCAAATGGAAGTAAAAGTACAATAGCTACATACTTAGGAAGATTGCGAATAAATTTTCTAAATGCTCCACTTTCGGGATATTGTGTTTGATATTTTAAAGCACGATATGCTAAGTATGGAACAAACAAGCCAATAGGTAATAAAAATATTAAAAAAAGTGGATTAAAGTGAAAGTTAGCAAAAGAAAAATTATTTAAGTCTAAATTTGATTTTCCAAAAAATATTAAATTAAATAAATTAAAGCTAATAAATTGAAAAATAAAATCTAAAACTTGAACAACCAAAAAGGGAATTCAAATAAAAATTCAAAATGGTGGAGTAACAACCCCATATAAAATAGAATCAACTAATCAAGAAAACATAAATTTTTAAAATGCCTTAAGTATAATTGCTGTGATTATTCCTGCAACTAAAAGAACAACAAACCCTAAAGCAACCATTAATAAGGCATTTTTTGCTGAATCTTTAGCGTCCTTTTTGTCGCTGCCTTTTGTTTCTGATACTTTTTTAGAAGCTTTGTAGTACATTCAAAAACCAACGCCAATAAGAGCTAAAGCTATAGCGTAAAAGAACAAAGGACCAACAACTTCAATGATTGATCTTCCAAGGGATTTTATTGGTTTAACAATACTATCAACACCGAAGTCATCTTTGTTTTCAAAAAATCTTGTAATTTCTTTTATCATTGTTTTTCTCCTTTAGATATTAACTTGAACGATTTTTTAAATTTTAATCATTCATTTTGAGTATAACGGAATAATATATAAGGATAAAAAAGTACTAGAAAATCGCATAAAAAATGCGATTTTAATGTTTTATTTTAAAAAAATTAGTTTAATAATTTAAATTCTAATTTGTTTTTATCACAAAACCTTTCTAATGTAGTTTTTGAAAAACTAAATAAATACAAACAAATTTTTTTCAAAAAGGTAAGATTAGAAATATTAATTTTGTAATTTTGAATTTGACTTTGTTTACTTTTTCTTAAAAAAACAAAAAATACAATAATTTTTACTCATAAAGAAATTGCTAAAACACTACCAACTATATAAATTACATAAACAAAGGGGTTTATTTTTTGAGATTGTGTTGCTTTATTAACTGTATAACCATATAAAGCTAATAACACAGCATTTAAAATTATGTAAGAAAGTGCGAAAAATACCAATGTAAAACTTAGGAAGTTTTGTAATTGAGCGATTTTGTTGCTATATGTTTTTTTAAGTTTATTTGTGCTTGTTTTGCTCATGTTTAAATTCCTTTTTGTTTTAATAATTAAACTATTAAAACCTTTTTATGCTAACAATAGTATAGCGGAGTGTTAAAACAATCGCAAAAAATCATTAAAAAAGAATTAAAAAACTAAGATAAAAATTATCTTAGTTGATCAAAATTTAAATTAGTATCTTTCTTTTTGAGTTTAAAATTACTTTTAACATGTAAATAAGCAGTAATTAAATCTGATTTAGAAAATCCTGGAATAATAGTATTTTTTTGAGAAAGCTTATTAAAATCTATTTGTTTTAAAATGGTTAAAGCAATTGGATTGATAATTTTAATAAAAATATATTGTCTATTAGTGCTAAGTTCACTTTCTTTAGTGATTATTTTAGAATAATCATAAAATCCTTGTCGAATAATAGCTAAATCTCATTGATATTTGTCTTTATTAAAAAATTTTAAGGTCTTAGGAGTGTTGTTATAAGTGTAGGTAATAAAATCTTCGACTTTTAACTTTGGAGATTGTAAAATCCGTTTATTTGGTAAAAATGATTTCACTTTTGGATTACTTCATAGTTGAAAAACACAATTAACATCATATTGACTATTTCTAACTAAAAAAGAATTTTCTGGTAAATCAATTTCTCAAAGCAATTGAGCGCCTTGGAGAACATGTTTGTGTTTTGAATACTTTTTGAAACTCATCGGAAGTATTAAAGCAACATAAGGTGATTCGCTTAGTCCTTTATTTAAAAATTTTAATGCTAAAGAACCATTTTTTCCAAAAGGTGGGTTTCCAATAATGAAGTTATTTTCATTATAAGGAATATCTTCTAAAAGATAATCTTTAATCATTAAAAGTTTATTTTTACTAAAACTTTTATCAATTTCATAAGCTAAAATATTTTCCGCTTTAATTCCATAATTAATAAGTGAATTGATAAAATTTCCACTTCCAGCACTTGGTTCAATAATAGTGCGTTGATAAATGCTATTTGAGAAAAATTCAGTAATTTTACGAACTAATAAGTCGCTAATTTTAGGGTTAGTAAAAAATTGCTCTTTCTTTTTATTATTCATTGAAAGTCCTTAAAAACGTAATTAATTTATCTTCTCAATTCTTATTTAGGTTATTATCAAAAATACCAATGTTTCTATTAGTAGCAAAAGATAAAGAGTAGTTAAAAGATTTTCGAATTTTAGGTACAAGTCCGAAGATATTTTCGCTACTTTGTGATAGTAAATGATGTTGTGAAAGCTTTTTCTTTAAATCATTTAACATTTGTTTTTCATCAATTAAATCAAAAAACGAATTTAAATAACTACGTGTTGAATTTCCTAAGAAGTCTTCCCCTTTAAAAAATGTAATATTGTTGTTGGTTTGAATATATACATAAAAAGATGAAGCTTTAGGTAAATTAGAATTTCATACTGGAAGAGAACTTTTGTTTAAATTACTAATGCTTTTAATTTCTAAGCAGAAAACATAATCATTACAAAAAATCAAGATATCAGGAAATTGTTGAGTTCCAAATGGATGAATTATAAAGTGATTTTTTAGAGTTTTAAAAGGATTTTGAATTAATTCGATGTTGTTTTTGCTTAACACTTGAACTTTTAAAGTTTTTCATTTTTGCTCAACTTGCTCATAAGTAATTTTTTCATCAAACATTAATTCTTTATTATAAATATGTTGAAGTTTATATTCCTTATCATTACTTAATTTAACAAAATTTAAACTATCTAAAAGTCGTTGCATTACGTCTTCAAAATCTTTTGATGATTTGCTCTGATAAAATTTACTTTTAGAGTTTTGAATATTTAAAAATAATTCTGAGAGTATTTGATAGTTATTTAACATAGTTCTTTCCTTTCGTTTTTTAGCGGGAGTGAAAGTTTTTTAAATAGTAATTTCAAATTCGATTAAACCTTTAATTGTTTGGTAAAAATATTCTTTTTGGTTTTTTATAAAAATATTGTTGTTATCTTCTAATAAAATATTTTGAGCTATAAATTCCAATGAAAAAGGACTTGAAAAATAAGTGATTTTTCCATACATTTTCCTATGTTCTAAAATCTTATAAAGCTTTTCAAAAAATCATTTTGGTAATTGTTCAAAACCTAAATTATCAAAAATCACTACACTAATATTGCTTAAATTTTTAACTATTAACTCACTATTTTCATCAGGGTTATTAAAAGTAGATTTAATGTAATTCATTAAATTTGATACATTGATATAAGCTACTTGAACATGATTTTTAACAAAATCATTAGCAATTGAGTTAAAAATTTTTACAATGTCATCAGTATTTTTACTTTGTATATAAAAACCTTTTTTAATTTGTTTTATGTTGCTTTGAAATTGTTTTTGGTGATTTAATAAGTTAGTAGGAACTAAAGATGAAAGCTTTAACTGACTAAAAAAATATTTATATTTAAAAAATCCTAATTCTTTATATTTAATTAATTGATTTTGTAAAAAAGCTTTAGCTTTTGCGTTATCAGCATACCGAAATGAAGCACTTAGTTTTCCATTTTCATCACGAAAAAGTTCAATAATGTCTATATATTCATTTGGCATTATTTGACGATCGTGAATTTTTAAAAAATAATCTATATTATTAACAATTTCATTATCGCTAATTTGAAGTTTTGAAATTATTTCTGATAAATACGGGTCTTCTTTGATGTTTTGAATTTGTTCTTTGCTAAATAATAAAGCACTATAAATTTTGCTTTTCATATTTTTCCTTAAAGGTATTATTTTACTTTCGTTTAAGCTTTCCGCGACGTTTTAAATATCTTCAAGTTATTAATATTCCAACAACTAAGCTAACGCTACCTAAAACTCCAAAAACAATTGATAAATCACGATTTCTTTTAGCTTGAGCAATTGCTTTTTGTTTCTTAATTTGTTCTTTTTGGGCATCAATTTCTTTTTTAATTGTGTTTGTTTTTTGCTCTAATTGTTCGTGAATATCTTTATCAATATCATTTAAAATATTTGAAATTTCTTCTGAACTTAATTGAACTTCACTTAAATTTTTGAGCAAAATTTGCTTGGTATTGTTTTTAATTAAAGTATATAAATGTAAAGTAGTTTTAAGTTCCTTATTATCCACTAGCAAATTAATAATTGCTTGTTTTTCTTTGTTAATTTGTTTTGAAGAAGAATTAATAACAAGAGAAATGAGTTGATTAATTTTATTTAAAAAATCATTTTTAAATTTGTTATCAGCTAAATCAAAGCTATCAAAGTTTTTAAATTGCTTTAAAATAAGTTCTAATTTTTCTTTGCTTTGTATATTTACTTGGGTGGTAATTAAATTGTTAAACTGCTCTAAAATGTTTTTATAAGAGCCTAAAACAATATATGTTTTTGAAACATTAAAACTAATATTTTCACTATAAATAGCTATGAGTGTTTTGATTTCTTCAAGAGTAAAATCACTATTAATTTGGTAATCTAAGACATTTTCTTTATTAGTTAAAAACTCAATAATATCTTTAAAAATTTTCTTAACATTATCAGCATCAACTAGGATATTGTCAAATGTAAAAATATCATTAATATTTAAGTAATTTAAATTATTAGTTTTATTAAAAATATCAACACTTCAAAAATTCTTATATAAGCTTTGATATTGTTTTAAAGGTTTTAACTCAAAAGAACTTTGAGAAACTTTCTGCTTAGAATAAAGCGTCTCCTTAATTTTTAAATAAAGATCTTGTAGATTTAAATGCTTAATTTGATAAATATTTTTAGGTTTAAAAGTATCAAATAGTTCTTTTAAAATATTTTGAGTGTAATTGATATAATCTTTAACATTATTATCATCAATAATAATTGAAACTTTTGTTAAATTTTTTAAATCTCAAGGGGCTAAATTTACTAAAGAAATTGTTTTGGTAAATTTTGTACAATTTGGCTCTTTGCAAAGACTAATGAGTTTAAGATTAATTTGTTCAGTTTGCTTGTTTATTAATTTAATTAAAGCATTTGAAAATTCAGTTAAATTATCAATATCTCAATTGATTTGATAATATTTTTTAGGATTGAAATTATCTTCAATTTCTAAAATTAATAAGTCAATAAGTTGTTGAATTGAAATTTGTGAATTATTTAAAAATGGATAAATATTAATTAAATCTAAATTTAAGGAATTAAAGATATTCCCTTTATCAGATAAGAACTTCAATTTATAAGGGTCTAAAACAAATGTTTTATCTCCTTTAGAAACTTCAATAATTAATTCGATATCATCAAACTGATAAAGAATTTTTAGCTTATATGTATATAAATTAAATTCTTCTAAGGAAATATTTTTAAATCATTCTCTGGAAAAATGGCTTTTAAATTCTGTTTCTTTAAATAAGTTTTTATTTTTATTTTGAGTATATTGGTCAATTACAGGTTCATTTAAAATGAATTTCCTTTTAATTTCTAAAGTCTCTTGGTCGATTTTAGAAATTCCTGAAGTATCTGGTTTAGTATAATCAGCAACTAAAGATTTAAAGTTTAAAACTATCTTTTTAATAATAGGTTGTTGGTTAAAAAATACAGAATTAAATTTGAGTTCATACTCATATGAGTAATAATAATCATTATCCCCTTTCGGAGAAAGCTTTTTAAAGCTTACACTTTGTAAAAATAAATTATTAGATTTAAATAATTTACGATTAAGACGTTGCATATAAGTCTTATTTTTAAGCATTTCAGTGATTAAGTCATCGTTTTTTAAAGCAAGGTTTTCAAGTTGTTGTTTTACTTCTAAGTCTTGAAAATGTGAAGATTTGAATTTATTATATGCTTGATCTAATTTAAAGTCATTATCTAAAAATGCTTGTTGTGCTTCTAAAAAGACAATGTTGTATTTATAAAATTTAGTATGAGTTAAATCAAAAGTGTTATCTTTAAGTTCTAAAACATCGTTAATAATATCGGAAAAATTATTCTCCCAATTACTTTCGAAAAACTTAATTTTTCCTTGTAAAGTTCCAGAATATTTAATAAAACTTTTTCAATAATTTAATACATCATAATAACTTAGACTCTTGATTTTTTCAGAGGATATTTTTCATATTTCAGTTAAATATCTTGAAAAAAGTTTTCCAATTTTGCTATCATAAAAACGCTCAATATAAGGCCGATTAATTACATCAACTAAATCTTCCTTAGCTTTTTCTGATGTATCTTGAATATTTTTATCATCCAAATTTAATAATAAAAAGTTGCTTTGTCCGCCTTTTTTAGATGAAGCAATTAAATAAGTTCCATTAGCTGAGAAATAAAAGTTTTCAAAGCTATTTTCAATTCCCTTTTCGGTATTTCTAAGAACTTTAACATAAGACTGATTACCATTTTCAAAAAATGGCTCAATACTTAAAGATTTAGCATTTGGATTTAATTTGTAAATAAGAACTAAATCTGCATCTTGTGCTATTTTAAATTCAATTCCACTAGTACTTGAAATTGATTGAGCAACAATTCCTTGTGGAGCATTAAATTGATAAATACTATTTTCAAAAAAGACTTTATCGGTATTATAAAAATAAGTTCCTAACGGCAAATTATTATTTTTATAATAATTATTAAGAAAATAATTATTTTCAATTGAAAACTTATTTGATAATTTATTATTAAATTCATCTTGAATAAATTTTGGATATTGCAAATATTGAGTATAAAAATTACTTTCAGGTAAATTTACTCATACTAAATTGCTTTTTATTCCAGTTTTTGGATCAATGTAAGGATCATAATCTGGATTGGGGATTTGATTACCATTTTCATCTAAAATTGGTTTCCTATCAATTGTGGTTTTAAAACTAGTAATTCGATTAAATTGAGCATATTGCTCTTGTGGATTTCAATTAAGCAATTTAAAATCTGAATGAGCAATTGTTGATGAAACATCTCATTTTTCAGTATAAGAAACAATTTCTGAACCTGTAATTTTATTAAATTTTGTAATTTTTAATTCTATTGGAGTGTTAGTGTCTCATAAATTAGTATTAGCATCCTTTTTTAAAATACTTGCTAAATTAAAAGTAAAGTGTTTGTTTTTTACTTCTAAATTAATTCCATTGACAATAACTTTTTCATCTTCATTTTCTGAATAAAAATCAAATCCAAAAGGAGCAAAAAAGACAAAGTGATTATCAACGCTTTCATCAAAAACTTTAATAGTTTTTTGTTCTTGTAAGTTTTGATTATTTTCAAAAGTATATGAATAATTATTAAAACGTTGAATGCGTAATTCAAGAGCTTTTTTTAATGTTTTAAGAGTATTTTGTGAAAGTTTGTAATTTGGATTTGACAAAGATTTATTTAGCTCACCTTGAGCTTGTAAATAATTGCTAGAATTAAAGAAATTAGTTTTATTAATAAAATTAATTTGTCCTTTAATTTTTCAAGTTTGCTTTTGAATATTACTAATATGAATAATGAAATTTTTTTGTTCTTGATTATTTATATAATCAATATTAAATAAGTAATTTTCTTTTTTATAGCGTTCTTGAGCAAAAAAACTTTTAAGTTGAGTAGATAAATAATTAATCAAACTTTCAAATTCACTTGAATAATCGATATTAATTGAACTATTGTGGTACACATCTTTATTTATGTTTAAAGTATCCTGGATAATTTCACTGTTATTAATACGCAATTTTAAAAACTCTAAAACTTCAGTAATTAAATTATCTTCAACTTTAGCACTGATACTAATTGGCACTAAAGTTGCTACAATTGGTAATGATAAAAATAAAAATTTTAATTTTTGAAGTTTTTTATTGATTATTCTCATTCTTCTTTATCAAAAATAATGCTTGAAGTTTCATTAGGTTTTTGAAATTGCGTAGGATTATTTTGGGATTGTGAAATTAACTGATTTGTGTTTTTGAATTCTTCATTTAAATTGTTAAATTTATTATGAAGAATTTCGAGACTATGAGCTAAAACATAAGTGAAATTTTTTGCTTGTTGAGCATTATATCCAGTAATGATGTGTCCTTGAATAAATAACGAAGTATCTTTTTTAAGTGAGTGTTCCCATATTTTAAAGTTTTTAGTTAAGTAAACAGAAATATATGATTTGCTTTTATCGTCATTTTGAGTTAAAATTGTCAAAAAAGCATAATATTCATTTTTTCTATTTAAGATTCATTTAATCGGGTTAACTAAAGTTCCTTTTAAATATACTTGGTTCATAAAACTCCTTTTTAGTTTACAAATATAAGATTTGAGTTTTTTTACTCACAACATATGAGTATATTTCTAATAAAGATAATGAATTATCAAAATCTACCAGCGAAATTTTGTCTAAAGAAAAATCGCAAGAATTTAAAAAATTATCTTTTGAACTGGTTGTAAAGAATTTTTTGGGATTGACAAAAAATTTTTTATTTAAAAGACTTTGAAAACTAATTTGAGTGTTTAAATCTTCCTTAAAAGGTTCTTTTAATAATTCGGTAAAAAAGATTTTGTCTTTATTTTTATTGGTAAACATTAAAAATAAGTTTTTATTATTTTCTTTACCAGTATAAGTAAAAATATTAAGTTCTAAGTTATTGGTCATTATTTGATTTCCTTTCTTTAATTGGTGGTTTATGAACTAGTAAATCAAAGTTTACTTCGTTAAAATGGGTTTGTAAAATTTTAATTGATATTTGTTGAGAGAGAAAAATTTTAATTTGTTCAAATAATTGTTTATCTTCTAAAGCTTTAAAATCATTCTTTGTTTTTTGATCAATTAAAAAAGCATATAAACTTTTAACATTTTTCTTATAATCAAAATTATCAAAGTCAAAAAACTCAATAAATTCATTATAAGTATTTGAAAATAAAGCATAATTTTCAGAATTAATAAATCGAATAAACAACTCAATTAATTTATTAAAGTTGCTTTGATTTGTTTGTTGTTTATAATCAATTAATGAGTTAATTATTTCCCGTTGTAAATATGCTAACTGCTCTCCTTTGATAGCAAAAAGAACAAAATATTGTAAATCTGAAATGCTTTTATTAAATCAAATATGCTCATAATTAAACTTTTTTATTTGAGCATCTTTTGTTATCTGTTGAATTGAAAATTCAAATGTATCATCCTGGTTTGTTTGTTGAATTTCTTCATTTTTTAATTCATTAACATAATCATTATCTCTATAATCTAATTTTGTTTTTACTCAATTTCGATTTGCTAGAAACTCATTTTTACGTTTGTTTCAATTTTTTAAAGCAATTGGAGTGGTTTCTGAAATTAAAAAATATTCAAAGGCATCATCAAAACCAAAAAAACCTTGGTTATCTTCTTCGCTTTGAAATTCTGCTTTTAAAGATGGTTGTAAGGGTTCTGGGGAATTTTTTTGAGTTTCAAATGAAGAATTATCAACAAAACGAAAAACATTTTTATTAAAAACACAACTGCTTAAGAAAATATTGCTAGAAATAAGAACTCCTAAAGGAATTAAAAATTTAATTTTTAACATTAAATCGAACCATCAAAAGATTAGGATCTACATCTTTAAGTTTTTCGGCATTTTTCTTATTAATAGTTGCTCCTTGAGATTTATAACGATAAATTAAATATGCAATATCTTTATTCTTTTGTTCTGAATCTAAAATTTTGCTTAAAATATGATTAAAATAAATATTTCTAATTAATTTAACTAAAATTAGTAAATCAAAAATTAAAACAATATTAGATAAAACAATTAAAACAGCAAACATTTCTGTTGATATTTTTCTTACAGAAAATAAATAGAAAAATATTGGAATAAAAGTTAAATTAACAGATCCTACATTAACTAAATAATTAAGATTTCTTTTGTGTGGAAAAAAGATTTCAAAGATAAATTTAGTAATTAAGCTAATTATAAAAATAGGAATAAATAATTCGAATAATCACAAGTACATTATTGAGTCTCCTTTATTTGTTCAATTTTTGAAGATTCGTGTGTATTTTTTAAAAGTTCAATTTGAAAAGAATGGTTATATGAACTAGATGCTTTACGTTTTAGTTCATTAGCTCGTGTTATAATGTTAGCTTTTTGAGCTGCTAAAAATTTAAGATTTTCATTTTTTTGTAATTGATTAATCATTTGATCAATTTGTGTGATGTTGTTGTTCTTTATTTTTTTATAAATTGATTGAATTTCGCCAAATGATGGATTAGAAGATAATTGTTTAACTTGTTGAAGTTCTAAGTTTATGTTATTTAAAAATACTTTTTCTTGATGTTTTAAAGATTCAATTTCAGTTTCATCTTTAATATTTTTAAAAGCTTTTGGAGTGTTATTGATAATTTCTTTTTTAAGCTCATCAACAGCTTTTTGTTGAGTGAGTTGATAATTGTATTTTAAAAAGATTTTTTTATACTTAAATTTATAAAATAGATTTTGGATATTTTCGCTAAACTTAAATAAAACTATTAATAAACTTCAAAGTAAAATAAAAACACTTAATCAAATATACTCTTTTGAAAAATGAAAATAATTAATAAATATAACTAACTGACCACTAAAAAAGATTGGTCATAAAGCTTTAATATAAAACATTTTGGTTTTGGATGGGATCATTTTGTTCTCCTTTGGTTAATTGTGTTTGTAGTTGTGGGATTAAATCAAAAAAATAAATTTTAGTAAGCCATTGGTAAAGAACATTCAAAGTTATAGGAATAAATAATCCATTAGGTCCAAGTTTATAATATGGACGATCTAAAAAGTTTTTATCTCATAGTGCTCGTGAAGCTTTAAATAATGAACTATAAATTCCTTCTTTTTTAAAATTTGAATGAATAATTTTCATTCATTTTTTCGGTTCATAAATTTCCTTATTCTGACAATACTTGCGAATTGTTTCTTTATAAAACCTTAATTTTTTAGTAGTGATGAATTTATGTCGTTCAATATCAATGAGCTCATATAAAGAAAGCTTTTTGCGTTGTGATTGAGTTTTATAATGATGTGGTAATAATCAAAAATTGTGCTTATTTAAATAATCAAAAATATTGCTAAAAATACTATAAAGAGCTTGAATACTAATAGAATTTCCGGCAAGAAGTTTCATTTGAGTTTCGGTAATTAAATCGCTTTGTTCAATTAAATTAAAATCTTCTTGATCAAATCCCATATAAACAAAAGCTTCTTTTGGTGAAATAATTCTCAGTGTATTTTGCTCAGGAAAGTAAAATTTTAAATCAGAATTTGTTCCTTGTGCTGTAAGTGTTGGTCCTTTACCTTGAGCTAAGAAAACTTGAGCATATGAATTAAAGTTTGAAAAATTGTTGCTCAATCTTGTACTTGTGATGTTATTAAAAGATGTTGTAAATTTTCCTAATGGGTGTTTAGTTAATAAATGATTATAGTTTCGATAGTCTAAGTTAGGATCTAAAATATCTTCCAAAAAAATTTCTTTTTGCTTGACATCTTTAAATTTAAAAGGTTCTGAAGATACAGATTTTAAAATCGAAACAGCATATACCCGTTTACGATTTTGAGCCGACCCTAAATTAGCTGAATTAATTACTTCTCAAGTAGTGTGATATCCAATAGTAGATAAAAATTCAACTCAACGTTCAAAATCTCCTAAAAATTTTGGTCCAACTAAAGCAGGAACATTTTCTAAAATTAATACTTTTGGTAATTTATCTAAATTAGTTTCTAAAATCCGTTTAACTTCATAAATTAATTGACTTTGTGGATTATCAAATCCTTGTTGGGGTCCAGCTTGTGAAAAACCAACACAGGGAAATGAATAAGTAAAGATATCGATATTTTCAGGTAGTTGAGTAAACTGTTTAATATCAGTATGGTTATTTGGTGGGGATTTTTTATAAACTTTCCTAAAATACAAAGGATTAACA
The DNA here is from genome assembly GCF_900660645.1 of Mycoplasmopsis citelli. NCBI lineage: Bacteria > Bacillati > Mycoplasmatota > Mycoplasmoidales > Metamycoplasmataceae > Mycoplasmopsis > Mycoplasmopsis citelli. Next base: position 844,054 of record NZ_LR215036.1, on the reverse strand, counting down.
AATGAGTAAAGGTAAGGAAACATCCTTTGTAGTTTTTCTTCGCTAAGTGAATTAAAATAATTAACTTTGATTTCGTTTTTAGTATCAAAACTAAAAGTGTAAGGAGTAAGTTTTTCAATTAATTGTTCTTTAGTAAAATTTTTTTCGGGTTTAAGGTGGCCAAAATTTAAAATTTGATATGAAATAATTTGATTAATTCCCCATTCAATAGAACCAACGCTTTCAACGTGAAAACCTTTTTCGTTTCCAAGTTTTTTAAGAGCTTTTATTTGAGCTCCAAGCCCAGCAAAAGCTTCAAATATTCTAAGTGTCTGCATGATTAATTTTTTTATTTCCTAAAGTATTTTTGATTATTAAATTTTCATCGGGTTGTATTATTTTTCATTAAATCTCCTTTGCTTTAAAATAAAAAATTCACACCCCTAAGGATGTGAATTTTTCTCTACCCACAAATTTTACAGACTATCATCAATTGAATAAGCATCTTGTAAAATAGTAAACTTATTGCTTTGAAAAAATGCTTCAGGTTTTCCATTAGCTGTAATCGAAATTACTCTTTCTAAAACTGTCGCTTTTAATTCATTAACATAACCTGCATAACCTTGATTTTCTGTTGATGCAGTTACTGCTGGTAAATTAAATTCTTTATTTGGTTTTTTTAATAGATTTGATACTTTTAATTTTATTTTTTTGGTTTTTAATTTTTTAAATAAATCCTCTATTTTATATTCCTCTCACTGGATAGTTTTTAACTGATTTTCCAGTGAGGTATTTACTTTTTTAGATTTTCATCCTCTAAGTTTTTACTTTTAATTAAATTTGAAACTTCTCATGCAAGAAAATCAGCAACAGTATTTTTAAAATCATTTAAAACAGGTATTTTTATTATAGGTTTAGATTGATTTCAATCAGCTCCATTTTTCGGATTAATATAACCTTCAAAATATTGGTCTTCATTAAAAATTTTAAGTTTTTTCCTTCCAAAATGAACAAGATCAACAACTTCTTGATATCTTTGCTTTGCATGATCTGAATCTACTAAATTAATTTTTATTTTTTTGCGACTTGTTCGAGTATATCCATCATAACTAAAATCAATAAACTTAACAAGATTATCTTTGTGGTGTGGTTCACCAACTTTAAAAACATAAATATAAGTTTGCACACTTGATTTTCCAATAAAAATATCAATAGGCATTTTAATACTTGCTAATAAGGTGTGTTTTTCCAATATTGATTGATTATGTGATTTAGCTTTTCCGGTTCCAGCTGATGCTTGAATAATAATTGAAGCATATCCTTTATCCATTAAATTTAATGCTTTTTGCACAAAAATCATTCCATTTCCAGATGCTGAATAAGGCGGATTTAAAATAAAAGCAGTAGCAGGAAATTTTTGATTTTCTTTTCCAAATTCATAATTTCCTTCAAATTCAAGTAGCGAATCTTTATTTAAAATATTAGAGCTCCCATCTCCCATTAAGATCATATTAATAACAGCAAGCATATAAATTTTTTCTAAACGCTCAACTCCTAAGAGTTGTTCTGCATTAATACTAATGATTTTTTGTGTTAATTCTTCTGGAGATTTAATTTTTCTTTTAGCATCTTCAATCATCTCATTTCGAGCGGCTACTAAAAGACCTCCTGAACCGGTGGCAAAATTTCAAACATAACTATCTTTATTAACTTTTGCAAGTTTTGCTAAAAGAGTTGCTACATATGAAGGTGTTAAAACTACATCGTTCTCTTCGTCTTCGCTAAAACGAAGTCACTTATACATTTCATTAAACAATTTCCCAGTAAAATCTGTTGTAAGACCTGTTTTATAGTAAAAGCCTAAATCATCAACAATTTTGATAAAAATTCTTTTAAGTTGACTTTCACCATTAACTGACTTATTAATTCTTTCGGATTTAAGTGTATTTTCTAAGGTTCTTATAATAAGTTCTTTTTTAGTGTTTGGAATTTTTTTCTTATCAAAAAAGTTAGAAATTTTTCGAATAAGAATATCTCCGTCTCTTTCTCCTGTTTCTTCTGAAGAATTTAAATCATTTTTAGAAAGAGAAGTTACTCCTTCTTCTGGAATACCTAAAGTAGCGATAATTGTGGCCGCAACTAAATAAATACGATCTTCTGGAGAAAGGCCCGTTTCATTTTGATAAATATCATTATTAAGCTTAATTAAGCTGGCATCAATAGCTTTTTCACGTTTTCTTTGCAATGCTTTGAGTTCTTCTTCGGTTAAAGATAGTAATTTAACTTTATCAATAAAATCATCAAAGTGTTCTTTTTTAAGAAATGATAAGTCGCTATATTCTCCAACTTTTTGACCTATTCCAAAGTTTTCTTTAGAAACATAATAAACACCGATTAGATGTTTTGGATTATTAAAACTATCAAGATATCCTGTTACACCAATGGCAATTACATCGGTGTAACTAGTAAGGTGAAGCAAAGCATTTGCATAATGAACCGCTCCATTAACAGCATAATCTCTAATGTTTTCAAATATTGGTTCATTGTTTTTGTTTCAGTTATTCACTTCGCCTTTGGAATTTAATTTTTCAAGTTTATTTTTATATCCTTTATATTCAATTAAAATAGGATAATATTTTCCGCTTTTACTTTTAAGTAGTAATTTAGCATCAGGACGATTTCCTCCTGATCCTCCGTTTTTAGATTCGTAATCTTTTAACGCATTATCAATTTCGAAGTTTAAACTTTGTTGTTCTATTTTAACATCTAATCCATAACTTCTTAACACTAAATTAAATGCATCTCTAATAAGAGGTTCTATAGATTGTGTCTTTTGCTGGTGTCTTTTGCCACTTTTTTCTCCTTAAAATATTTGTTTTAAATTAAATTTTTATTATGAAAAAGTATATTAATAAAATTATACATTTAATAAATAAAGCAAAATAATTAAAAAATAAAAAAATCAACTAGGTCAGAAAATTATAAATCATGTACTAGTTGATTAAGTTTAGATTTTTGATGTCCAAATTTTATGGTTTACATTATATTTTATTCAATTTCTTGAACAGAAATTATTGGTCTTGATGATGAAATTAATTTAGAAATTGTTATGTGTGGATAAATGTCTGAATTTGAGTATGTTGATCTTTGTATATTTTTATCTAAAACAGATGAAGAAGCAATAACATTGGTAAATTCAATTTTATTACTTGAACCAGCAATTAATTTTGTGATAACAAATTCTGTGGTATATAGTTTTTTACCAGGATATTTTCACTTAGTTTCTTCTGAATATAACTCTGTATAAAAAGTTGTATTATTTTCAAGTTTTTTTCTATCAATTTGAATATCTTTGAATTTAAGCTTTTCAGAATCGTTAGTTTCTTTATCGTCAATGTAATAAATTCTGAATTTGTACACATCTTTTTGTGATTTTTTAGTCAATAAATTGAGTTTATTAGTAACAGAAACTTGTTGTGGGGTTATTCCAGGATTTAAAAGAGTGAAATATTCTCCATATTTGTCTTTGTCTGATTTACTTGTGTACCCTGTTTTGATTTGTTGATCGGTTGTAGATAAATTGGTGAAATATGGATCAAACATAAAACCTCTAGTTGCATTTTGATAAACATTTGAATTTAAAATAACGTTTCTGTATTTTGTATAATTAGCCAGAGCTTCTGATAGTTTATCTTTGTTTTGGTTAATTAAATTATTTTGATTTTGAATTTCTCTGCTTTTTTGTCGAAGTTCTTCTTGGGTTGAAGATAAAATTTGATTTTGATTTTCTAATTGATTTATTTTTGATTTTAATTGTTTTTCTAAATCTTTAACTCGATCTGTTAAATGTCCAATTATTCTTACTTTACCTTGAATTTCAAAATTCGCAAGATCTAAATTATGTTGAAGTTGTTTATTTCTATCAGAAATAGTTTTGGATAATTTGTCAGATTTTTTAAACAACTGATTTTGAAGATTAATACTTTGTTTTGATAAATTGATGATTCTAGTTGTATATTCGCTAATAAAATTAATTTGTTGTTCTAGATTATTTCTAGGAATATTCAATTCTGTTAATTGAAGAACTGAATCAAGTTCTGATGTATTAATTTGATATTGTTTAGCTTTATCTCTAATAGTGGTAGCTTTTGATTTTATTTCATTATACTCTTGTAATACTTTATTAATATTTGTAGCTTGTTTTCCTTCTAAAAAGTTTATAGTTGCTTGAAGTTCGTTTTTTGAATTTCTCAAACTTGTAATTAAACCTGTTAATCCTATACTTTTAGCTTCATAATCTTTTTGTAAAGTATCGCCATAAGCACTGTTAAGATTTGTCGAAAGATTAATTAAAGATTTTATTTTTTCTTGAATTTGCTCTAAGGTATCAGTTTCTTCAATATTTAAAATCTGTTTATCAAGTTGAGTTCTTAAAGCTTGTAAATCAACATTGCTTTCTACTTTAGTAGTTAAAGTATTTGCTTTAACTTTAAGATTATCATGTATTTCTTTAACGAAATTAAAAGTATCTATGGCCTTTTCTTTGTTAGAAAAAATTTCATTATTTAAAGTTTGTAAATGACTTCGAGTAATTGCTAAGTTATTTTGACTCTCAGATAATTGAATTTGAATTAATGATAAAGCACTTTGAGTATCTTCAAGTTCTCTTTGTTTTGATGATAATTGAGATTGAGTACTTTGTAATTGTTCTTTAGTTGTATTTAACTCATCTAAAATATTTTGATACTGAGATTTCAAAGGATTAAATACGGTAATTTTATATTCATTAATAACTTCTTGAGCTGTTCTAAGTGCTTGGTTAATAATTGGTGTGAAAGTTTGATTATAATTTTCGATATTATATTTACTTTTAAGATCTTTTAATTTATCGATTTGATCTTTAAGATTATTTACTAAACTTTCAGCATTTGAATCATCTGAGTTTCTAATAGTATCTTCAATTCCGCTTAAAACGGTAATTTGATTTTCAAGTACTGAATTTAAATTATTCATTAAATCTTCTTCTAAGGTAGTTTTTTGAGCATTTAAAGAATCTATTTGGACTTGAAGGTTTTGATTTTGAGTTTCTAAATTAGTAATTTGTTTAGCTTGATTTACAATTTGTGTTCCTTTTTCTTGATTTCATTTTTTATATAAAGGAATAATAGCACTTCTAACTAAATCGTATTCTTTAACAATTTTTTCGAAATTTTTTTGTACTATATTTAAATTATAGCTTTCAACATCTGAATAATCATTGTTTTCTTTAGCTTCATCTAACGATTCATTCATTTGATCTAGCAATTCACTAAAAAGAATTTCTTTTTTGGCTATAAATTTTATTGTTTCTTGAATTTGGGTTTTAATTTTTTCAGATTGAACCGCATCAGTTTCTGCAAAATCAAAATCATTAAAATCTTGTAAACTATTTTTAAATTGTGCAATTAATTTTAAATAAAATATTAATTGACTAATAAGCTTTTCGGCTAATTCTTTGATTTTCTCATCTCTTTTAGCAATTTGATTATTTAAATCATCAACTTCTTGTTTATGCTTGCTAATTTGTCCGATAATTAAATTAATACTACTATTTAATTGATTCAGAAAAATATTTTGAGCTTTTTGAATATTTTTAAAAGCTTTAATTGTACTATCTTTGTCATGAAAAGTAATATCTTTTAATGAATTAAATAAAGTTTTTCCTTTATTAAGTGAATCAGTAACTCCTTGACGAATTTCTTGGTTTAAATTATTGTTTTTCTCTAAAAGATTTTTGAGTGTTTTATTTAAAGTAGAAACTTTTTTAACTAAATTAGCTTTTCAATTTTGAAGTGGTTTTTCTAATTCTTTATATCTAATTTCAGATTCAGAAATTTTTTGTAGATTTACTTCACTTAAAGAAGCATCTAAATTTTCGCTAGATAAGTCGCTTTCTTGTAAGTTTTGAACTAAAAATTGTAAATTGTTGCTTTGTGATTGTAATGTTTGAACTTTTAATTTGTCTTCTTTATTTGCAAGATTATATTTTTGAAATTTTAAATTAAGTGCATTTAATTGATTATTTAAAAAACTAATTTGATTTTGGTTAATAGTTTTAGCAGTTCCAAAGCCTATTCCGAAACCCAAAATAGTTCCTATAAGAGAAAATCCTCCAAGAGATAATAATAAGTGTTTTTTAATTGATGATTTCATTTTTGGTCCTTGTATAATTTTTAATAATATTTCCAGTTTTATATTAATTTTTAAGTTCTCTGATATTCAAACTGGAAAAATAAACAGAAACATTTGTTTACTTAATTTTTATATTTTAATTTAATAAAAAATGAACCCCTTATTTTGAATTTTTACTATTCAATTTTCAAGGTTCATTTCATATTTAAACTACTACTTTTACTTGTTTGAATTTACGATTTAAGACAATATCATTGGTTAAAAATCCATATTTTAAGCGTGATTTAATTAAAATAATCATTTCGAAAAAGCTAAGGAACATCGCAAGTCACGCGACAACATAATTAACTCGATCACTAATAGTAGATTGATTAACGTTAAAAAGTCTTCCATCTGGTCCGGGAATTTGAACCGTTACAGTAATTGTAAGTTGAGCTGGTTGTAAAGCGATAATAAAGAAAATCATTACAAATGCTAGCAAGATTAATCAAACAGAAACTTTAATGATTTTATTTCCATTAAAGCGATTTGAAAAAAGTCCAACTAAAGTAACAATTGCTAAAATAATACCAAGCGAAAGAGATGTAATAGCTATTGATACTAGTGATAAAAAGATTGTTTTAAGTTGAATTGATGTTGAACGTAATTCAATAATTGAATTCGTTTCAGCTTCGTTTTTACCAGCAAGTACACTTTTTAAGTGGTCTTTTAATCATTCTTTTTCAAAAATAATTCTTGCAAAGAAGTTATTAATTAAAACAACTAGTAAAATAACTGCAATTATTCCAAATAAAAGAGCAACTAACACTAAAATTTTTCGTTGAGCATAGCTTTTAAAGTAATTCATTAGTTAATTCTTTTCTGAGTTGCTTTATCAAAAATATGCACTCTTGAATGGTCAAATTTTAAAGCAATATTTTGATAAAGTTCATACTGTTCGTTATTTGAAGCAGTGATAATAAACTCTAAGTTTTCATTAATTTTAGCTAAAACAAGTTGGTCTTTTCCAATTAATTCAATGTTAAAGACAACAGCTTCAGTATCGCTTAGCTCACTGGTTTCTAAGATTTTGATATCTTCACTTCTAAATCCAACCACTAGTTGTTGGTTTTCGGTAAGTAACTGTGCAGTTTGAGATTCTACATTAATACTTAAACTTTGATCTAAAGAATGTAATTTTCCATTTTTATACACCGCATCAAAAGTGTTCATTGTTGGAGAACCGATAAATTTAGCAACAAATAAGTTAGCCGGTTTAAAGTAAAGTTCTCTTCCAGTTCCACTTTGTTGAATTGAACCGTCATTAAAGACTACAATTTGATCTCCCATAGTCATTGCTTCAAGTTGATCGTGAGTAACATAAATACTGGTAGTTTTGAGCATACGGTGAATTGCGACAATTTCCCGTCTCATGCTTTCACGAAGTTTAGCATCTAAGTTTGAAAGTGGTTCATCCATTAAAAACACTAGTGGTTTACGTGAAATCGCCCTTCCTATAGCTACCCGTTGTCTTTGACCACCAGAAAGATCTCTTGGTTTACGGTATAAATAATCTTCAATTTTTAAAATTTTAGCTACATCTTTAACCCGACGGTCGATAATATCTTTACGTTCTTTGGCAATTCTTAATCCAAAGGAAATATTATTATACACGTTCATATGTGGATAAAGAGCATATGATTGAAATACCATCGCAATGTTTCTTTCATTTGGAAGTAAGTTATTGTAACGTTTATTGTTAAAAAGTAAATCCCCAGAAGTAATTGAGTTTAACCCTGCAATCATTCTTAATAAAGTGGTTTTCCCACACCCACTAGGCCCTAAGAAAATACAAAATGATCCTGGTTTAATTTCTAAATTAATATCTTTAAGAGTATATTTTTCGTTTCCCTCATATTTTTTAGATAAATTTACCAACTTAATATGTGCCCCATTATTTATGTTGGTAATTTCTCCCAGTTGAGTGATCATTTTATCTAGATCAATTTCTTCAAAGTTATGTTCTTCGTTGAAAGTTTCGACATTATTGTTTTTATTAAAAAGTTTTTTTATCATAATTATCCTTTAACAGCTCCTTCTGAAAGTCCTCCAACAATAAATCTTTGTAAGTACATAAATAATGCAAAAGCAGGAATTGAAGCAAGCAGCGAACCAGCTAAATATGCTCCATAGTTAATTTGTTTGGGTTCAGTTTCAATAAATGTAAGCAGTCCAATTGCAAGCGTTTTAGTTTCATTTTCAAATAGCACAAACCGTGGTAGAATAACATCAGTAAATGGAATTAAAAAAGATCATAATGCTACCATAATTAGTGAAGGTCGAATTACTGGAAGTAAAATTTTAAAGAACAATCCTCAGTTATTACATCCATCCACTTTTCCTGAATCATCAAGTTCTTGCGAAACAGTATCAAGATAACTTTTGAGCATAAAAGTATTTGAAGATATTGCTCCTCCAGTATAAATAACAATGAGCATATACACAGGGTTAACCCCTACAGAAGTTCCCATTTTAACAATGATAAACAAAGTAATAAGCGATGAAGTGGCTGGAATCATTTGCAATAGCATAATTACGGCAAGTGAATATTTTGAACCAGCAAATTTAAATCTTGAATATGCATAAGCATTAAGAGCTACTCCAGAGGTAGCAAAGATCATTGTTAGCGTAGCAATAACTAAGGTATTTTTATATCAAGTTCCAAATAAACTACGAGAATCGGTAAATAAATAAGTAAAGTTATCAAACCCAAATTTAAATGGAAGAATGGAAATAATCCGAGGGTTATTAACATTAAATGAAGCGGTGATTAGCGAAAATACTGGAAATAAGATAATAATAGCTCAAAAAATCAAAATTAAGTAGTTAATAAATAATCATACAATTTCCATTGGTGTTGGTGCTTTAGTATCAGATTCATTAAAATTAATTCTCTTTAAAGCCTTCTTTTTTGGAGAGGTTTTAATGGTGCTGTAAATAGGTTTAAAAAATTTGCTTTCAGTCATTTTTTAATCTCTCCTTGTAATAGTTTTGATAAACCCTCTTGCTGAAATTGAAATAGTCATAAGTGCAGCAAGAGTAGTAAGAGCAGCAGCAAAAGCTTGATCTGATTCAATTGAAACTGCTCCTTGAGCAATTTTAAATACTCAAGAAATAATAATATCTGTGGTTCCTTCTCTAAATACAGTCGCATCTAAATACTGAGGTCCTCCACCAGTGAATAAGCTAATAGTAGTAAAGTTGTTAAAAGCTCCAACAAATTGTCCAATAAGCATTGGCGCAATCATCATAATAAGCTGTGGAATGGTTAAAAATCAAAACAAGTGCCGTCCTTTAGCTCCATCTATTGAGCCAGCTTCATAAATATCTTTTGGAATAGATTGTAAATTACCCGTTACAAGCATGAAAATTCACGCATATGAAATTCAAGTTTGTACTAAAATTACTAAAATTCGCACCCTTAAAACATTATCAAAAAGTCAGTTAATTGGTTTTTGAATAAGTCCAAGTTTTAATAAAATAAAGTTGAAATATCCTGTATCTCCTCCAACAAAAGAGTTTTTAAAGAAAGTAACAGTAATAAAGACTGGAATAGCTCAAGGAATAATGTAAATTAATCTGAAGATTTTTTTCCCTTTTAAGCGATTGTTGTTAACTAAAATTGCTATTGTAATTCCCAAAATAATTGGAAGCAAGGTTGAAAAAACACTTCATACTAAGGTTCAGGAAATAACTCTATAAAGCGAAGTAATAAGACGGTTTTCCCTAAAGATTCATCATAATCCTCATTGTTTTAGTCCAACTCATGAAACTTTTTGAGTAACAGGATCATGTAAAAATCCAAAGTCAGTAAAGGAAATTAAAATTGAAGTAACAACTGGAGTAGCAACTACAAAAATCATTAAAACTCAACCAAAAAGTGAAATCATTCATGGGAATCCGCTAGTATTTAATCATCTTTTAGTTGAAGATCATTTACTTGGTCTAAGTCCATGTTGAAGGGCTATGGCTACACGGCGAGCTCCAATAGCTGAAATGCTAAAATATGTCAGCGTAAATACAAGTAAAATAATTGAAACTACACCACCAAAAAGGTAATAACGAGCATCAGGTAAAATTCCTGCATCTACATTCCTAATATCAGCTCCTAGTTCAATTAATCCGAGTACTCCTCCGATTTTATCTCAGTATGCTCCAAAAGAAAATGGAACAAATCCTGCATAAAATAAAATTGAAAAAGCTAACATTATTGCCCCTTTAGCATATTGCTTAAATCAAATTAATTCAGGGCTTCCTGGTAAAATAAATCCTAAAATTGTAGCTCAAATGCTAATGTTTTTAATGCATTCAGTTGGAATTGATTTTTGAGCTTCGTTAATTTTACTTTCAAAGATCTTTTGATCGATTTTCATTTCAGCTTTACGTCTAAAATATAAAGTTCAAAGAGTATTTTTAATTCTTGAAACTTCATTATTTAATTTAATGTCATTAACTGATTCTTTATAATTAATCTTAGCTTCAATTTTTAGGTTTTTATAAGCTTGTTTTGATATAGCTTTAGAAGATAATTTTGCTTTAATATCTTTTAAAGCATTTTTATAATTATTCTTAGCTACTTTAATTGCTTCTTTTAGTTTTTGTTTTTGTGCAACTACTAAGTTATTAGCTTTCATTATTTCTTTAGTAGCAGTAGCTTGACATTCTTCTAAAAGAAACTCTAATCGGGTTTGGTTTAAATCCACTGATAAGGTTTTATGTGCATTACCAGCTTCTATGTCAAAATAACCATTGTAAGTATGTGATTTTAACAATTCACCTTTTTTAACTAAAAACTGTCCTTTGTAAAAATGTTTGATAATCTTTTTGGTATATCATAAATTAACATGGCCTTTAACTTTTTTAGAAATAACTTCAAAAGTGATTTTTTGTTCTTTATTAAAGGCTTCTGAATTTAAGGAAAGGTTTTCAATAGTTAAATTAGGAAGTTCTAAAATTGTTTTAGTTAAATAAAGAATATCTTTTTCATTAGAATCTTTTACTAGTGAATTAATTTTTGTGAGTTGATTTTGATATTCTGATTTTAAAGTATCAATTTTTTGCTGTGCTAATTTTTTAGCATTTTCAACTGATAAAATATTATTTTTTTCTTGGTTTTTGATTTGGTTTTTATGATCATTTATTGATTTGTAAAAAATTTCTTTTTTAAGTAGGATTTTCTCTTTATTTTCAGCATATTTTTGATTATATTCATATTCGGCTTGTAAAATTCTTTGTTTATAATCAAGTTTAATATTTTGTCTTTGGACTTTATATTCATGTTTTAAAACTTCATATTTATCCTGAAATTCTTGATAGTACTGTTCTTTTTTCTCTTGCAAGTAATTTAGTTTTTCCTGAAGTGCTTCAACAAAATTTTTGATAAGCAAATCTTTATCACTTGATTTTAATGAGATAAAAGTATTTTTGTGTTGATAAGATAATGCTTGTTTAAATAATTTATATTCCTGAAAAAGTTTTTCTTCTTCAAGTTTTGTGTCTTCTTTTAATTTAATTAATAATTGTTCTTTAACTTCTAAAGTATCATCAGTATCCTTTAAAGATTTTTGGAAATCTTTAACATATGCACTCAATTCTTTTTTTCGTGCTTTGATTTTATTAATTTCAAAGTTAACAAAGTCTTCAAAAGAATTAGTAAAATTTAAGTTTTTGTATTGTTCTTTTAAAACTTTTATTTTATTAACATACGCAACTTTATGACTTGATAATTCACGCTTTAAGTTTGCTTCAAGTTTTGACCTAGCTCTTAAAAATAAGTCTTTTTCAACTTTTTCTTGAAATTTTAGTGAGCTAAGCATTCTTTGAATTTTAACTTTAGCAATATGTTTATAAGCTTTAAGTGTTTTTCCGCTCTCAGGGATAATGGGATCAAACTCTTTGCTATACCAATTATATAATTTCAGTTGTTCCAAGCTTACCTCCTTTGTTTTTTAATATTTTGAATAAGTTCATATCGATAAACTTTTCGTTTAATAAATAATTTAATAGTGTAATAAATCATGTAAAGACTAATAATTGATGCGAAAATTGAAGATAAACTTCCAAAGACTTTTTGTAAAGTATTTAGTTTATTAAAATCACTCCAAAAAGGTAAAAATGCCATAGCGATAAATACAATAGTTCAAAGAATAAAAAAGATATAGCCTGCTTTGATTTTATATCTTAAAAAATAAGCATAAACACAAAAGAAGACTATAACTAAGGAATTTGCAATATAAGACAATAACTTAGTGACTTTAATATTTTCCAGCTCTTGAGTTGATGTGGTGGTAATTAAATTATTATCTACAAATGTTGATAATAATCAAAACATTAATGAAATAGTAATAATTGTGCAAAGAGCTAACAAAATATAAAAATCTCTTTTTTCTAAATGTAAATTTAATTTATTTTTTGCCTGTTGTTTGATCAAAGTTAATTGATGTTGAGCTAGTTGTTGCTTTGTTAATTGTATCGCTTGCAGCAGTAAATCTTTCGTTTAGTTTCTCTAAAATTTTATTTTCAAATCAGTTTAAATCCTTTGTACCACTTTCTTGAGCAATGTTTTGTAAAAATAATACATTACCAAAGGTTTGACCATTTCAATTATCTCAAACATTTTTTTCAAATTGTGGGTTTGAATGATCGATTCTGTTTGATTGGAAAACAATTTGTCCCTGTCCACCTTCCTTAATAGGAGTTTTTGATTCAACAACTTGAAGTAATTTATCAAAACTTAATGTTTTTTCAAAATTTGCAACTTCGCTTGATGCTTCTTCTAAAGTAGTTCCTTTTGGTGTTAGAAAGATTTTTTCTTGTTCTTTAACTTTCTTAGTAACGAAGTCATATCATAAAGCTTGGTTTACGTAATTATTTAAATATAATTTAACTGCTTTTTTAATTATTTGATCATCTGCAGGAGTAACTGCAACTTCTTTTATAAATTGAAGTGCTTTATCTTCAACTTCCTTGTATAAATTATCAAGAGAGTTGTTTTTTAAAGAATCTAAAACCTTGTTAACAAGTTTTACCTTATCGTCGTTATTATCTCCGTTAGCTCCAAAGATTTGTTTTTCAACTTTTCTAAGGTGTCATGCTTTATCATCTTTTAATTCTTTGTATTTCTCATTATCAAAAGCTTCTGGTTTAACAATTCCATCATTAATTAATCAAGATTTTTCCTGAAATTGAAATTCTTTTAATGTTTTGCTAAACATTGATGCTAAAGCATTTCTAAGTCCTGTTTCATCTTTAAGAGTTTTAACAAAGTTATCTGTATCTTCTTTTTGGACTAATGGAAGGTTTTTGATGATATCTTTTTGGCCTAAAACATCAAATTTAAGAAGATTAACATCATTTAGAGGTTCTTGAACATTTTTATTTACTTCTCACTCGTAAAATGGTGTATTATCTCTGCTTTTTTCTAAACTAAGAATTGGTTGTAATTCTTTGAGTAATTCTTTGTGAGAAGCATATCCTAATCTTTTAATAAATTCTTTGTAGTGTACATTAGTGTCCTCTAAATTTTGAATAATTTTATTTCTAATTGCTTCACGAGCACCAACAGTAAATTGAACTTTAGAATCAGATTTAAAATATTCAAAGTTAGGGTCTGGAGATACAGCTAATTTAATAATTTGTGAAATAGCTTTTTTTCTTTCTTCTGGAACTCCTGCATTTCTTTGGTTAACCAAAAAACTTCATGCTCCTAGTGCTTGACGATAATGATGACCATCAACAGTTTGGCCAATATTAAAGAAACTTTTAGCTCCACCACTATTTTCGGAATTTTGAAGATCTCAGGTTCCGATGATTGCATAATCTATTTGACCTTTTTTCATTAGTTCAAAAATTTTATTTTGAACTTGATTCATGTCTGAAGTCAATACAGCTTTAAGATCATCTTGCGAAATACCTTTTTTAGCTCAAGGAGTTTCTGAAAATTTATTTGGATCTAATAAATAAGCGGCTTCATATACAGGGAAATAAAGTCTTGTTGCAATTTTAACACCTTCTTTAAAATACTCATAGTATTTGTTTTTTTCGACATTTTGGAAACCAGAAACTGTTCCTCCATCAACACTATAAAGTATTCTGCTCATTAAATCTTCATTTACTCTTTTAAATTCTGGATTTGATTGTTCAATTTCGTTAAAATATCCCCCTAAAATTCCATTCCCATATCAAAAATCTTGTAAACGAATGATTGCTTTACCAGCTTTAACAAGTTCTTCTAAACTGTCAGTATTAGGATCATTAAGTTCTTTCAAGGCTTCTTCTTTATTTTTATTTGAAGCTAAAATAATTCCTTCAAGATTATGTCTAATTCCGAAAAGTTTTTTTAAAACTTTAATATTTTGCCCTGTTCCAACAAATCCGCTTACACTTCCAAAATCAATCATATCTTTTTTTTCTGCTTCAGTTGCATGAATTATTTTAGCAACCTCATCTAAAAGTGTTGGATCAAATTTTTCAAGATCAACTACTTGATTTGAGTTTACAAATGTAGTAACTCTATCATGAGGGGCATAGAAAATATCCGGAACTGATGGATCGGTAATTCCTACTTGAGGATCAAGAGCCCCAAAGACATCTTTATCGATAGTTTTAATTCGATACCCAGCTTTATAACTATCGGTATTTTTAAATAATTCAATTAGTTTATTGTAGAAAGTTTTTTGTTTTCCATCAACAGCGATAATAATTTCTTTTTTAGAATCAACTACTTCTGGATTTCCTGGTGCAACTTGCCCTGTTCCTGCTTCTGGTGTTGAACACGCAACAAGTGTAGCAACACTTCCAAAAGCACCCATTAATAAACTCGATTTAAATAATAATTTCTTTTTAAACATTCATTCTCCATTTCTTCTTTACTCAAATACAATCTCGTTTTTGTTGTATCCTCAAATTGCAAAAATAATCGATAAAGGAAGTAAAAATAAAAGACTTGAGATAATACACAAAATATTAATTACTTTTGCTGTTTCGGTTTTTGAATAAATATAAGCTAAATGCATTAACATAAATATGATAATTAATCACGAAAAAAATGTTGCAATGATCACTAATGTAGCACTATAGGTTTTTAAAGAATTTAAAAACCCTTCTAAATTTTTTTTATTCGAAAGGTCGAAATTGTATTTGGATAAAGAATTTAGTAGTAATAATAGGCTTACAAAAATCATAAAATTAGCAAAAACAATAAAAAGATATTCGATAATTTTAGGTGCATATTTTCGTTCTAAAGGTCGTTTTCCTAAAAATAAAAATCTCATTTTTGTTTTAAAAGGAACCTTATATACTTTTGCTCTATATTTATGATTTTTCATAAACTATTTAAATTATAAAATTATCAAGATAGGATTGGAAAAATTTCCACATTTTTCCATAAAATTTTGATTTAAGATATGACTAGTCAAGTTTTTAGGTTAAAATTATTAGTTTAGGAGTATTAGGAAAATTTATATTTTTTAAGTAAAAAATAAAAAGCATCTTAAAAAATAAGATGCTTTTTGGCTTTCTATTTATCAAAATTAATGGTTGTTGAACTTCCGCTTTGACTATTAATTCCCTTAGTTGATTCTTTTCATCTGTTTGAAACTTGCTCCATAATTTTGTTTTTGAATCAGTTAAGATCTTTTGTACCACTTTCTTGAGCAATACTTTGTAAAAATGTCACATTTCCAAAAGTTTGTTGATTTCAATTTTCTCAAATATGATTAATTAAAATTGGATTTGAGTGATCAATACGATTTGCTTGGAAAATAATTTGTCCTTGCCCTCCATCTTTAATAGGTTTTTTTGCTTCAAGGACTTCAAGAAGTTTATCAAAACTTAAAGTTTTTAAAAATTGATTAACTTCATTTTTAATTTGCTCAAATTTTGCCCCTTTTGGAAGATTTTTTTCTTTTTCTTTAACTTGATCTTTGATAAATATTTCTCATAAGGCTTGATTTACATAGTTATTAAAATATAAGCTTGCAGCATTTTTAATTACTTCTTCGCTTGCAGGACTTGATGCTACTTCTTTTATAAATTTAATTGCTTTATCTTGCACTTCTTTTTGTAAAGTTTCAAGAGTATTGTTTTTTAGTGATTCAGAAATTTTATTAACAAGTTTTTTGGTCTCATCGCTACTATCTCCATTAGCTCCAAAAATTTCTTTTTCGATTTTTCGAATATGTCAACCTTCTTTGTCTTGTAATTCTTTATATTTATCATAAACTTCAGATTTAACAATTCCATCTTTAATTAGTCAATCTTGTTTTTTAAATTGAAAATCAGTTAATGATTTACCAAACATTGCAGCTAAAGCATTTCTAAGCCCAGTTTCATCTTTGAGGGTTTTATTAAAGTTTTGTATGTCTTTACTTGCAACTTCAGGCAGATTATTAAGAGTGCTATTTTGAGTTCAATCATCAGACTTAATAATGTTTTTGTCATCAAGAGGTTTTTCTTTATTGGTACCAGTTTCATATTGATAAAATGGTGTTTTGTTTTTGTTATTATCTAAATCAACAATTGGTTGAATGACTTTAAGTAATTCTTCGTGTGATTTATATCCTAAACCTTCATAAAATTCTTTGTAATGCTTAGAAGTTTCAGCAGCTTCTTCGATAAGTTTTTCTTTAATTTTATTTTGAGAAGCGACAGTAAATTCTACTTTAGAATCTTCTTTAAAATATTCATAATTAGCTTCTGGAGAAAAAATAAGTTTTAAGACTTGAGAAATGGCTTTCTTTTTCTCTTGAGAAGCACCGACATTTCTAAGATTAATTAAATAACTTCACGCACCTAGTGCTTGGCGATACTGATGTCCATCAACAGTATTAATAACATTAAAAAAAGCTTTTGCATCTCCAGCAGTTTGGGCTACTTGTAAATCGCCTGTAAAAATAATTCCATAATCAATTTTACCTTGTTTCATTAGTTCAAAAATCTTGTTTTGAACTTGATCTACATTACTAATTAATACTGATTTAAGATCAGCTTGTGAAACACCATTTTTAGCTCAAGGAGTATCTTTAAATTCACTTGGAGTTAGAATATATGCAGCTTGATAAACTGGTCAATAAAGACGAGAAGCAATATCAACACCTTGTTTAAAGTATTTATAATATTCATTTTCTGCCTTATTTTCAAATCCTGAAAGAACTACCGCATTTTTTGGATAAAGAATTTGTCCCATTAAATCGATATTTTTATTTTTAAGTTCAGGATCTTTTTGTTGCAACTCAGCAAAAAGACCACCTAAAATTCCATTCCCATACCAAAAGTCTTGTAAACGAATGATTGCTTTACCGGCTTTAACAAGTTCTTCTAAACTGTCAGTATTAGGATTATTTAGTTCTTTTAATGCTTCATCATGAGTTTTTGTAGTAGCTAAAATAATTCCTTCAACATTGTGTCTAATTCCAAAAAGTTTTTTGACAAAATTTGTTTTGCCATTTTCAGTAGCAGTTCCTGAAACAGTACCAAATTCTAAAAGGTTTTGTTTTTCTGTAGCGTTTGTTTGCATAATTTCAGAAATTTCATCTACAAGTCTAGGATCAAATTTATCAAGTTCAATAACAGCTTTTTTAAATGCTAATTGAGTTACCCGATCTTGAGGAGCATAAAAAATATCCGGAACTGAATTATCGGTAATTCCCACTTCAGTGTTAAATGCATCCCAAACTGATTTGCTAATAGTTTTAATTCTATACCCTGCTTTGTAGCTATCAGTATTTTTAAATAATTCGATAACTTTATCATAAAAGGTTTTTTGTTTTCCATCTACTGCTATAATAATTTCTTTTTTAGAGTCAGTTGTTTGCCCACCTGCAGAACTTGTGCAAGCTACAAGTGATGCAATACTTGAAAAAGTTCCAATTAAGAAAGTTGATTTTAATAATGATTTCTTTTTGAACATATGTCCTCCATTTATTTTGTTTCTATATTTTAATTATAGAAATATCAAAAAGTAAATGAGAAATTTTTTCCACATTTTTCTATATTTTTCTAAAAAATGATGCCTAGTCAAGTTATTAATAAGTAAATTTTCATTTAATAAAAATAGAATAGTGAAAAAATTACTATTCTATTTTTCAGTTAATTAACTTTTTTAATTTTAATTACAGCTAAACCGCCAATTCCTTTAAGCTCAACATTTTTAGTTGTTACATCAATTTTTGCGTTTTTTTGAATTAGAACTTTTTCGATATTAAAGTTATCTTTTAGTTTAAATGATGAGTTTATTTTTCCTCAATCAAAAACATAAAGCAAATAATCTCCTTTAGAATTAGTTCTTAAAGACATATTGCTCACAAATTTAAGACCCTTTAAAGTTCCATCTTCAATTACATCACTAGGATTAGCAACAGTATTTGGATCTTGCGAAGGGACAAAATCATAATCATTTCTAATTTTATTTAGCTTTGAAACTAGTGAATATGTAGAATTTGGATCCATAATGGCGTCCTCAATTTTTTGTTCATTTTTAGATAAATTTAAATAAATTCGAGTATCTTTTTCCCCCGAACGGAGTTCGTAAAAATCAACTTGTTTGTCTTTGTTTTTTCAAGGAAAAGCTTCTCTAACTAAATTATCACCTTTGCCTTTTGGACCACCATGCATATTTAATTCCATTCCATCATATAAAATTGGACTTCCTGAGCGTGATAATAAACTAGTTAATCCATAATCTAATAATGATTTATCAAGCTCATTTAATGGTTCATCGGTATAAATATTTTTACCATTAGCAATATTACCTAAACGAACTGAATTGATTCATCTTTCAACATCGTGATTGTCCAAAAATGGCATTCAAGTTGAATTATTTTCTTGGATTTTTTTAAGTAATGATTTTTCTTCATCAAACTTAATACCAACATCAATCTGGTGTTTTCAATGTGAACCATCAATTACGCTATCAAGGCCATTAAATTTTTTATTTGTGTAAATTAGTGATTCTGTAGGCGATTTTCATCACTCTCCAAACATTATTGGGGTAGTGCTTGAACGTGGTTGCTTATCTTCATATGCTTTTTCACTAGCTTTTCTTAAACTTGCAAAAATATCATTAATTTTGGTATTTCCATTACTTTTATCTTTATATGGATTTTTACTATCAAAGAAGTGATAAAAAGCATCATATCTAAATCCATCTACTCCTAATTTTGACCAATATTGTTGAATTGCATCAAGTTCTTTTTTAACTTCGGGATTATTTAAATTTAAATCTGGCATTCCAGCTCAAAATTCAGCTACATATTTTTTATTGGTTGCTTTTTTATCTTTTAAATTTTTAAAAATACCTCGAATTCAATCATTATCTATCCCTAAACCAGGTGTATTTTGATCCACATTTTCTGGTAAAAAGTAATAATATCCTTGATATTTAGGGTCTCCTTGGAGTGCTTTTTGAAACCAAGGATGCTCATAAGAGGTATGATTAAATACTGAATCTAAAATAACTTTTATTCCTTTTTTATGAGCTTCAACTAAAAATTCTTCAAAAGCTTCTTTACCCCCAAGTTCAGGGGCTACATCTAAATAATCAATTACATCATATCCATGATATGAGCTTGCTGGATGAATTGGAGATAAATATAAAGTATTAATTCCTAAATTAACAAAATAATTTAAATTTTCTTTTAAGCCAATAAAATCTCCAATTCCATCATCATTCCCATCAGCAAATGAATAAACGGTTAATTGATATACTGTATTAGATTTATTTTCTTGTTTAAAAGGAGCAATAAATTTTGCATTATTAGCATCTTCGATATAAGATAAATGCTGCCCATAATTTCGTGCGTATTTTTCTTCTCCTCATTTGCTCTTGGTGCTATCATCTGTAAAATTGACACAAGCAGCACTTGAAATTGTTAAAAGAGGAGTGATTAAAAATAACCATTTTAATTTTTTCAGTTTCATATTTTAATTTTACTAAAAACCCTATTTTAAAAGATTTTTGAACTTTAAAAAAAGATATTTTGTGGAACGTTTCCACATTTATTGGATTTTTAGTAGTAAAAAACAAAGACTAAAAATAGTCTTTGTTGGGTATTTAAAATTAGCTATTAGCATTAATTAAATCTGAAATTTTCTTAGCAGCAATTGCTCCATCTGAAGCAGCGGTGACAATTTGACGAATTTCTTTTGAACGAATATCTCCAGCTGCAAAAATTCCTTTAACTGATGTTTGCATTTCTTCGTCAGTTTTAATAAATCCTCGTTCATCAAAAATATCTAAGTCCTTAGCAAAATCAGCAACTGGTAAAAGACCAATATAAGGGAAAAATGAACTTACTTGCAATTCAACAACTGAACCATCTTCAGTTTTAACAACTGCAGCTTCAAGTTTATTTTCTCCTTTAAGTGAAAGAATTTGTGATTTGTAAAATACTTTAAGATTTGGTAATTTTAACATTTCATCAACAAGTTTTTTTTCTGCGTTAAAGTAATCATCTTTAACCACCAAATAAACTTGCGAAGCAATTTTTGAAAGGTATGTCGATTCTTCAACTGCTGAGTTTCCTCCACCTAAAACAATTGAAGGAAGACCTTTATAAAGTGGTCCATCGCAAATCGCACAAAAACTAACTCCACGATCAATTAATTTCTCACAATTTTCAATAAAAGTAGGAACACGATTTTTCATTCCTGAAGCAATTAATACAGTTTTTGAACGGTAGCTTTTTCCTTTGACAGTAAGTACTTCTTTGTCTAAATCACCATGCGAGATAATTTGTTTAACATCTCCGTAGATATACTCAGCTCCATATTGCTTTGCATGTTCAAAAAACGAAGTTGCAAGTTTTCATCCTTCAGTTAATTCAGTTCCAATTCAATTTTCGATTTTACTGGTTGCTGAAAGTTTTCCACCAGGAGCGCTTTTTTCAATAAAAGCTACTTTTAAATTTGCTCTTGAAGCATATAAAGCTGCATTAAGTCCTGCAGGTCCACTTCCGATAATAATTAAATCGTATTTAATATCTGTTGTCATAATAATGTCCTTAAATTTTGTTAGCAACTAATCTTTCTTTAATAAATGAATATACAGCTTTTGGAGATGTTTTTGCAACATAAAGTTGATACTTTAACTCATCTTTGTAAGTGTATACATATCTATATTTAACTTTGGTCACAACATATTCAACCTTAGAAATAAATTGAAAGTAAATAATTCAAAATGCACCAAAAACAATGAAAATAAGTGCAACATTTGAATAAAGAGCAAAAGCTTCTTGCCGAAGTGGTTCCATGCTATAACGCACAAGTCCATATCAAAGGAAATACATTCCCGCGTGAGTTCCTGGTTTAAATAATCCAAAGAAGTTGAATATTCAAACAATGACTAAATAAGCAAATAAGTTCGCAAGTCCTTCATATAAGAATAATGGATAACGATAAGCTCCATTTAATCCAAGTGCATCTGAGTATCGATCTTTAATAAACATATTACTTGAAATAACACTTCCTCAAGCTTTAACTGCTGAACCATCTCAATCAATTTTTCCATACACCTCATGGTTGGTGAAATTTCCTCATCTTCCAACAAATTGTCCAATTAAAATGGTTGGAATAATGATACTTAAAATTTTACGAAAATCAACAACATCACGTTTAAACCATCCATAAATTAAACCGCTTGCAGCTCCTAAGATAACTCCTCCTTGGATGGATAATCCTCCATCCCAAGCAGCATATCAATGGGAGTTTTTAAATGGTTCACTATCATAAATAAGTGCTTCGAAAACATATCCTAAACGAGCACCAAAAATTGAAAGTGGAACAATAATGATAATAAAGGTTAGTAAAATATCAATTTTATAACCTTCGCGCAATCAAAAGTACAATACCGTTAAAATTGAAGCAATAATACCAATCATTAGTAAAATTGAATACGCACGTATTGGAAAAGAACCAAGATTAAATAAAATTTGTGGATCACCTTCTTTGAATGGTACAAGTGGTGTATTAATTGAATCATTCATCTTCAAGTCTCCTTTTTTCAATTTTTTCAATAGCATTTAATCCATCGTGTCTAGCTAAATAAGCACTTACAGCAGCTTCAATTAAAGAAGACACACTTCCCCCTTCTTTTGTGGGAATTTGGATTTTTTTAATTGAACGCCCCATAATTGGATATTTTAAAAAATCTAATCCTAAGCGATCAAGTTTATTTTGTTCTTCTTTTTTAACGAGCTCAACAACTAAATGAATAGGTGTTGAAGAAGCAACCGATTTAACTCCATAAGTGTATTTAATGTCAATTAGTCCCACTCCACGAATTTCTAAAAAATCCTTAGTGATATGAGGAGAAGTACCAACAAAACGATTTCCTAAATCTTTAATTAAAACAGCATCATCAGAAATAAAAATGTGGCCTTTTTGGATTAATTCAAGGGCTGCTTCACTTTTCCCACTTCCACTTGGTCCTACAATTAAAACACCTGTTCCACCAATCATCATCAAGCATCCATGCACTTGAACAATTTTAGCAAAATGATTGTTTAAATAAGTTCCAATGCTAGTGGTTAAATATGAACTGGATAAATAATCACTGTGGACTATTGGAATTTTATATTTTGAACCAATTTCTTTAATTAAATTAACGTTTTCTTGCGAAACTCCTTTAGATAAGATCACTAAAGGAGGTTGAAATGAAAAAACATGATTTAAAGCTCTTTTGGTTCGTTCAAGACCAACTAATTCAAATCATTTACTTTCGCTTGTTCCTCAAGCAATAATATTAAATTGCAAGCGAACGCTTCCAATTTCTTCAGCAAGTTCAAGTCCTGCACGTTTGATTGCTGGAGAAAGAATTTCTAAATTATTCAATTGCACTTCTTTATTAATGACATTAAGCTCAAAAAAAGTAATAATATCATTGGCATACATTTTTTTTGGCATTTTTAAAAATCCTTATTTATTTGAATGTATTATACCTTTTATTGTGCAGTTTTGATAATTTTACGCAGAAATTGTGCAGTGTAAGAAATTGGAGAAGCACAAAGCTGTTCAGGGGTTCCAGTTGCAATAACTTTTCCTCCTTTAACTCCTCCATCAGGACCTAAATCAATAATATAATCAGCACTTTTAATAACATCTAAATTGTGCTCAATTACTAATACCGAATCACCATTATCAACGATACGATTTAAAATGTTAATAAGTTTTTTCACATCATGAGTATGAAGTCCAGTAGTTGGTTCATCCAGAACATATAAAGTTTTTCCGGTGGGTTTTTTCTGTAAGTAAGTTGCTAACTTTACTCGCTGAGCTTCACCACCAGAAAGAGTCGTAGACATTTGTCCTAATTTAATATATCCTAAACCCACATCTTGCAAAATTTGTAGCTTTTCGACAATTTTGTTTTTTGATTCAAAAAACTCAAGTGCTTTATCAACAGACATATCAAGCACATCAGCAATAGTTTTATTGCGGTATTTAATTTCTAAAGTTTCTCGATTGTAACGTTTTCCATCACAATCATCACAAGCAACATAAACATCTGGAAGAAAGTGCATTTCAATTTTAATAAATCCATCTCCAGAACATTTATCACATCTTCCCCCAGAAACATTAAAACTAAATCTTCCTTTAGCGTATCCACGAATTCTCGATTCTTCAACATTAGCGTAAATTTCTCTAATATCATCGAAAACTCCCGTGTATGTAGATGGATTTGAACGAGGAGTTCTTCCGATTGGGCTTTGTGAAACAGGAACAATTTTATCAATATTTTCAAGTCCTTTAATTGAAGTAAAATTAGCTTTTTTGTGAGCATGACCTTGTGCTAATCCCAACGAATATTGAATTCCATGCACTAAAATCTCATTTACAAGTGTGCTTTTTCCAGAGCCACTAACTCCAGTAACTGCTACTAATTTTCCAAGTGGTATTGACACTGAAATATCTTTTAAATTATTTTCCTTTGCTCCGTTAATTGTAATGATTTTACCATTTCCGCTTCGGCGATATTTAGGAATTTCGATTTTTCACTCTCCAGAAAGATATTTTCCAGTTATTGATTGTTTGTTTTTAATAATGGTTTCTAAATCTCCAGAAGCTACTATTTGACCACCCTTATGACCCGCTTCAGGTCCAATATCAACGATATGATCTGATTCTAAAATGGTTTCTTCATCGTGTTCCACTACAATTAAAGTGTTTCCTAAATCTACCATTTTTCGCAAGGTTTCAATTAATTTTAAATTATCTTTTTGATGTAATCCAATTGAAGGTTCATCTAAAACATACAGTACTCCAGTTAAATTAGAACCAATTTGAGTAGCAAGCCTAATTCGTTGCGATTCTCCCCCTGAAAGTGTTTCAGCATTCCGATTTAAAGTTAAATACTCTAGTCCAACGTTTTTTAAAAAAGTTAGCCGATCAGTAATTTCTTTGATAATAATTTTAGAAATTTGAGTTTCATTTTCGCTAAAAGTTTTTTGTAATTGCTCAATAAAATCAAGCGATTCTTCAATTGACATTTGTGTAAATTGGTAAATATTTTTATTTCCCAATTTAACTGATAAAGCATCAGAATTTAATCTTGCTCCTTTACATACATGACACACAAATGAACCCATATATTTTTTTAATCAGTCTCTAATTGCATCACTAGTGGTGTTATAATACATATTTTCGACTTTATCTAAAATACCAGGAATTTCTTTTTTGTATCTGCGACGATTCCCGCTGCTTGAAACTAAATCAAATTCAATAATTTCATCAGATCCATTTTTAACATATTTAAGCAATTTTTCAGGGATTTCGTCAATTGGAGTGTCTTTATCAATTCCATAATGGTTTAATAAAACTTCAAATTCTTGTCACTCTAAATTAAGTGTATTAACAGTATTTTCAAAATACTTAATTCCCCCTAAAGAAATGCTTCTTCATGGTTCAGGAACTAAAGCATTTCAATCAGCTTTAAATTCAACACCAATTCCCTTACAGCTTTGGCACATTCCATAAGGTGAGTTAAATGAAAAAAGTTTTGTTTCGATTTTTGAAATACTAAAATCCTTGTAAATACAAGCATGATTTTTCGAAAAGATCAGAACCTGTCCATTATCAATATTTTCGACTTTAACAATTCCGCCTGAACGTTCACAGGCAATATCAACTGCTTCTGCAATTCGATTTTTGTTTTCTTCAGTTAATGAAACTCGATCAATAACTAAATCAATCACATGACGAATATTTTTATCTAAAGTGATTGTATCTTCAAGTAAATAAATTTGATTATCAATTTTAGCTCTTAAAAAGCCTTCTTTTTTAAGTTTTTCTAGTAAATTCTGATGAGTTCCTTTTTCTCCTTCTACTAGTGGCGAGTAAATAATTAAGCGTGAGTTAAGTTTTTGATTAAAAATTGAAGTGATGATGTCTTTGAGAGTTTGTGAGGTAATTTCAATGTTATGGTTGGGACAATAAGCTCTTCCGATCCGTGCAAATAAAAGTCTAAAATAATCATAAATTTCAGTTACAGTCCCAACTGTTGATCGCGGATTATTAACAGTAGTTTTTTGTTCAATGGAAATTGAAGGACTCAATCCTTCAATTGATTCAACATCAGGTTTTTTGGTCCCGCCTAAAAACATTCTGGCATAACTACTTAAACTATCAACATATCTACGACGTCCTTCTTCGTAAATTGTGTTAAAAGCTAGCGAACTTTTTCCTGAGCCACTAAGTCCGGTAAAAACAATTAACTTGTTTTTTGGCAAAGTTAAAGAAACATTTTGCAGATTATTTTCTCGTGCTCCTTTAATGATAATTTGATCTTTTTTTGACATTTTTCCACCTAACTAGGTAAATCACAACCATTAACAGGGTGTAAAATTAGAGTCATTTTTTCAATTTCTAAGATTTGTTGTGTTGAAAATAATCCATAATCATTAACAAGCGAAACTAAATCTTTAGCTGATCCGTCTAAATTAATAAACCCAAATTTTTCTTTTGCTAATTGGTATAGCGATTCACTAATTTGCTCATTTTTCAAAGCATTCTCAAAATTGTTGATATTTTGCTTTTTTAAAGTACTTTTAATTTTAGCAAATTTATCATTTTTATGTGTGGTATATCCGATAAGCAAATAACCTAATGCAACCGCAAAAGGTTTGGTGTTTTCAACAAAAGTATCATTACGTTTAAAAAGGGAAAAAGTTAGATAATAGTATAACTTTTTATCATCTAACTCTAACTTTAATAAAATCTTTCTAAAGGCGTTATATAACGAAACAACATCAATAGTTTGAATTAATATTAAATCGCTATTATTTTGAATTTCTCTGTATGTATATGTCATATTTTCATTAATAATTTTATAACATTAAATAGCAAAAAGTGCAAAAAAGAGCTAAAAATATGGTTTTTTTAGCTCTTTTCAATTTGTAGCTCAAAAATAATATCTCTAAGTTCCCTTGCTCGTTCATAATCAAGAAGTTTAGCAGCTTCATTCATTTGTTTTTTAAGTTCTTTGATAATTTCATCTTTATCTTTTTTAGCAATTTTTTCAGAACCTTTTTTATTTTTGGTTTTTTTCATTAATGCTTCAACAGCATTCATAATTGAATGACCATGAATAGGTTCAGGAATTGGTTTAATAATTGTTTGAGGAACGATATTGTGAGCTTGATTATAAGCAATTTGCATTTGGCGTTTTTCTTTATTATCATCAATGCAAATTTGCATACTTTTTGAGATTTTATCTGCATAAAAAATTGCTTGACCTTTGTGATTACGAGCTGCACGACCAGTAATTTGAATAAGTGAACGATAATTTCGCATAAAACTTTCTTTATCAGCATCTAAAACAATCACTTTAGATACTTCTGGTAGATCAATTCCCTCTCTTAGCAAGTTAATTCCAATAATTGTTTCAAAAATTCCTGAACGCAGTTTTCGCAAAATTTCATTTCGTTCAAAAGTATTATATTCACTGTGAATATATGCAGCTTTAATTCCCCGTTCGGATAAATACACTGCTAACTCTTCAGAAAGTTCCTTAGTAGTGGTTAAAATAATAGTTTTATCTCCACTTTCGCGTTGCTTAATAATGGTATTATAAATATCTTCGATTTGATTTTTGGTTGGTTTAATAATAATCTCTGGATCTAATAATCCAGTTGGACGCACATATAAACGAGTAACCACTCCTTGAGTACGTTCAAGCTCATAATCCCCTGGAGTTGCTGAAATAAAAACTTTATTAAAATCAAAGACATTTTCTCATTCTTCAAATCTTAATGGACGATTTTCAAGTGCACTAGGTAATCTAAACCCATAATTAACTAAATTTTCTTTTCGAGAGCGATCTCCGGCATACATTCCATGCAATTGTGGCACAAACATATGTGATTCATCAATAAACATCAATGAATCTTTTGGAAAGTAATCTAAAATTGTGTATGGACGTTCTCCAAAGGTTCTTCGGTCAAGATACATCGAATAATTTTCAATTCCCTTACACATCCCAAATTCTTTCATATCATCAATATCATTTTTAACTCTTTGATTTAAGCGGGTAGCTTCTAAAATTTTACCTTCTTGAGTAAAATAATTAATTTGTTGTGATAATTCCTGTTCAATTAAAGGGATAATTTGGTCATAAACTGAATTATCAGTTGCGTAAGCATTCCCAGGAGAAAGTGTATAAATTGCAACTTTTTTAAGAACATTTTTTGTCAGCGGATCTACTAATGCAATTTCTTCAATTTCATCCCCAAAAAACGAAATCCGAACGCAACTATCCTCTGAATCAGCTGGGCGCACAAATACTACATCCCCTTTGACAGTAAATTTGCCTGGTGTTTGATCTATATCATTGCGTTCATATTTAATTTGAACTAAATGGGAAATAAATTCTTTTACCGAAATACTTAAGCCTGCATAAAATCTGTAAAAAGAGTCTTTATATATTTCGGGATTTAATGCTCCATAAATAGCACTAACAGAAGCTACTACAATTGTATCTCGACGAGTTAAAAGTGAATTAATAGTGCTAAGACGTAAAATTTCAATTTGCTCATTAGTTTGGGAGTCTTTTTCAATGTATGTATCAGTTTGTGCTAAATAAGCTTCTGGTCGATAATAATCAAAATAAGAAATAAAATATTCAACAGCATTTTCAGGAAAAAAAGCTTTTAATTCACTGTAAAGTTGCGAAGCTAGTGTTTTAGTATGAGTTAAAATAATTACTGGTTTATCAAAATCTTTAATTACATTAGCAATTGTAAAAGTTTTTCCTGATCCAGTTACTCCTAAAAGAACTTGCTCCTTAACTCCATTTTTTATTCCTTGAGTTATTTCTGCAATTGCTTTTGGTTGATCTCCACTTGGTTGATAATTTGAATGTAATTTAAAAAGACTCATATTTTAATTATAGTTTAATATTACTTATTTGCTTAAATTGAAGATAAAAACAAAAAATTCTGAAAAATATTTGTATTTTTTGTTTTTGTATTATAATTATAAGGCAACAAAATAATGCGAGTGTAGTTTAATGGTAGAACTTCAGCCTTCCAAGCTGACTGTGAGGGTTCGATTCCCTTCACTCGCTCCAAATCATATTGTGTCCTTAAAACACCTTATCTGGTGTTTTTTATTTTTTAAAATAAATAAAAGAAAATGCACTAAAGTGCATTTTCCAAAACATATAAAAAAGTATAGATAATATTATATAAGAAGAAAAAAACGAGAGAGATGAAAGTCTTATGTATTAAAATCTATAAATATCGATGGTTCCAGATAGAAACTCTAAGTAAATAATAAAATAAGTATGTTAGAAAATATTAAGCGAGTATACTCTTTCTAAAAGAAAGAGGAGATCAACTGATGGATCTCATAATAATTATAAAGTTTTCGCAGTTTTCGAAGCAAAAAATGGATATTTTTCCACATTTTTTCCAGTTTTATTTGGTTTTTAAAAGATTTGAAAATAAATATAATTAGAACATGCGAAAATTTATTCCTGCTCAAAAAATTCAAAAAGACCAAATTTTAGATTTTTTATATCAAAATGAACCATTTTTAAATACTTTTTTAATTTCTGATATTGAAAACTTTGGTCTTTTTGCTGATAATGATGTTTTTACTTATGTAAATGAAGGCCCTTTGAAAGATGTTATTTTATATTTTTTTGGAAATTTAGTTATTTATTTAAAAGATGAGCATTTTGATGAGCAATCTTTTATTGAAATTGTCAAAAATCATAATGTTTTAAATATTTTACTAGTTGGAATAAAATATCAAAAACTTTTGAATTTACTCCAAAAATTTGGATTTAATTATTCACTTTATCAAGAAACTTTTATGAAAATAAATAAACAAAAGTTTAAACAAATTTATTCACAAGCAAACTTAAAATCTAAAAAAATCAAGCTTGAAGATATTCCTTTAATTATTAAAGCTAGCAAACAAATTGCTGAATTTGAAGGACTTGGAGAAAAATTAAATGATCCAAAATATTTGCAAAGTGCTTTTAACAGCGGATCATATTTTGGATATGTTATTAGAAATTCTCATCAAATTCTTGCACATGCAGCTTCTTCAGCAGTAACTAAACAAGCAGTAATGATAGGAAGGGTTTTTACTAATATTGATGAACGTCAAAAGGGTTATGCTTTTGATTGTCTCTTAAATTTATGCAATAATATTTTAAATTCAAACAAAACCCCAATTTTGTTTTGAAATAACATCCATGCAGGTAAATTGTATGAAAAAATTGGCTTTGAAGTTATTGGAGACTTTGTTGTTTTAGTAAAAAACCCTTAAAAATCTATATAATTTTAGAATTATAAAAAATTAAAAGGAAGAAAATGTTTTCAGTTAAAAAAATATTACAAAGACCTAAATATTTTAATAATAGAACTTATCAATTACAAGGGTGGGTTGTTTCAAACCGTGGAAATAAAAAAGTGAGATTTATTTCAATAAATGATGGGTCAACTATTAAATCACTTCAAGTAGTATTTAAAGATCAAAGTTTTGACTTTGAATTACTTGATAAGCTTAAAAATGGTTCAGGAATAGTTGTTGAAGGAATTTTAAAAGAAACCCCACAAGCTCAACAACCAATTGAGCTTGAAGCAACTAAAATAATTAAATATTCAGTTGCTGATGAAGATTATCCAATTCAAAACCAAGAAATTAAACTTGAAACTTTAAGAGAACTTCCACACTTAAGACACCGTACTAATTTACTTAGAGCAATTATGCTTGTTCGTTCAACTTTAGCCCATGAAGTACACCGCTACTTTATGCAAAGAGATTTTTATTACATGAATTCGCCAATTATTACTAGCAACGATGGAGAAGGAGCCGGAGAAACCTTCAACGTTAATGATGGTGATAAAGAGCCATTTTTTGGAAAAGATAAAAAAGCAACCTTGGGGGTAACTGGACAACTTCATGGTGAATCTGCTGCACTTGGATTGCAAAAAATTTATACTTTTGCTCCAACTTTTCGTGCAGAAAAATCAAATACTAAACGTCATTTAGCTGAATTTTGAATGATTGAACCTGAAGTGGCTTTTTATGATCTTTATGATGATATTGCTCTTGCAGATGATTTACTTAAAGTAGTTATTCGTAATACTTTATTTAAAAATAAAGACGAAATTCAGTATTTAAATGATAACTTAGATAATAGTTTAATTAATCGAATCGAGGAATTTCTTAATACACCATTAAAAATTGTTGAATATAATGATGCAATTGACCAATTAGCACAAGTTAAGCACCTTTTTGAAAATCAAGATATTAAATTTGGTCTTGATTTGGCTACTGAACACGAAAAATATCTAACTGAAGTAATTTACAAAGCTCCTATTGCTGTAGTTAATTTTCCTAAAGATTTTAAAGCTTTTTACATGAAACAAAATGATGATGGTAAAACAGTTGCTTCATTTGATTTACTAGTTCCAGGTGTTGGAGAACTTGTAGGTGGAAGTCAAAGAGAAAACGATATTAATAAACTTACTACCCGAATAAACGAACTTGGGATTAATAAAGAAGATTTACAATGATATTTAGATCTTAGAAGATTTGGGAATGTTGGTTCTGCCGGATTTGGAATTGGTTTTGAACGTCTTGTTATGTATATAACTGGGGTTGAAAATATTAGAGATGTGATTCCTTATCCAAGAACTTCAGGTAATATTCGTATGTAAAAAATTAGCTAAGCTAATTTTTTTATATACAATTTTTATAATGAAATACGTTAAAATTGGAATTGTTGCTGAATATAATCCATTTCACAATGGTCATATTTATCAATTGCAACTTATTAAACAAATGTTTCCTAATTGCAAAATTTTTGTAGCAATGTCACATAAATATTCGCAAAGAGGTGATTATATTTGCATGTCTTGATATAAAAGAAAAAAAATTGCAAAAAAATATGGAGTAAATAAATTTATAAAGCTAAAAATAAACATTTCCGCACAAGCTGCCCATATTTTTGCTCGTGAAAGTGTTTTAAAATTAGCTAAAAAAGGAATAAATTATCTAGTTTTTGGTAGTGAAAGTGGAGATGCAAAGAATTTGTTAAAAATTGCTAATATTTTAAAAAATAACAAGCCTGAGTATGACCAATTAGTAAAAAAATATCTCAAGCAAAAAGGTTTGAGTTTTCCACGAGCCACAAATTTAGCACTTCAAGATCTAACTGGAAGTAATATTTCTATGCCAAATGATATTTTAGGAATTGAATATGTTAAAACCATTGTTAATGAAAATTTACCAATTACTCCAATAGCTATTAAACGAACCATTGATTTTCATAGTGAACAAACCACAAATAATTTTGCTAGTGCAAGTAAAATTCGTCAAATGGTTGCAAAAAATGAAGATATTTCTCCATTTACTCCAGTTAAATTAAAAGATATTTCTAATAGACAAATTCAGCAAACATATCCAAAATTTCAACGCATTATTAAAAATACACCTGCACAAACTCTTGCGGGTTATAAAATGATTTCCGAAGGAATGGAAAATCTTTTTAAAAAACAAATTAATTCACCTGATTATGATACCTTTATTGAAAATTGTGTAAGCAGAAGATATACTGCTTCTCGCATAAAACGTGCATATTTGTTTGTTTTAAAAAGAATTAAAAAATAAATTAGATTAAAAAAGACAATTTTTTGCCTTTTTTGAATGTCTAATTTAAATTATTTTTGCTGTTATAGTTCCGTTTTCATTTTCTAAATAAATATCTTTATTTGAAGCTCCATCACTTCCTTGATTGTTAGTAACTCTTCTAAATTTAGGAATTGAAATAGCTTTCTTAAAATCAATTTCATTACGTTGAGCTTTCCCATCATTATTAAGATCTTTTCAGAAATAAATTTTATCATTTTCCTTTAAATTAACATAATTATCAGTAGTATATGGATAATAGACTTCATCAGCATCTGGGTATAATCTAGTTTGTAATTGTTCTTCTCTTTCATCAGGATCTAAAATTGATGCACCTTGATCAAATGCACTTTTACCAAAGAAATTAAAAGTATCTTGATACTGAAATTTTGTGCTAGTAATATTTCCATTGCTTGAAACAATTGCAAAACCACTTTCTTGCTTATCTTTTAAATATCCGCTAAATTTGACAAAATTTCGTGCAACACTATCAGTTCACAATTTTTCGTGTAATTTGTGAGTATCAGTAATTTTATCTTCTCATTTTCAAATGGTTTTAGGAAAAATTTGAGCAATTGCTTTTCCATATCCCATTGTATCTAGGAAAAGCTTATAAAAAGGTTTTGAACGATTGTTTTTAAATTCTTCTTTTAAAGTATAAAGTCTTGATGAATCATAATCTTGATTATTATCAGTAAGTCTTCCTTTGTAATTAAAAGGAAAAACAGTATTTGGAAAGGCTAAATAATCATCTTGATTAAACCCTTTATTTGTATAAGCTACTGTTGAAGGAGTTAAATAAGTTCTAAGTCAGTCATTCCCTGCACCATAAGTAAGTAATGCTACTCGATCATTTGTACCAATAGTGCTTCCGAATCAACTAAAAAAATAGTTTTTATTTTCTTCGGAACTTCTTGAAAGCCCACTATTGAGTTGATAATAATTCTCAAATGCATATTTTGTATATTCACGAGCAACCGATTCAGTTAATGAGTAAATATATTTAATATTAGCAGGTCCAATTTTAAAATTTCCATCAGTTGAATATAAAATATTAGCATCGTTTAGTAAATTGAATTTATCCTCATAACTATTAGCATAAGTTCATAATTCGCTTGGAGAAAAGATACTACTTAAATACTTATTTTTATAAAGTTGAGGTGCTTGATCATAAGAACGATTTCCAGAAAGATCTGCTTTTAAATTAACATTCCAATTTAAAAGGTTTTTAAATTCTTCAGTAAAATATCCATTTCAAAGTTGCACTTCTGAACCATGATTTTCCTCAGAGGCACCATGATAAATAATTCTAGCATTATTGTAACGATCTTTAGAATTACCGTATTTATCAATAAGCAATCCTACTTGAGCATAACTATTAGCCCAGTGGTGAATATATTCATGAAATAAAGTTCCCATTAAAGCACTCATTATTGCATAAAGTCCAATTCCTTTTTCAAGGAGTAAATATCCATTTAAATAAATGTTTTTATTTTGGGTAACATACACTCCATTTGCAGAAGCTGGAATTACAGTAAAATCATTAATATTAATTCCTTGAAGTTGGTGAACTTCTGGTCCAAAAGGAACTTTTCGCTTGAATTCTTGAGCAAATTTAACTAACGCATTTTTTCCTAACATATATCTATGAACGCCGTTTTCATCAGTTGCATATGAATATTCTTTAAAAGCTACTCCTGTATAAGGCTCAACAAATTGCAAATAAAAACGTTTATCAGTATCTTCTTTTTCTTCTACTTTTTGAAAATCTTCAACAGTAGAATTAAGCTCTTTAAGAATTTTTTCTTTTTCTTGATCAGTTAAATTATCTTGATTAACAAGAAAAGTTTCTTCTTCAGTAATAGGAACAATACGGTGTGGAGAAGTATCCTTATCATTAAAATCAACATATTTTGTTAACAATTTAAGATCACTTAAATTTACAGCTGCAAAATTATTTCTGGTTTCAACAGTAGGAGGGGTTTTTTTTGTTTTTAAATCTTCAAAAAAACTGCAACTTGCAGATGTTGCAACAACACTTAAAGTTAAAGGGATAGTTAAAAGAATTTTTTTGAATAAAGCCTTTTTCATAATGCTAATAATTATATTCTTTATTTTATAAAGAAATTAAATTTATAAAAACAATAGCAACAGTGCTATTGTTTGAATTTATTGGACTATTTGCTTAGTATATTCAATTCTTTTATCTGCTCATTTGACAACATCTTTAATAACTAATTTTTGAACTGCTGAAATTAAAGTTTCCATAAATTCAAAATCAATTTCTCCGTTTTTTGTGGGTAAATGAAATTTAATATTATTTATAAAATCAAAATCTGAATTAGTTCCTCAAGATAATTTTTCTACAGATTTTTGTAAACACAACGAAATAAATCTTAATTTATAATTTGTCATTTGCTTGAATTTAGGGAGTAAAATCTTAATATTATTGCCTGTAAAAAAATCTTGCTTTTGATAGAAAACCTTAAATGTGTCTTGTCCAAATGTTAGAGAATCTCCAGGATTTGAAAAATTAATATTTTCCTTAATAAATCCTACAATACCATTTGTTTTTGAAGTTCTAGTTACATAAGGTAATAAGCCATTTTCTTGCTTTTTGTAAATATTAAGTTTATTTGCGTTAAATGTTTTTTTACTTGAATTCACTTCAAACAAATCATTAATTTTGAATTCGCTTCATTTTATATCTAAAACATTAGAGCCTAAATTATTTGATAGTCTTCTTATCGCTAAGTCTTCTTCCTTAGTTAAATTAAAATCTTTAAGACCTGTAGCAGTTAAATAAGCTTCCAGCTCAGCGATTCTTTGAGCTTCCAGCTCAGCGATTCTTTGAGCTTCCAGCTCTTTTGTTAGTTCATTGATAAATTTAAAATCAATTTCTCCGTTTTTTGTCGGAAGTCATATTTTGTCTGTTTTCAAAGATTCTAAAGTTGGATAGCTTGAATATCCTCCTGTATATTTTTCTAATCATTTATTAACAGCTGATAAAACACTTAAATTTATTAAATCGACATTTCTAGGAGATAAAATAAATATATTTTGACTAGAATATCAAGGATTTTTTCTAATTTGTGCATGCACATATCCAATTTGATTTACTGATATTACATTATGATCATTTGGTTTGGTACTTAATTCTTTAACATATCCTTGAACTCCATAATTATCTTTGCTTCTACCTATAAATTCAATAGTTTTAGAAGATTTTTTAACAAAATCCATCTTTCCAGCATCAAAACCTCTAGAGGTTTTTACCTCAAATAAATCGCTGATTTTATATTCTTCTCACTGGACAAAATTTAACTTATTTTCCAGTGAGATATTTACTTTTTTAGATTTTCGTCCTCTAGATTTTCACTTTTGATTAAATTTGAAACTTCTCAAGCTAGAAAATCAGAAACAGTATTTTTAAAATCTTTTAAAACTGGAATTCTTTTTATAGGTTTGGATTGATTTCAATCAGCTCCATTTTTCGGATTAATATAACCTTCAAAATATTGGTCTTCATTAAAAATTTTAAGTTTTTTCTTCCCAAAATGTACAAGATCAACAACTTCTTGATATCTTTGTTTAGCTTTATCTGAATCTACTAAATTAATTTTTGATTTTTTACGATTGGTTCGAGTATATCCATCATAACTAAAATCAATGAATTTCACAATATTATCTTTATGGTGTGGTTCGCCGACTTTAAAAACATAAATATAAGTTTGTACACTTGATTTTCCAATAAAAATATCAATAGGCATTTTAATACTTGCTAATAAGGTGTGTTTTTCTAATATTGCTTGATTGTATGATTTAGCTTTTCCGGTTCCAGCTGAAGCTTGAATAATAATTGAAGCATATCCTTTATCCATTAAATTTAATGCTTTTTGAACAAAAATCATTCCATTACCAGATGCTGAATAGGGCGGATTTAAAATAAAAGCAGTTGCGGGGAATTTTTGGTTTTCTTTTCCAAATTCATAATTTCCTTCAAAATCAAGCAACGAATCTTTATTTAAAATATTAGAACTTCCATCCCCCATTAAAATCATATTAATAACAGCAAGCATATAAATTTCTTCTAAAAGTTCAACTCCTAAGAGTTGCTCTGCATTAATGCTAATGATTTTTTGTGCTAAGATTTCAGGAGATTTGATTTTTCTTTTAGCATCTTCAATCATCTCATTTCGAGCAGCTACTAAAAGACCTCCTGAACCGGTGGCAAAATCTCAAACATAACTATCTTTATTAACTTTTGCAAGTTTTGCTAAAAGAGTGGCTACATATGAAGGAGTTAAAACAACATCATTAAGCTTATCTTTTGTAAATCCCAATCAACTATACATTTCATTAAATAATTTACCAGTAAAATCGGTGGTAAGACCTGTTTTATAGTAAAAACCTAAATCATCAACAATTTTAATAAAAACTCTTTTAAGTTGACTTACACCATTAACTGGTTTATTAATCCTTTCAGATTTAAGTGTATTTTCTAAGGTTCTTATAATAAGTTCTTTTTTAATGTTTGGAATTTTTTTCTTATCAAAAAAGTTAGAAATTTTTCGAATAAGAATATCACCATCTCTTTCGTTCATTTCTTCTGAAGAATTTAAATCATTTTTAGAAAGGGATGATAATCCTTCTTCAGGAATTCCTAAAGTAGCTATAATTGTGGCTGCAACTAAATAAATACGGTCTTTTTCCAAAAGTCCGGTTTCATTTTTAAAAATATCATTATTGAGTTTAATTAAACTAGCATCAATAGCTTTTTCACGTTTGTTTTGTAATTCTTTAATTTCTTCTTCAGTTAAAGATAGCAATTTAACTTTGTCAATAAACTCATCAAAGTGTTCTTTTTTAAGAAATGATAAATCGCTGTATTCTCCAACTTTTTGGCCAATTCCAAAGTTTTCTTTAGAAACATAATAAACACCAA
Organism: Mycoplasmopsis citelli; assembly: GCF_900660645.1. Taxonomy (NCBI): domain Bacteria; kingdom Bacillati; phylum Mycoplasmatota; order Mycoplasmoidales; family Metamycoplasmataceae; genus Mycoplasmopsis; species Mycoplasmopsis citelli. The sequence goes on along the minus strand of NZ_LR215036.1, from coordinate 806,784 downwards.
TTTGGGGTTCTAATTCACCAAATTGATTATTAGATCCTGTCACACCAATGGCAATTACATCGGTGTAACTTGTAAGATGAAGCAAAGCATTTGCGTAATGAACCGCTCCATTAACAGCATAATCTCTAATGTTTTCAAATATTGGTTCGTTGTTTTTGTTTCAGTTATCCACTTCGCTTTTGGGATTTAATTTTTCAAGTTTATTTTTATATCCTTTATATTCAATTAAAATAGGATAATATTTTCCGCTTTTACTTTTAAGTAGTAATTTAGCATCAGGACGATTTCCTCCTGATCCTCCATTTTTAGATTTGTATTCATTTAGAGCATTATCTATTTCTAAATTTAGACTTTCTTGCTCTAACTTAACATCTAATCCATAATCCTTTATTAACATTCCATTAAATGTGAATTCAATAAGGGATTCTATAGATTGTGTCTTTTGCTGGTGTCTTTTGTCACTTCTTTCTCCTTAAAATGATTTATTGTGGATTTTTAAATAATTAAAAATTTAATTTCTTTATATATTATTATACAAAAAGACTATTTGATAAAAACTTTAAAAATTGCTTTTGTTTTAAGGCCTTTATATTTTAAAATAGAACAAAAATCGCATTTCAAAATGCGATTTTAAATTTATTTTGTGATATATATTAATTTAATTAATAGAAGTTATTATCTAGTTTATTTGTAGTTTATTTGTAGTTTATTTGTAGTTTATTTGTAGTTTATTTGTAGTTTATTTGTAGTTTATTTGTAGTTTATTTGTAGTTTATTTGTAGTTTATTTGTAGTTTATTTGTAGTTTATTTGTAGTTTATTTGTAGTTTATTTGTAGTTTATTTGTAGTTTATTTGTAGTTTATTTGTAGTTTATTTGTAGTTTATTTGTAGTTTATTTGTAGTTTATTTTACAAAGATAATAACTAAAACATATAAAATTCATATGAACCACTTAATTTTAGATTTTATTGCCTAGCTTTACAAGTTCATATGAAATTTGAATTTTTTAATCTATTAAAATAATCTAAAATTTTTGACTCAGAAAATATAATTAGTATTTAATAATGCTGCAATAGAAAAAATCTTTTGTAAATAAAATTTAAATGATGAATGAATTATTCTGGTTTTAAAATTATATTTTTCATTTTATCTTGTTTGTTCTTTAGAAGATATTTATATTTGATGTTTCTTTGATGTTTCTTTGATGTTTCTTTGATGTTTCTTTGATGTTTCTTTGATGTTTCTTTGATGTTTCTTTGATGTTTCTTTGATGTTTCTTTGATGTTTCTTTGATGTTTCTTTGATGTTTCTTTGATGTTTCTTTGATGTTTCTTTGATGTTTCTTTGATGTTTCTTTGATGTTTCTTTGATGTTTCTTTGATGTTTCTTTGATGTTTCTTTGATGTTTCTTTGATGTTTCTTTGATGTTTCTTTGATGTTTCTTTGATGTTTCTTTGATGTTTCTTTGATGTTTCTTTGATGTTTCTTTGATGTTTCTTTGATGTTTCTTTGATTAATTATTATTCTTTTTTATTCAATAACAATTCATTCCCCACCTTTTGTTGAACCCACTCTTTTTATTTTATTTTCTTTTTTAAGTTCATTTAAATAATGTCAAATAGCGTTAATTTGCAATTTATTAGAAATTTGTTCTGCAGTTAATTTAGGATTAGATTTTAATAAAAAAATGATTTCTTTCTTTTTTTCTTCTTTATTTATTAATTCATCATTAATAATTACGTGATTCTTACTATTTTTTAAAAATTCCTTATTTATTCTTATTATTGCTTCTGTATAATTATCATTTTCACTATTAGTTATTGGATAAAACTCCACTTTAGGAGATTTATTTTCACGTAATGCATTTTTAGCTCTTCGAATTCCTGTTCCAAATGATTCTATTAATTTTAAATCTTTGAACATCTCTCTTATTTTTTTATTTAAATATTTTCTTGTGTCAAAAGTTTCTTTTTTATTCATCGATTCAATTGTAACTGGTGGTAGTGGTTTGTTATGATTAACAAAAGAAATATATTTTTTATGAAAGGTAATTCTTATATTCTCATTATTATCATACTCATTGTGCAAAATAGCATTATTAGCTAATTCTCTAAAAGCATTAAGCGGATAATTATAAATTTTATTATGTTCAGTTTTATTATTGGTTCTTATTATGTATGAAGAAAATACATTCTCTTCAAAATATTGAGAAACTTGTTGAGCTTGAGTTCATATTGGTCCATCAAATATCTTAGATTCTATTTTATCGGTACCATTTACTTCTCTAGTAATTTCAACATAAGCATTAGGAATAAACTTTTTAGGATATTCGCAAAACATAAGAACTGCAAAGTTTTTTACTCTATAATAACCGTGTTTCCCGTCATCTATAAGTTCTAAATTTTTTGCTATTTCAAGCTTAGTTGAGTTTAATGTATCTTCTTTTACTCCAATTTCCTTTAAATATTTTTCATATAATCTCAATTTAAATCATCAAGAGTAGCTTTTTCATTTCAACTAGAAGAAAAATTCAAATTCGCAAATTTTCTTGTAAGTTCATATTCTTCTGAACTTGTAGGAATACGAGAATCTCTTTCTATTCTAATATACTTTCCTTGTTTAAGTCTAATATTTTCATCTTTTTCTGCTTTTTCAGTTGTTGTGTAAGGTCCATTATAATATTCTTCAATAGCAATAACAATATAATGTTTATTATCAATTTTATCTGCAATTATTTGATAATTAATTTTTGGACGTACATTTATATGAGAGAGAAGAGATTTAACTTCTTTTTCAGTTTTTTCCAAAAGAGATTTTTCTATTCCTGATATAGGTATTTTAGGAATAGCTTTTATTCCCGATTTTTCATCATCTACTTCTTCAACTCCAATAAATATTAATCCTATTTCATTATTCATGTAATTATTAGCAAATGCACAAGCAGTTTTTAAAATACTGCCCTTAAAAGTGAGAGATTTCTTATATTCGATAAAATCATTTTCAACTTGTTGGTTTTTTAAAATTTCGTGAGCCATTTTTTTAATATCTAATATGTTCATCTTCATAACTAAACCCCATATTAAAATTAAGCAAAATTATTTGCTTTAAAATAATTAAATCTAATAACCATACTTAATTGGTATCCATACAAAATAAATGAAACAATTTGTCAAATTAATCCACCAATTAAATCTAAATTTGCTCCATATTTTGAAATTGATAAAATTCAAAAGACAATTCAACAAAAGTTATTTAATTCAAAAATAATAAACATCATTGGTGAGATGCCTTTTCAATTTTTGTTTTTTATTGAAGTATAAAGTTGTGGAGCAAAAGCAAAAGTTGTTAGTGATGGAGCTATAATAGCAAAAATTGTGGCCGCATTTGAAGAAATTCGAAAAGCTGAATTACTAAAGTAAAGGCTAATGAAAATAATTCCAATTACTCAAGTTAATAATACTCCGGCAAAAGCAAGCAATTTTCTAGCTTGGACACTTTGTAGTACTACCGGAAGCTTACTTGGTTTTGTTAAATTAAAATCATAAAAATGATAAAGTAAATAAGTCATAATTCCATTAACAAATAATGAAACACCATCAGCAATAACAACATTTTGAAGCTTAAAAGGATTTGTTGAATCACTTAATACCCCAAAAATTGTTCAAGTTAAAATTCCAATGTGCAAAATTCAAAAAGAATAAAAATTTACTTTTTGCGTTTTTCTTTCTTTAAGAAGTTTAATAAGTTGCGGAAATGATAACCCAACTGTTAAAACAACAGTAAACCAACCAAAAACTGCTATTGAAGTATCCAAAATGTTCATATAAAAATTTTAGCAAAATACGCAATTTTTGAACTTAAAAGGTAAAATTAATATATATGTATGATAATATTGCTGCAATTTCATCTGGTTCATATGTTAACCAACCAATTTCAATAGTTAGAGTTGCTGGTCCAGATGCTGCCAAAATAGTTTCAAAAATTTTTAAAGGGAAACAAGGTAAAGATCATGAAATTACTTATGGTCATATTTTTGATGGTCCACAGATGATTGATGAAGTTTTAGTAATGTGGTTTGTCGGGAAAGAAAAAGAAGGTCAAATTATTTACAACAATTACTGCGGAGAACCTTTAGTAGAAATTAATTGTCATGGCGGTATAATAACTACTAATTTAGTTTTAGAAACAATTTTAAAAAACGGAGCTAGACTTGCTGAAAAAGGCGAATTTACTCGCAGAGCCTTTTTAAATGGAAAAATTGACCTAGTAAAAGCTGAAGCCATTCACGAATTAATTTTTGCTCAAACTACTTTGCAAAGCAAAGCCTCAATTAACAAATTCAACGGAAAAACGAGCGAATTAATTGATAAATTCATTAATGATATTTCTTATTTAATTGGACTTAGTGAAGTAAATATCGATTATCCTGAGTATTTAGATTTAGAAAATATTGATGATCAAATTATGCTAACAAGTTTGAACAAACTTAAAATTCAACTTCAAGAAATTGTTTCTTTATCTGAAAATGCTCGCTATGTTTTTGAAGGAGTAAAAGTTGCTTTAGTTGGAAAACCTAATGTGGGTAAAAGTAGTATTTTAAATGCTCTTCTTTCTGAAGATAAAGCTATTGTCACTGATATAGCCGGAACTACTCGTGATACAATTGAAGCTTCATACCAAATTCAAGGAATGTTATTTAAATTAGTTGATACGGCCGGAATTAGAGAAGCAAAAGAAAAAGTTGAATCAATTGGAATTGCAAAATCTTTTGAACAAATTCAAAAAGCCGATCTTGTTATTCATGTCTTTGACCCAACCCAAGAAAATAACCAATATGATGATTTAATTTATCAAGAAGCAACAAAAAACAATAAAATTTACATCAAAGTAATGAATAAAGCTGACTTAAACATTTTAAGTTCTAAAGAATTTGTTTCTATTTCAGCTAAGGAAAATCAAATTCAAGAGCTAGAAAATGCTCTTGTTGCTCATTTTGATAATATTAATGTTTTAGATGAACGAATTTTATCTAACACCAGACAACTTTCGTTAGTTAAACAAGCATTAATTTCAATTGATAATGCAATTTTGACAATTCAATCAGGAATGACTTTTGATGTAATTATTGTTGATTTATACGATGCGTGAGAATCATTACAAAATATCAAAGGAAATGTAAATAAAGAAGATCTTTTAGATGCAATGTTTAAGAACTTTTGTTTAGGAAAATAATATGGCAAAGAAAAAAAATAACTTTATAGATGCACATAACCATCTTACAAATAGATTTTATCCTGATTGAGTAATTGACGAAATTATCAATCAAGCTAAAACTCATAACATCGAATTTATGATTGTTAATGGAGGACATCGGGATGAAAATCATAAAGTCGTTGAACTCGCTAAAAAAAATGCAATTGTTAAGGCAGCTGTCGGGATTCATCCTGAAGATCTTAAACAAATTGAAGATGTAAAATTAATTTTACCTTTACTTAAAAAAGATATTGTTGCAATAGGTGAAATTGGACTTGATTATTTTTACGATGATGGTCCAGATCACAAATTACAAAGACAAGCTTTTGAAAAACAAATTATTCTTGCACAAGAACATAATTTACCAATAGTTGTGCATATTCGTGATAAAGAAGATGTATGAAATGCATATCAAGATGCTTATAATATTATGAAAAAATATAAGGTTAAATCAATGCTTCATACTTTTGCCGGAAACTTAGAATGAACAAAAAAATTTCAAGAGTTAAATTGCTATTTTTCTTTTAGTGGGGTAGTCACTTATGGAAGTGCAAGTCAAACAAGAGAAGTTATAGAATATTTACCTTTAAATCAAATCTTAACTGAAACTGATTCTCCATATTTAAGAGTTCATCCTTATAGTGGACAAACCAATGAACCAAATACTGTTTTATTTGTTGCTTATTATATTGCAGGACTAAAAAAAGTGGGGATGGATAAATTTGTTTCAAAAATAAATCAAAACTTAAGAGACCTTTTTAACCTAAAATAGTATGAAAAAGGAAATTTATGCTAAAAAACATTTTGGTCAAAACTTTTTAAAAGACCAAAATATTATTAATAAAATTATTGAAGTTTTTGACTTTAACAATCAACCAGTTTTAGAAATAGGCCCTGGAAGAGGAGCATTAACTAAAGAATTAGTTAAAAATGCTTCTGAAGTAACTTGCTACGAAATAGATTCGGATATGGTAAATATTTTAAATGCTCAATTTTCAGAGCAAAAAAACTTAAAAATTATAAATGAAGACTTTTTAAAAGCTGATTTAAACACTTTTAAAAATACTTATATTATCGCTAATATTCCTTATTACATTACTACCGATATTTTATTTAAAATTTTTGAAAACAAAGATAAATTTAAAGGTGTTTTGCTAATGGTGCAAAAAGAAGTTGCCCAAAGAATGAGTGCTTCAATTAATTCTCCTGAATATTCAAAATTATCTGTATCTTGCCAATATTTGGCAAAAGTCAAATTAGAATTTATTGTTAAAGCATCTTGTTTTTCTCCGGCCCCAAAAGTCGATTCAGCTATTGTATCGCTAGTTTTTAAAGAAAATATTTCAACTTCTCAATGAAATGAAATCAAAGAATTTTTTAAACTTTGTTTTGCTAATCGAAGAAAAAAGCTCATATATTCATTATTGAAAAAATACAATAAAGATAAAATTATCCAATCATTTACAGAACTAAAACATTCAGAAAATGTGCGTATTCAACAACTAAATGTAAGTGAAATTGTTCAATTGTACGAAAAATTAAATTAAAATAACTTGTATTTTGATTAAACAAGACAAGTTATTTTAATATTCTTTTAATATAACTTTTGGAGTTTATTTTGATATAAGTTCTTCATATGGTAGTTCTTTTAATTTTTCTTCTGATGTTTCAGGAAAATTAGTTAATAAAAATTCAGAAGGTAAATCACGTTGAAATGTTAAAGATTTATAAATTTTATTAAGATCAATTCGAACCATTTTATCAACTAGTTTTTCTAACTTATCAGTTTGAGATCTTAATCCATTAATTGCTTTAAAAATTTCTTCTTGTCTATCTTTTAATCCTTTTAAAGAATCTATAAATACTTTCTTTATATTTTCTGCTCCAAGCATAAATGCCTGAGCTCTTTGAACTGATTCTTCATTAATTTTACTCATTTCAAGTTTTTCAAAATAAGAATAAAATAACGAAAGAACAGATCCTAAAAAAGGTAATCTTAACACTACAATTTTTTGATACTCATCTTCATTAGGTGTATAGACAAAAAATTCTTTATTAGCTTCTAAATTAGTTACAAGAAGTGCAAAATGGGCATTTTCTTTATTTCGATCTTTTTCAAGCTTTTTAAAGTGGTCTGAGTTTTTAGTGGTCCCTTTGTCCGATTCTTGAGATTTACATTCAATAATAATTTTTCCAATTGATTCTTGAGTTTTTTTGCTTAAAAACTCAACATAAAAATCAGCCTTAGTTTTTTTTCCTTCAAGTGAAGTTTCATCAGCATTTTTTTCAGATTTGGCTTTTGTAATTTTTCCAAATTTTACAAATTCTCTAAATGGAGCAAACATTTCACGTAGTCGATCTTCAACTTTATTTTCTAAATCTTCTCCAATCATTTTTGTAGACATTTTCGAAAAATCATTAAGTTCTCGTTCAAGAGACGAAATTTTTATTTCTTTTTCTTTAACTTCGTTTCTTAATTTTTCTTCATATTGTCTGATTAAATCATTTTCTCTTTTACCAACTTCATTTTCTACAGTATCTTTAATTTTTTGTTCAGCACTACTTTTTTCAATTTCTAAATTAGTTTTTAATTTAACAATTTCATTTTCTTTTTGATTTATTTGTTGTTCATAATTAAACTTAAGTCCTTGAATTTCGATATTTTTTTGATTTTCTATTTCATTTTGAAGATCTTTTTTAATCAAATCAATTCTTTTTTCTTGCTCTTCTTTTTGAATTTTAAGAGATTCTAAATCACTCTTTACCTTTACTAATTCCGATTCTTTTTTACTTAATTCTTGTGTAAATTGATCTTTTTGATCTTGAATTTCTTTTTCTTTTTTTGCTTCAAATTCAAGTTTTAAATTATTTTCAATTAATGAAATAGTTTTTTCATTTTCTTGTTTTTTTGTTTGCTCATATTCTTGTAAAAAACTTTGCTTATACATGTTTTTTAATTTTTCAGTTAAATCACTTTTAAAAGAGTGAATATTGGTAAAATCTTTGTTTAAAAGATCGTTTAAATCAATATAATCACCTTCTTGTGCTGTTTCTTTGATGAAAAATTGTAACTTTTCAACATCTTTAATTTCAATTGATAATTTTTTGCTCATATTTTTATATATCTCCTTTGTTAATTTTTAAAGTTAAAAATTATACTACTGAAATTATACTATTTGGTAAATTTATTTGATATTTTAGATAAGTTTCAATAAATTAAGTTTTTAAATATTCATAAAATAAATATAATTACTAATATGAATTATAGGAGTGAGCTTATAGTTAAAAAATCTTCTTTTTATTCATACATTTTTCGCATATCTAATAAAAATGAAATTAAAAATTTTTTGCAAAAAATTGCTAAAGAACACAAAAAAGCAAGACATATTTGTTATGCTTACTTATTTTTAGAAGATGGACGAGAAAATGCAGGATTTAGTGATGACGGAGAACCAAAAAACACTGCCGGAAGACCAATTTACGAATTATTAAAAATTAAAAAACTTAATAACTTATTAGTTATAACTGTTAGATATTTCGGGGGTATAAAACTAGGTGCCGGTGGTTTAACTAGAGCTTATCGAGAAAGTGCAAATTTATCACTGCAATTATTTATAAAAGAAAATTCAGTAGGAGAATAAAATGATTAAAATTCAAGAAAAATTAAATGAAAATAATATTGCTTTAAAGATAGTATTTGAAAATTCTTCACACCCAGAATTTGTAATTAAAAAACAAAATCACATTACTGAAGATTTATCAAATAATGTTGCTTATTTATATGTTGAAAAAGAATATTTTTCATACTTTGAAGTTCAAAATCTCTTAAGAAAACTTCCAAAATCAATTAATCGTGATTATGTTTTAGATGTTGCTTCATTGGAAGAAAAATTTAATAAAGAAGAAGCTCTTCGTCTTGCAGTTTTATCAACTGATTTTGGAAGTGCAAAATTATTTAAAAAAACTTTTAAATCAGAAAAAACAGAAGAAAAAGAATTATCACTTTTAGTTCAAAATTATGATGATAAATATTTAAAAGAATTACTTATTGTTGCTGAAGCAATTACAACAACAAGAAACTTACAAATTACTCCAGAAAACTTTTTAAATAGTGAAAATTTAGCTTCTTTTGTTGCTTCAGATTTATCAGGAATTGAAAATTTAAAAGTTAAAGTTCTTACTAAAAAAGAAATTGAACAACTAAATATGGGGCTTTTACTCTCGGTAAATAAAGGAAGTACTCACGAACCAAGAGTTGTGGTTATTGAGTACAATGGAAATCCAGAATCTCAAGAAAAAACTGTTTATGTAGGTAAAGGAATTACATTTGATACTGGAGGAGTTAACACCAAAGGATATCATATGGAAGGTATGAAATTCGATATGTCTGGTTCAGCAATTGTTGCATATGCTCTAAAGGCAATTGCTCAATTAAAACTAGCTAAAAATGTCTCTGCAATTATGTGCATTACCGATAATAGAATTAACGGGGATGCTTCTTTACCAGAAAATGTTTATCAATCAATGAGCGGAAAATGAGTTGAAGTTGCTGATACTGATGCTGAGGGTAGATTAGTGCTTGCAGATGGTCTTTATTATGCAGCTGAAATACTTAAAGCAACTACAATTGTGGATGTTGCGACTTTAACTGGAGCTATTTTATCTTCACTTGGACATGTTTATACTGGAGTATTTAGCCAAAGCGATGCTAAAGTTAAATCTTTTTTAAAAGCTGCTTCACAAGTTAAAGAAAAAGTTTGAAGAATGCCAATGCATGAAGATTATGATAAAGGGAATAAATCTTCAAAAGTTGCTGATTTATTAAACTGAAGTTCAACTGTGCGTCAAGATTCTTCACAAGCGGCTATGTTTTTGAAAGAATTTGTTAAAGATGTAGATTATATTCACTGCGATATTGCAGGTACAGCTGATTTTAAAGGTGAACCTCAAGGTGTATTGGTTGCAACCTTGGTAGAATTTGCTAAAAACTTATAAGGTTTATTTTTCAAAAAGGTAAAATTTATATAGTTTAGAAAGGATTAATATGAAAATTAAACAAATTGATAAAGTCAGAAATAACGACTTATTATTAAAAGCTGTTTTTAAAGGCGATGAATATCCATCTACTTTAATTGAAAAAAATTCAACAGTAACTGAATACCTAGATAAAAACGAAGCTTTAGTTTATTTAGGAGAAGAAAAAGATTATAAATTTGAAGTTGTCTTTAAATTTGCTAAAAGCTATTTTGCTTCTCAAAGCAGAAATGTTCAAGTGGACCTTGATTCATTTGTTAAAGGGGTAGTTTGTGAACCTTGTGTAGTAAGAGCTTTTACTGAAGCATATAATTTTGTAAATGCAAAAATTTACAACGCTAAAACACTTAAAAAAGACACTAAATACCAAACTTCACTACTCATGCAAGCAAACGAAAATTTATATAAAGATGTTTTTGAAAAATATACCATTTTATCAGAAGCTGTTAACTTTGCTAGAGACTTACAAGTAACCCCACCAAATATTTTAAACTCTGAGTATCTTGCTGAATTAGTTGAAAAAAACTTATCTCAATATGAAAACTTAAAAGTTACTGTTTTAAACAAAAAACAAATTGAAGATTTAAAAATGGGGCTTTTACTTTCGGTTAACCGTGGAAGCGTTTATGAACCAAGAGTTGTAGTTATTGAATACAATGGAAATCCAGAATCTCAAGAAAAAACTGTTTATGTAGGTAAAGGAATTACTTTTGATTCAGGAGGATACTCACTTAAACCAAGTCGTTCAATGCTTGATATGAAATTTGATATGTCTGGTTCGGTATTTGTTGCTAGTGCTCTTAAAGCAATTGCACAATTAAAACCTAAAACAAATGTTGCAGCTATTATGTGTATTACCGATAATAGAGTTAATGGGGATGCTTCTCTTCCAGACTCAGTATGAACCTCAATGAATGGAAAAACTGTTGAAGTTAATAACACTGATGCTGAAGGAAGACTCGTTATGGCTGATGGATTAACATATGCTGTTAGAGAACTTAAAGCAACAAGACTTGTGGATGTAGCGACTTTAACTGGAGCTATTTTAGTGGCTTTAGGACACACATACACTGGAGTATGAGCTACCACCGATAAAGCTTGAGATGATTTAAAGCAAGCAGCTGATAGAGCTAAGGAACTTGTTTGAAGAATGCCTTTAGATGAAGAGTTTGCTAAAGAAATTAAAAATTCAGTAGTTGCAGACCTTAAAAATACTGATCTTAGTGGTGCTGGAGCTGGAAGTTCTTCGGCTGCAATGTTTTTAAAAGAATTTACTGAAGATGTTGAATACATTCACCTTGATGTTGCTGGAACAGCTAATAAAGGTTCAAAACCAGATGGTGCAATGGTTAAAACTTTAGTTGAGCTTGCTTTAGCTTCAAAATAAATCTCAACAATTAAAGCACATATTTTGTGCTTTTTTAAACTAAAATAAGATAATTTATTTTAAAAGTTTATAATTTAGTGAACAAGTAAATGAATAGGAGAAAAATGGACAGAAAAAGATTAGATAAAATGTTTGAAAATTTAAAAGTTGATGCTTATATTTCAGAAGCTCCACAAACTAGATTATGGTACGCAGGAGTTCAAACATCAGATGGTTTAATTGTTATTGAAAAAGATAAAGCAACCTTATTTGTTGATTCTCGTTATATTGAATATTGTCAAAAACATGCTAAAAATGTAGAAGTTGTGCTAATGACTGGTGATGTTCTTAAAAAATGATTTGATAATAAAAAATTCAATTCAATTGTTTTAGAAAATAATTATTTAGTTAAAAATTGAGAAAATCGAATTGTTTCGTTAGTTAAACCGCAACAAGTGCAATGAGTAGATGCTCAGGATTTAAGAATTATCAAAAGTGCTGAAGAAATTGAAAAAATGCAAAAAGTTATCGATATTTCTTTAGCTGCATATGAAGAATTTATCCAGTGAGTAAAACCTGGTGTTTCGGAAAAAGAAGGAGCTGCAATGCTTAACTTCTTAATGAAAAAACACGGAGCAGATAAAGAAGGATTTGATGAAATTATCGCTTCAGGAGCTTCATCAGCTGAACCACACCATCACCCTACCGACAAACTAATTGAAGATAATTCTTTATTGAAAGTTGATTTTGGAGCTTTATACAAAGGTTATACAGCTGATATTACAAGAACCACAATTTTAGGTGATAAAAATAAAGCAAATCCTAAAATGTTAGAAATTTTGCAAATTGTTGAAGAAGCAGCTTATTTAGGTAGAAAAAATGTTAAACCAGGAATTAAAGCTAGCGAAATTGACAAAATTTGCCGTGATTACATTATTTCAAAAGGATATGGAGATTACTTTTTACACGGAACAGGGCATGGTCTTGGAATTGATGTTCACGAATTTCCGAATGTTTCATCAAGATCTGATTATATTTTAGAACCTGGAATGATTATTACAGTTGAACCTGGAATTTATTTAGAAGGAATAGGTGGAGCAAGGATTGAAGATGATATATTAGTTACTGAAACTGGTAGATATGTCTTTTCAAGGCCAAATGAAAAATAATTAAATTTTTAAGCAACGTCTTTACGTTGCTTTTTTGTATAAAAAAGTACAATTATCATATGAATAATAATTTTCAATTTGATTATCTAGAAACTAATTTGCATAAAGTTTATTATGAAACTTACGGAAACAGACAAAATATGCCAGTTTTTGTAATTCATGGAGGTCCTGGCGGGGGATTTAATTCACAAAAATTACAAAAATTAATTCCTTTGGATAAATATTTTATAGTTTTAATCCATCAGAGAGGAACAAATAAAAGTCTTCCTTATTGTGAATTAAGAGAAAATAGCACACAAAATTTAGTGGAAGACATCGAATTAGTTAGACAAAAACTAAATTTAAAGCAAATTCTACTTTTCGGCGGCAGTTGAGGAACTACATTGGCTTTAGCTTATGCAATTAAATATACACAAAATGTTTTAAAAATACTTCTTAGAGGTGTATTTTTAGGTAGACAAGAAGATATAGATTATTTATATGAAAAAGGTGCTTCAGACTTTTATCCGCAAGAATTTGAGAGATTTAGTCTTTTTGTTGAAAAAATACCTGGTAAAAATAATATTGAAAAATACTTTAATTTATTTACTGGAAGCTATAATAAAGAACTTAAAAATAAGGGTTATGAAGAATTTTCTCGATGAGAAAGTTCGCTCGTAAGCATCGAGAAAAAATCCAAGCAATTTAATAAAAATATTAAACTTGACAAACAAATAGCACTTATGGAAACGTATTATTTTGTTAATAAATGCTTTTTTCCTGAAGATAATTATATTTTAAATAATGTTAATAAATTTTCTCAAATCCCTATTACAATTATTCACGGTCGGCAAGATATTGATACTAGACCAATTGGTGCTTGATTATTAAAACTTAATCATCCAAATACTGAATTAATTTTTGTTGAAAAAGCAGGACATTCAATGTGAGAAAAAAATATTCTTGACCAATTAATTAAATATTTTGAAAATAATTTAAATTAAATTTAATCAAAAAGTAAAGGTGGTATTGTTGAAAACAAATAAAGAGCAATTTATAGATATTTTAGAAAAATTTAATCAAATTGCTAAAGAAATGGGTTTTGTTTATTCAATTGATAAAAATACATATAACCACATTTTAAGCGGTATTTGAAATTTAAATGAAATATCCTTTATTTTGTATTTAGATGATTTTATTAAAATTGTTGCTTCAAATAAATATTTAATTAAATATCAAAGTCCTCGAGTTTTAAATAATCCTCTCCCGCATTTGATAATTAATCAAAGAGAGATTCCGTTAAGTTTAGTTGTTCATTCAAATACTAAAATTTTAAATTCTTCCTTAATTAAAAAATATCTTAAGAAACTTTCAAAACAAAATAATCCCTATTTTTTTGATCAAATCTTAGCTAAAATGCAAACTGAAGATATAAATGTCCTTTGTCATATTAAATTTCAAAATTATGAAAGTTTAGTAATTAAAGAAATAAACAATGTCAATTTAAAATATTATGATGTTTTAAAAATTAATGATAAATTATCAATTCCTATTCATAATTTCTTTAAAAAAGAAAAATAACCTTTAAATGATATGAACCCCTAAAGTTGGACAATAAAATCCAAAATTAAGGGGTTCATTTTTATGAAACTAAGTTACGAAGACAAAATCAAAATATATCAATTACGTAAAAAAGGATTTACTGAAAAATCTTTAACAATAAAATTTAGAGTAAATCGTGCAATTATAAAATATATTGTCGCACTGATAAATCGTCACGGAATTGAAATTGTTAAAAAGACTAAAAATCAATATTATTCTCCACAAATAAAATTAGAAATGATTAATCAAGTTCTTCTTAAAGGACATTCTACAAGAGAAATTTCACTTCAATGTGGATTACCTAATTGAGGGATTCTTTCAAATTGAATTATTCAATACAAGAAAAATGGGTATACTATTGTTGAAAAGAAAAAAGGAAGGCCATCAAAAATGGGTCGTAAACCAAAGAAAACTTGAGAAAAATTAACACCACTTGAAAAAGCTAAACAAGAGATTGAATATCTTAGAACTGAGGTGATTTTCCTAAAAAAGTTAAAAGGGATCCCGTTGGATCAAAAAGACTTACAGAATATAAAAGCCAAAAAGTTAAAGAAATGGTCGACGAAGGATTCTCATTAAAAATTTTATTAAAAATTGCTCAACTATCACGTTCAACTTATTATTATCATCTTAAAAAAATCAATTCAGCTGATAAAAATAAAAATTTTAAAGACGAAATTATATCTATATATAATGAACATAGAGGCAGTTATGGATATCGTCGTATTACTTTAGAACTCAAAAATCGTGGATATTTGGTAAATCATAAAAAAGTAAAAAGACTTATGAATTTGCTAAATTTAATTGGCGGAAATCGTAAGCGTAAAAAATATAAATCATACAAAGGCGAAGTGGGCAAAAAAGCTCCAAACCTTATTAATCGAGATTTTTATTCTAAAAAACCATTGCAAAAATGTTACACTGACATTACTGAATTTGCTTTACCTAGTCATTCTCAAAAACTTTATTTGTCAGCTATTTTAGATGGTTATAATAGCGAAATTATCAGTTTTACTATATCTCGCTCCCCAAATTTATTGCAAGTTGAAAAAATGCTTAAAAAGGCTTTCACAAAAGCTAAATATAGTGGAACAATTTTACACAGTGATCAAGGTTGACAATATCAACATAATAGTTATCACAAATTTTTAAATTCTAAAGAGATAAAAGCTTCAATGTCCCGAAAAGGTAATAGTCCAGATAATGGGATGATGGAATCATTTTTTGGAGTTTTAAAAACAGAAATGTTTTATGGCAAGGAACATACTTTTAAATCGCTTGAACAATTAGAAAAAGCTATTATCAATTACATTGATTACTACAATAACAAAAGAATTAAAGTTAGATTAAAAGGACTTAGCCCTGTCCAATACAGAACTAAGTTCCTTCAATAATTTTTTGTCTAACTTTTGGGGTTCATATCAAAAAAGGTTATTTTTGTCGGTCAATTCTTTGAAATGGTGCCATCAACTGGACTTGAACCAGCGACCCCTTCCTTACCATGGAAGTGCTCTGCCTGCTGAGCTATGACGGCAAGTAGTAAACTTATTTTATCATAAAATCAAGCTTTTAGAAAAAAATATAAGTTTACTTTATTGGTTGATGGGACATTTTCATGCTAGTTTTACATACCTCATTTAGTTTATCCTCTCCAAAAGTTTGTGCAAATTGATACACACTTTCTTGAGTTTTTGTCCCTGAGCCTAGTGGAAATTTAAAATTTCACTCTTGGCTTTGTTTTTCCATATAATAAATCAATTCATACCGAGCCATAATCGAAGCACATGCAACTGATAGACTCAAGCTTTCGGCTCTATTAGCTAAATAAACATCAGTATTTATTTCTTCAAAACCAGCTCAATTATCATAAATATAAAAAGTATTATGATATTTTAGTATTGATTTTGTTGTTGAATATTTATCAATTAAAACAACTTTATTTTTAAAAGAAAGTTTTTTATTTAAATTATTTAATGCTCCAGTATGAGTAAAAAACTTTAATTCATTAGCATTATATTTAGAATTAATTTTATTATACGAGCTTTGTTTTAAGCGATATACTGAATAGGTAATTTCTGGATGATTTTTAAGTTTTCTTCCAATACTTAAAATTTGATTTTTAGAAAGTTTTTTGGAATCATCAACCCCAAGAGACTTTGCTCATCTGTACAATTTTCGGGGTAAATAAAAAGCACAAGAAATCAAAGGGGTAAAATAATCTGATACTCCTGTTTCATCAATTCCAATTATTTCTAAACCTGAAATTTGTTCTTTATCGCTTAATTCAATGTACTTCATTATTCTCAGTTTTCTTCTCTTTTTTGTTTAATTTTATTGCTTTTAGCAATTTCTTCTGCAGGATTATCCAAAAATTTATTTATGTAATATCCCACTCCACCTTCTTTGTTAATTTTATTAATTTTAACTGTTGCGTATTTTTTGACCTCTTTAGCTGCATTCCCCATTGCAACAGAAACATTAGCAATTTTAAACATCGGAACATCATTAAATGCGTCTCCAATAGCAATAGTATTTTCAATTTTTACATCATAATAACGAATAAGCATACTAAGAGCTTTCCCTTTATTAGTGGTAATATTAGTCATATCAAAAACCGGTGTTAATCCTTCACCTTTTGATCAATACGAAAATTCAGCTAAATCACTATATCTAGCTTTTAAGTATCTTCTTAACTCTTCAACTTTAGTAGTTGGTTTAACATCAAAAATTACTCCTGTTGGCATAAGAGGAATTTTGTGAAAATCTAATCCAATTTTTAATTTTGAAGTAGTTTTAAATCCAAATACTTTTTCTAAATCTTCATCACGGTGTTGTAATTGAACTCAGTCAGGTCCTTCAATTGCGATATTTGAAACTTCTTTAGCAACTCTCTCATCCCCTAGAATGTAAAGTGCTTCATTTAAATTTAAATATTTGACATAAGGGATAAAAGTATCATCATTAGGGTGGTGAATATGTGCACCATTGTAATTGCTTACAATGGTGTTAAGTCCTAATTCTTCATAAATCATTTTAGTACTTCTTCATGGTCGACCAGTTAAAATACACACAATATGACCTTCTTGTGTGGCTCTTTTAATAGCATTAACAGTTAAATCATGAATTTCTCCAGTGGCACTTGAACGTAGTGTAGTGCCATCTAAATCAATTGCGAATAGGTATTTTTCTTTTTCCATATCTATCCTTTCTGGAGATTAATTATAACATTTTTCCGGATAATATGTAATTTCTGCAACAAATGTGGAAATAAAAAGCTTTGAGTTTTCGGCTTTATTGATAATATTATTCTAAAAGTATTATTTTAAAATATAATAAATATATAAGTTAATTTATATTTTCGGAGACTTATGAAATACAAAAGAATATTATTAAAGCTTTCTGGTGAAGGGTTTTCTAATAAAAAAAAAACCTTGCAATTGACTATGAATTAGTCGCTGATATTGCAAAACAACTTAAATACATCAATGAGCAAGGAGTACAAATTTCTGTTGTTATTGGTGGTGGAAACTTTTGAAGAGGAACTTCAGCTGAAAAAAACGGAATCCCTCGAAATCGAGCTGATTATATCGGGATGCTAGCAACTATTATGAATGGTTTAGCACTTCAAAGTGGATTTGAAAAAGTTGGACTTAAAGCTCGAGTTCAAAGTTCAATTAACATTGATCCAAAAGTAGCTGAAAATTATATTAATGAAAAAACCATTAAATATCTTGAAGATGGGGAAGTTGTTATTTTTGTTGGTGGTACTGGTCGTCCATTCTTTACTACCGATACTGCAGCTACTCTTTATGCTTCAGAAATTGGAGCTGAAGTTATTTTAATGGGGAAAAACAGAGTTGATGGAATTTATGATAGCGACCCAAAGAAAAACCCACAAGCAAAACACTTTGCAAGCATTACTTATGATCAAATTCTTGAACAAAAATTACAAGTAATGGACCTTACAGCTACAAGTATGGCTAGAGAAAACAATATTAATTTGATTGTGTTTAACTTACTTGAAAAAGATTCAATTATTAAAGTTTTACAAAACAAAATTTTACATACAGAGGTAACAAAATAATGGAAATTGGTTTATATTTACTAGATTTAGAAGAAAAATGTGAGAAAGCAATTAATCACTATCGCTTTGAAATGTCAAAAATTTCAACTGGAAGAGCTAATCCACAAATTGTAAAAGGAATTAGAGTTGATTATTACGGAACTCCTACCCCACTTGAAGAATTAGCTAATATCAGTGTTCCTGAAGCCCAACAATTACTCATTAAACCTTATGATATTACTTCTGTAAAAGAAGTTAATAAAGCTTTAATGAATGCTAATTTAGGAGTAACTCCAGTTGATGAAGGACATCAAGTTAGATTAAATTTTCCAGTTTTAACAACTCAAAGAAAAAATGAAATTATTAAAAGTTTAGGAAAATATTCAGAACAAGCTAAAGTTGGAGTAAGAAACGCTCGACAAGAAGTTAATAAACAAATTAAAGCTGATGAAGAGCTTTCTGAAGATATGCAAAAAAGTTACTTAGATCAAGTGCAAGTTTTTGTAGATAAGCAAATTGACAAAATTAACGCTTTAACTAAAGAAAAAGAAGAGCAAATTCTCAAAGTATAAAAAATAGCCGTACGGCTATTTTTTATCTCTTAGTTTGTTTTAGCAACTTGAAGTGAATTTTTTATTTCGGTAAAATGTGAGAATGCTCACGGAGCAAAAATTACTAATCCTATAATAATGCTTGCAAAAATTAAATAAATAATTGGTGTTTTTCTTTGAATTAAAATAATAAAAACAATAATTGCAATTGGACTGTAAATCATTAATAAAATTAACCTTCAACCTTTAAAAAAGTTATAAATTCCATTTTTTGTTAAATCTTTAGAATAATCAGTTTTAATATATTTGCTTGCACCATTAAAACTTAAAAATGGATAAGTAATTCTTAAAAAAAGTGATACTGAAAGAGAAATCATTACACCAATTAAAACAGGAAACATAAAATCAAAGAAGGTTTTTACAAACAATTTATTTTTGTTTTTACGAATAATTTTACGAAAAATAAGTAATAGTGATATAGCAGGAATCATAAAAGCTAAATATGCCAAAATTAAAATTAAAAAAGCATATCAATGATTCCCCGCAATAACTCAACCAGTGTAAACAGCAAATTTAGGAGATAAAATCCCTGGAGTGGCATTTCCTGCAGCTAAAAATGAATTAATTTGGTCTTGACTTATTTGTACGCTAGGATAATTTTGAGGAATAAATTTTCATAATCAATCAAATACTGGAATAAAAAGTGCTCCTCCGCCAAAAACTGTTAAAGAAACTAATGCAATAAAAACTAAAGAAACTAAAATAACCATTATTTTTGTTCTCCTTTAGTTTTATTTATTTTTTTATTAGTAAAATACACAATTAAACTATAAACAAATGTAGCAATAAATAGCACTCCAAAAGTAAAAATTGGTAAATTGTATGGAAAAGGAACAAATAAACAATAAGCTGTGGAAATAATTGCAATTGTCAATCACACTGGTAATTTTAAAGTTTGCTGGCTTTTTTTAATGTATCTTCAAGCAATTAAAATAACTCCAGCAATAACAGGCATTAACGCACAAATTCCAATAACATAAGTATATTGCTCAGGAATATAGGCAAATAAAATTCAAAATCCAAAAGCGAACAAAATATGTGGCAATGCACCAATTAAAATGAGTAAATAAGTAATTCAGATATTATAAAATTTTCGCACAACATATGAAAGACATTGAGTAGTGGAAGGCCCAGGAAGCATATTAGAAATAACAACCATTTCATCAAATTCTTCGTTAGTTAATCAACCTTTTTTCTCAACAGCTTCACTTTTGATAATTGGGAGCATTGCATTTCCGCCACCAAAACCTAAAAAAGTTATTTTTAATATAAATAAAACCAACTTTCAAATAGGTGGTTTTATTTTTTGAGTTTTTAAATTCATATATCTTAAAATTATACTTTAATAAGCGAAATTACTTCGGATTCATCTTCAAGAAGCTGACGACCTTTAAGGTCCACTAGTTCTAAAAGAACAATGACTTTTTTTACATCTGCTCCTTGAGATTTAAGCAATTTAATAATTGCCTTGGTAGTTCCTCCTGTTGCAAGAACATCATCAACAATAACAGCTTTTTGCCCAGGTTTGACAAATCCTTTTTGTAATTCTAAAATATTTGACCCATATTCTAAATCATAACTCATTTGTATGACTTCTCCAGGGAGCTTATTTGGTTTGCGAACCATAATAAATGGTTTTTTTAAAAATGCTGCTGTGGGAGTTCCGAATAAAAATCCTCGAGCATCTGGTCCAACGATAATATCAGCATCTTCGCAATGCTTTGCAATTTCTTTTATAGTTCAATTTAATGCTTCTCCATTAGCAAGTAGCGGAGAAATGTCTTTGAAAATAATTCCTTTTTTCGGAAAATCTTTTACATCCTGAATTAAATTTTTTATATTCATTTTATACCTTTAAACTAATTAACCCTAACATCTTCAAAAAATTCAAGAACATCATCTTCTTCAATGTCATTAAAATCTTTAATATGACATCCAAAATCTTTTCCTTTAAGAACTTCTTTCACATCGTTAAGTTCACGTTTAAGCGATTCAAGCACACCTTCGTGAATTAATTTACCTTTACGATAAACTTTTACTTTGCTTTGAGCTTTAACTAAACCACTATCTTGAATACATCCAGCAATTTTTCCAACTTTTGAGTAAAAGAAGACTTTAATAATGTGGGCTTCCCCAATTTTTTGTTCTTCATAAACTGGAGTTTTTTCTGCATCAAGAAGACCTTGGCAATCTTCAATAATTTTATAAATAACATCATGACTAATTAAAGTGATATCTTGATTAGCCGCTGATTGCTTAATTGGTTGAGCAGGCTTTAGGTTAAATACGAAAATGATTGCATTTGAAGCTTTTGCAAGTAGCAAATCACTTCCATTAACATTTCCTGCTCCTGCGGAGATAACTCTAATGACTGCTTCATCATTTTCTAAATTATTAATTTGACTTTTAATAGCTTCACTAGTTCCGTGGACATCAGATTTAATAATCACGTTAAAGACTTTTTTACCGTCAAGAGATTCTTGATTTGCTCTTGAACTTAAAGCACTTAGTTTATCGTGAGCTGCTTTTTGTTCAGCTAGTTTTTTTGCAAATTTTTCATCATTTAATCCAATGAATTTGTCTCCGGCATCAGGGGCATAATTAAGGCCTGATACAATTGCTGGAGCTCCTGGTTCAACTTTATCTGTTGGTTGTTTATGCGAATCAAGAAGCATTCTAATTCTTCCATATTTTGAGCCTGCAACGATAAAATCACCTTTATATAAAGTTCCATTTTCCACAATAATTGTTGAGACTGCTCCAACTCCTTTATCTACCCTTGATTCAATAACAGTTCCAATTGGATAACGTTTTGGGTTTGCTTTAAGATCTAAAATTTCAGTTAGTAGCATAATTTGATCAAATAAATCATCTAACCCTTGGCCATTTAGTGCTGAACCATAAACAATTTGAGTGTCTCCGCCATATTCTTCAACAACCACATCATTTTCCGCAAGTTCACCTTTAAGACGATCTAAATCTTTATTTGGTTTGTCCATTTTATTTACGAACACAATTATTGGGACTTTAGCTGCTTTAGCGTGGCTAATTGCTTCTTTTGTTTGAGGCATAACTCCATCATCAGCAGCAACAACTAAAATCACAATATCAGTAACTTTAGCTCCGCGTGCACGCATGTGTGTAAATGCTTCATGACCTGGAGTATCAATGAAAGTAATTTTATTTCCTTTGTGTTCAATTTGATATGCACCAGTATGTTGAGTAATTCCGCTATTTTCAAATCCTGCGATATTTGAATTTCTAATTTTGTCAATTAACGTGGTTTTTCCATGATCAACATGTCCCATAACCGTAATAATTGGAGCTCTTTTAATTAAATCTTCTTCTTTGTCAATAAAACTAACCTCATCTAAAAAGTTCGTTGCATCAACGTTGGTTTCTTTGCTAAAATCAAAACCATATTCCACGCAAAGCTCAGCAATTTCTTCTTCTTCTAAGATATAATTCAATGTCCTTGCTTTTCCTTGCATAAAAAAACGTTTGATAATATCGTTAGCATTTTTGTTAACTTTTTGGGAAAAATCAGCAATGGTCATTCTTCCGGTAAAAGTAAATACCCCATTTTTCAATTCGGTTTTGGTTGTAACTAATTGTTCTTTAACATCATTAACATTACTAATTCTATGTTTTTTGCTCATGTAACACCTCCAACAGTTCTTTTTCGATTTTCAAATAATTTTCATTTGAAACATTAAACCTAAAAACTCTATTTAAAGCTTTGGTTTTTTTAATCTTTTCTCAATTAGCTAAGGAAAATTGAAAATAAGCTCCTCGACCTTTTAAAACATTTTCTAAATCTAAAAATATTTCCTTAGAATCTTTTTGTAAAGAGAAACGTACTAATTTTTCCACTGGTAAAATTTCGTTAGTAATAATACATTTCCGAGTGTAATTATTTTTTCTTTTCTCATTCATCTTCAAATCCGCTTAAATCTAAATTTAGATTTAAATCAAGTCCATAATTAGCTAAATCAGTATCAACTTTAAAGTCTTTTAATTCTACTTTTGCGTTTTTATAAGCTTTAACTACTGGTTTTTCAGCTTGATTTTGATTATCATCAACAGTTTCTGAATCATCATCTTCATATTCAAAATCATTAAATTCGATTTGATCAATAAAATCATAATCATTTTCATTATCCAAATCAAAAGTAAGAGCTTCTTGACTAAATAAATCATCTAATTCTGAACCATTAAGACGTTTTTGTTTTGCTTTTGGATTATTATTTTTAGTTTTAATTTTCGTATTTTCAAAAAAGTTGGCTGGATTTTTTTGAGTTTCATTAAATTGAGCTACATCATCTGAAAATTCGCTCATATTAATTTCAATTCCCTTAAAGTATTCATTTCTTCGTGAATCTCTTGGGCTATATTTTGGTTTTTTAACAGGTTTATTTCTTTCATAAAGACGATTTTTGTTAAACTGAATTTCTTTTTCAAGAGCTTCTTCAACACTAATAATTTTAATTTTTGAATTAGTTAGTTTAATTGCTAAATCAATATTGGCTCCACCTTTACCAATGGCATTTTTCATTTCATTTTCTTCGACAATAGCATAATAAACTTTTTTATCTT
Source organism: Mycoplasmopsis citelli (assembly GCF_900660645.1). NCBI lineage: Bacteria > Bacillati > Mycoplasmatota > Mycoplasmoidales > Metamycoplasmataceae > Mycoplasmopsis > Mycoplasmopsis citelli. The sequence continues at coordinate 783,110 of NZ_LR215036.1, read as the reverse complement.
CAACTATATCCACAATTTTAGCTGGAGAAAGTGCATTTTTGATAAATTCTAAAATATTAGTTGAGTATTTAATAACTTCAATTTTTTCACCATTTAATTTTTCTGAAATAGCAAGTATTCTTTTAGCTCCTTCGCCAAAAACACCTCCAAAAGGATCAAAAGCATTTGAATTACCAGTTGCTTTTAAAGCAATTTTAGTTCTTATGCCAGGGGTTCGCTCAATTTTAACAATTTGAAGTAATCCTTGATTGATTTCAGGAATTTCATTGATAATAATATCTCTAATTTCATTTGGTGAATCAGTAGTAACTTCGCAAATACTTAAACGATTTTCTGGATTAACGTGTTCTAAATAAACATCTAAATAAGATCCTAAATTCATATCTAAACTTTTATTTACTTTTGAAGCTGGTAAAAAAGCTGTTACACCATCTTCAAAACGTAAATTATATGAACCATTTGAGTTTCTTGAAAGTACTTCGGCTTTAATTTTATTTCCAACTAAAGGCAAATAACGTTGATAGATTTTTTTCTTTTCAGTTATTTTAAAGTTTTGATAAAAACCATTTTTAATGGCTAATTTACTTTTTTCAGGAATAATTTCAAAATCTAGCAAAATTGGAAACTTATCCCCTTCAACTGCTTTAGGATTTATTTTTTTAGCATCTTTTAAAGCAATAAAGCTAATTCTTTGAATATCTAAAGATTCTTCGGTATCTTCGAATTCAAAATCATTTTCAACTACTTCACCATTTAAGTTGCTAATAATAACTTCTTTATTTATCTCATCAAGTGAAAAAACAATTTTTGCTTCAGGATCAATATCTTTGTTAATGGCTTTAGTTGTTTCAAAAGAAAAAATTTCCAATGTTTCTTCTAAAGTCATTTGATGTTTTTGTGCATATCCTTTAGTAATCAAATATCATTTTTGATTTGGATTTAATTCAACGGTAACTTTTTTTGACTTTGCCATTTTTCCTCCTAAAATTTAATATAAATTTCTCCGGTTTTAATATTTTCTTTTTCTATATGAATTTTACGAATTCTTCCTTTTTGATTTCATTGAAGAATAATTGAATCATCATTTACTTGAATTATTTTACCAATCATTATCAATTCTTTTTCTATTGGTTTCACAAAGCTTAATTTAACCATTTTTTCAAGGTATAAGTTCAAATTTTCTAAATTTAGATTTAAATCTTCTCCCTTTGAAAGTACCTCGATATTTAAATCATCTGGATAAGCATTAATCTCTTCTAAATAACGTTCAATTTGCTGAGTATATTGGATTACTAAATCTAAATTGTTTGCATTCACTTCAATTGTAAGGGTTTTTCCAAAAACTGCTTCTGTTATTTTGGCTGAGATAATTTGATCATTAAAATGGTCTTTTAAGATTTTTAAATAATTCACTATAACCTCCTAAAAAGATAAAAAGTTGCATGAGCAACTTCTTATGTGTAATTGAAGATAACCTAATTATAACACATTAAGGTGTTATTTTTGTAGATTCTATTTTCACTTTAAAAGGAATTACGTGAACATGGCTGTGAAAAACAGTTTGACCAGCATATTCCCCAGTATTAATAACAATTTTAAAACCGGGAATCCCTTGATCAATAACTCTTTCTTTAGCTAATTTACGTGCTATTTTCATAGCATGTAAGAAGGTAGCTTCATCGTTTTCTAAAATATTTGGTTCTGGACTTTTTGGAATAACCAAAAAATGTCCTTCACGGAATGGATATGCATCCATAATAGAAAAGACAACATCATCTTCATATATAAATGTTGCAGGTAATTCTTTATCTAAAATTTTTGAAAAAACACTTTTATTTAACAAAATCTAATCCTTTCAATTTTTCTTTAATAATTTCATTTTCAAAGGAAATTTTATTTCCTAAATCTATAAAAGCTTTACGGGAACTTTTGTAAAGCGTCTCTCCTCCGAAAATGGCCAAGTAGATTTTTAATGTATCTAGCTTTGCAAAATATGGGGTTTTTTCAAAGCTTAATATTTTTTCAGTTTTATTTTCTTTCGTAATTTCTTTAGCTATTGGAGCAATTAAATTTAAATAAGAAACTTTAATTTTTTTATTATCATTGGTTACTTTAATACTTTCATTAAGTACTCCAGTTTCATTAACTGGAACTAATTTATTATTAACTAAATCATAAAATCCGGATAAATTAGCTGAATTATTTTGTTGTAATAAATATGATGTTCCTGTATTTAGTGAATATTCGTTTAGCGAAGAGCTAAGTCCTTGATATCCACCAAGGGATTTTTCAAAAGAACTATTATTAAAAATTAAATCTGGAGTGGCAATTTTTAGAGCTTGATTTTTATTTTTAAGCAATTCATTATAATCGCTAATGTTATTAATAGTTCTACTTACATTTGAAAAAATATCATTAGCAGTATCTGAGCTATAAGATCAAAGTTGAGCAATTTTTGTTTTTAAAACATAATCAATTAAATTAAATTCGTTTAAATCGTATTTATCTTTGTTAGTGTTGTATGAATCTTTATTAACAATTTTTAAATCATTCTCAGTATTAATTTCAAAATATTTTTTAACTAAGAGCAATTTATTAATATTAAAAGCTACATCGGTTTTGTCTTTGTTAAATAAAATTTTAAATTGTTCAAGATTAGGAACTGCATTTACTGAAAATAAATCATTTGTTTGATTATTTAAAACTTTTAGTTCATTTTCGCTAAATAAAGCTTGATTTTTTCATTGAGTTAATGATTTATATAGTGAAAAAGGGTCGCTAATTTGTAAATTATTTAAATAAGTTTTATATGCACTATAAGCATCATTTAAAAAGCTTTGATTTTCTAAAAGTGAATTTTGAGTTGTTTTATACAGATTTCCAAGAGTAGATTTTAATCAAAATCCTTCTGCAAGCTGTGCTAAATTTGCGTTACTTAATTCATTTTCTTGTTTATTTCTCTGTGGAGTGTTAGCAGTTGGTGAGCAAGAAGCAGCAACCCCAAATGTAGAAGAAACCACAATTGCAGGAAGAATAAATTTCAACAGCTTTGATTTATTCATTATTTAGCTCCTTTAGTAATTTCTTCAACAAGACCAGTTAATAGATTTAGTTCATTGGCATTTGAAGTTTGTAATGGATTATGATTTAACACCCTTTTAATAACTCCATTATCAACAGTATAGTTATAACTGTTTCCGTTTAAATTTTCTTGCAATCATTTTGAAAGATCTGAAATTAATTTGGTTTTAGCTTCTCCGTGAATTCCTTCTAAAATTGAGTCATTATCTGCTTTAAGTGCATCAATATCTGCTTGAGTGTATTTTTCTTTGTTGTCACTAAATTTGTTGGTTTGAGTTAATAAATATTTTTGAAATTCGGGATTATTTAAAGTATCAGCTAAAATAACATTTTTAGTTCAAACTGAATTTAAAGCATCTTCGATTTTAAAAAATGAAGTATTTGAATTAGCTATTGAAGATAAATCACTTTGTAAATATTTAAATAGTGAATTTAAACTTGAAATTACTTCATTTCGTACTAAATAAGTCCCTTTATCAGTAACAACTAATTTTGCTCCTGCCAAATCACTTACATTATAAGCATATGAATAAAGATCTTGATTATCAATTTTGATATTAATGTGTTTATTAAATTGTTCTTTAATCATAGAAGTAAATTCAGAAGCACTTAAATTTTTAAATAATGAATCAATATAACGGTTTAATGATTCTAATTTAGAACTAGCTTCATTTTTATTTTTAAGTGCTTTTATTGCATTTAATTGTGTGTTTATGTTATTTTTAATATCACTAGAAAAAGCAGGAGTAAATAAATCACTTAACGAAACATTAGGTAAATTATTATTTTTAAGAGCAACTACTAAAGCTGGATTTTGAGTTAGTTGAGAAGCAAAAGTAGTAACTCCAGTTGAACCTAAGTTTTTAGTATCAACAGTTAAAACTTCAAGCAAACTTTCAGCTTCAGATTTAGCTTTATTAAGATCTTGAGTGCTTTGACCTGATGCGGGGATAAAGTACTCTTTTGCTACTTTAAATCCTTTTAAAACATCAATATTTGATTTAACTTCAAAAGTATCTCCATTATTAAAAATGGTATATTTTGCAAGATTAATTAAAGCGTCTTTTTCTTTTTGATCAAATTGTCATTCTAATGAAAGATTTGGGTTAATTTTTCCTGGTAATTTGTAAATTGTAGGCAAAATTAATTCATTGGTTTCAAAATATTTTTGTACTAATGGTTTAATTGATTTTAAATTATCAATAAATGATTGGGTAGTGATAGTTGCAATTTTAGTATTATCTAAGTTTGAAACTGCATAATTGGCTTCTTCTAAATTATTTGCATTTTGTGCAACAAAATAATTAAATACTTTTTCGCCTTTTTTAAATAAAATTTCTGGATTACCATTTTGAGCTACTACATTTCCTTTTTTATCTCTTTTATAAATATCATGGCTAGCAACTCTTTGGATATCTTTTAAATTAACATTTTTATCAAGTTTAATTTTGTAATGTCTAAGTGCTTCATCTTCGATAGATTTGAAATTCAAAAATTCTAATGCTTCATCTTCAGTTGCGCTTTTTCCATATTCGTCTTTTTTTCTAATTTCTTCATCAAATTGTTTTTGTCAGTTTCTAAATCCGTAAATTGAAATCAGTTGGTTTTTTAAATCAGCTAATTTATTTTTATTATCTTTATTAATTTCTTCGAAACTTCTAAGTTCAATGTTTTTTCTTTCAGACTCGCCACTATAGCGTGAATCATTTCATAATCTTTGATATTCTTTAGAAGCTTCAACTTCCTTGTTGTACCAAAAAAGAACAGCCTCTTTATAAAGTTGCTCAATTTTTTGAGTTGTTTTTTCTTTAGTTCCTCTAATTAAATCCAGTGTCTGTCCAACTGTTAAATTTTCTTGTTTTCCATTATTATTAAACTTGAGTAAAACATCATTATCTGAGAGAGGATTAACAAAATTGACTTTATTAACACTAATCCCAAGAGGGACGCTTATTGAAGTTATTACAGCAGCTCCTAAAAGTCCTAAAGTGATAAACATTCATTTTTTACGTTGCTTTGCTTTTGGAGTTTCTCGTTTTTCTTCGTGTTTAGCGTTAATTTCTGACAATCTCTCAAAAAATGATTTTTGTCTTTTGGCCATATTTCTCCTAAAAAAGTAAAAATATCAAAATATTTTATTTTAATTATAGCAGAAAAAACAGCTATTTTTGGACTATATCCAAAGAGCTGTTAAAGTATTAATATTTTTACTTTTTATTATTTTTCAAATAATTTTTATATCTATTTTAAGCTATTTTTGAGAAGATAAAGAAAAATTCTTTTATTTTGAAAAATTAGGTTTTATTTTATAATAAAAAGGCAATATATTTTTAATTGCCTCTAACTAGTGGGAGATAAATTTATCGCTAGACCACAATATCGAAAGGATACAACAAAAAATGGCAAAAGAAATTTTGAAAAAAGCTAAATTGCAATTCCCTGCCGGAAAAGCAAAGCCAGGTCCTGCACTTGCTGGAGTTGGTGTAAATATGCCAGAATTTACTAAAGCATTTAATGATGCTACAAGAGATAGAGGGGATGAACCTGTTCCTGTTCTTATTACAGTTTATAAAGATAAATCATTTGACTTTAAACTTTTTACTGCTCCTGCTTCATACAAAATTAAGCAAGCAGCTAAAATTCAAAGCGGTTCACAAAAATCAAAAGCACAAATTGTTGCGACAATTAAACTTGAAGATTTAAGAGCAATTGCTGAATATAAACTTCCAGATCTTAATACCGATGATGTGGAAAGTGCAATGGCAATTATTGCTGGAACAGCAAGACAAATGGGTGTTTTAATTGAAGGTTGAGATGATGTGGCTAAAGCTAAAGCCGAGGCAAAACAAAAAGCTAAATCTGATGCATTAGCAAAAGCAAAAGAAGAATCACTTAAAGCTGCAGCACAAGAACTTGCAGAAACTAAAGGTCAAGCAATTAACGTTGAATTAGTAAAAGATGAAGTTTCATCAGAAGAGCAAGGAGAATAATAATGGCTAAAAAAATATCTAAAAATTTAAAAGCAGCTCGTGAATCATTTGACCGTAGTGTCGCTTATGATTTAGAACAAGCAATTGACCTTGCTAAAAAAACTTCTTATGCTAAATTTGACGCTTCAATTGACCTTGCATTTAACTTAAATTTAGACGTTCGTAAAGCTGACCAACAACTTCGTGGAGCTGTCTTACTTCCAAATGGAACTGGAAAATCAGTAAGAGTACTTGTTGCTACAAATAACCCTGAAAAACAAAAACTTTCTAAAGATGCTGGAGCTGATATTGTTGTTGATGGTCCAGCACTTGAACAAAAAATTAAAGAAGATGATTTTGATTTTGATGTAATGGTTGCAGATCCAACAATGATGCCTTTACTTGGAAAATACGGGAAAAAACTTGGGCCTAAAGGACTTATGCCAAACCCTAAAACCGGTACAGTAACTCCAAATCCTGAAAAAGCTGTTGAAGAACTTAAAAAAGGAAAAGCAAATTATCGTACTGATAAAGCTGGTATTGTTCATTCACTTATTGGAAAAGCAAGCATGCCAACTGAACACCTTGTAGAAAATGCTAAAACCTTAATTAATCTAATCAAAAGACTTAAACCTGCTGCAGTTAAAGGAACATATATGTTAAACTTAACTGTTTCAGCTTCAATGGGTCCAAGTGTTAAAATTAAATTAGATAAATAGAATTAAAAATCAGGTTAATGCCTGATTTTTAATTACACAAAAATCCTAAAACTACTATTAGTTGAGAGTAAAAAAATCCTAAAAATACATCAAGTAACTCATATTTTTATATAATTATGTGGGGAGTAAAATCCCCAAAAATTCAATCGAAAACATTAGACAGTTTTTTATAAAATATATTTTTCACTCCTTTTTAACTTATTTTGCTAGTTTTTTCGATACTTATATTTCTTAATTTTTTTATTTTTATTTTTTGACAAAAAGTGACTATTTTTTAACGCTTTTTGCTATGGTATACATAATATAAAGTATTTTTTCTTATTTGTTTAGTTCCTTTATAAAAATTGTAAATTTTCTTTACTAAAAAAGAGTTTAAAACTTTTTTTAAGATAATTAAATTCTATATTCTACTAAGATTAATTTCTATTTATATACATATAATATTTCTGGGTTCATCATTCCTTAAGCAATTGTTTTATCTCATAAATCTATATAAAGTTCGTTGTCGTGGTATTGTTCGCTCGCTTAAATCGCTTAAAATGTTATAACGGCGTGGTGTTTTAAAATTTTTTAAATATCCTTTGTAATAGGTTTCGAAAGTTTTTAGTGGTTTCATAATATTTGTAGTAGGCCTCCTTTCTGCTGTGTAAATATTAAATTTTCTAATATTTCTTATTTTATACTTTCACTTTAATCATATAATTCAAAAGTTTTTTACTCTTTTTCGTGTGTATATTCTTTTAATTTCATTGTTTTTTTATTCATTTTTTATTTTTATTTTTTATCATCTTACTAATAAATTAATTACCAAAACAATTGCTTAAAAATTTAAATTTTTCTTTTAATATTTTTATTTTTTCTATTATTTCGTTTAAAAGTTCGTTTAAAACCACAGAAAAATAAATTTTCTGTGGTTTTTCTTATTAGTAAAAAATTGAAAAAAATTAATTATCAAATCCCAAAGATTCCTTTAGTTCTTTGAGCATATGTTAACAATTTACCATCATCTGCTGAGTTTTGGTAAACTAAAAAATCACCAATGTATGCACAGCAAACTGCGACAGTAGCAAGAAACAAAATAGTTAACACAATCAAGAATACAATTAAAATTTTTCTCTTTTTGTTTCTTTTTGATTTGTCGTTCATATAAATTCCTCACGTTAGGACTAATAAATAAATTTTACTAAATTTTCAAAAAAACGTAAATTTTTGTTAAACACTTTTATAGCATTTTCTTAATTTTTTTTAATTAAAATTTATAATTAACTTACATGAACAAAAACGAATACACCGCTAGAGACATCCAACAACTTAAGGGGTTACAAGCAGTTCGCAAACGTCCAGGAATGTACATTGGTGGAACTGATATTAATGGATTGCATCATCTAGTTTGAGAAATTGTCGATAATTCTATTGATGAAGCATTAGCAGGTTATGCTAATGAAATTTCAGTTACCTTAAAAAAGGATGCCTCTATTGTTATTAGTGATAACGGAAGAGGAATTCCAATTGACAAAGTCAAAGGAGAAAATCGTACTGCTGTTGAATTAGTTTTCACTGAATTACACGCTGGAGGGAAATTTCAAGAAGGAGCTTATAAAACTTCCGGAGGATTACACGGAGTTGGTTCAAGTGTTGTAAATGCTTTATCTACAAAATTAAGTGTAATTGTATCTCGGAATGGACTTAAATATTTAACTGAATTTCAACAAGACAAAATCATTACTAAAACTAAAGAAATCGGTTCTTCAAAACAAAATGGAACAACTGTGCAATTTTGACCTGATTATAAGCTTTTTAAAAACGCTAAGCTAAATGTTAACACAATTAGCGAACGTTTAAAAGAAAGTTCCTTTTTAATTTCAGGATTAAGAATTAAACTTTTGGATGAAAACACTGATTTTTACGAAGAATATGAATATGATAATGGTTTAAAAGCTTTTTTGGAATTTTTAAATGATTCAAAGGAAAAAACTACTGAAGTTGCTTATTTTTCTGACCAAAAAAGAGATATTCAAGTTGATTTTGCTTTTCAATGAACTGATAGCTACAATGATTTTTGTTTAAGCTTTGTTAATAATGTGAAAACTCGTGATGGAGGAACTCACGAAACTGGTCTTAAAACAGCATTTACCAAAGTTTTTAACGAATTTGCTACCAAAGAAAATATTTTAAAAGGGAAAAATTCTTTTGAAGGTGATGATATTCGTGAGGGTTTAAGTGTTGTATTATCACTTAAAATTCCTGAAAAAATCCTTGAATTTGTTGGTCAAACCAAAGATAAATTAGGAACTCCTGATGCAAAATCAGTTGTAGAAGAAATTGTAACTAAACATTTAGAGCTATGAATTGCTGAAAATAAACAAGTTGCTAAAAAAGTTTTAGAAAAAATTAAGAGGGCTTATGAAATTAGGCAAGAAGAGCGAAAACGCAGATTAGAAGCACGTAAAAGTAAAAATGTTTTAAAAGAAAAAACTATTTTAAGTGATAAATTAACTCCTGCAACAAGTAAAAAACCCGAAGAAAAAGAACTTTTCTTAGTTGAGGGAGATTCAGCTGGAGGAAGTGCCAAAAGTGGGCGGAACAGGCAATATCAAGCCATTTTGCCTCTAAGAGGTAAGGTTATTAATTGTGAAAAATCAAAGCTTTTAGAAATACTTAAAAACACTGAAATTGGAACTATTATTAATACAATTGGTGCAGGTTTTGGGAAAGATTTTGATCTTTCAAAAGCTCAATACGGAAAAATAATTATTATGACTGATGCTGATACTGATGGTTCACATATTCAAATTCTTTTGCTAACGTTCTTTTATAGACTGATGAAACCTTTAATTGAAGATGGGCGTGTTTATATTGCACTACCACCTTTATATAAAATAACTAATAAAACTAACAAAAAATATCAATATGCTTGAGATGATGATGAATTAAATGAAATTTTAGAAAATTCAAAATCAAATATTGAAATTCAACGTTATAAAGGTCTTGGAGAAATGAATGCTGATCAACTTTGAGAAACTACTATGAACCCTGAAACCCGAACACTAATTAGAGCAACAATTGAAGATGCTTCACTTGCCGAAAGAAGAGTTAGTACATTAATGGGAGAAAATCCTCAATCAAGAAAAAATTGAATTGATAAAAATATTGATTTCACTAACGATGATGATTTTTTAAAAACAATTCAAAACATTTAATTTTAAATGTTTTGATATAATGTTTTTTACACACATTATTAAATAATAAAAAAAGGAAAAATTATGTTTGTTAGTAATAAAAGTAGATTTTCACTAGTTATTTTTTCATTCTTTTTAGGAGCTTTCGAAATAGATCGCTTCTATGCAGGAAGATTTGCTTTAGGTTTATTAAAGTTATTTACTGTCTCATCGTTTGGGCTTTGGTGATTTATAGACTTTGTTTTAGCTCTTACAGGAAGAATGAGAGATGAAAACGGACTTCGAATTAGTCGTTGATAAAAAAAGTGCTATGCACTTTTTTGTTTGATAAATTGAGATAAATATTTTGCAACTCCACCGTTTTTGTAAGAATAAGGTAAAACTTCATCAGCAATTTTTTTAAATTCTTCAACTGAATTGTTCATTGCTACAACTTTTCCTACAATGTTTTTTGTTGAGGCATCATTCATTGAATCACCAATGTGAATAGTGTCGCTTGGGTTAATTCCTCAAAGTTCACATAATCTTTTTTCTGCATGACCTTTGGAAACGTTAAACGCAGTAATTTCAATAAAATTATTTTTATTTCCGCTAATTGAAATAGTTAATTCTCCAGCAAACATCAAGCTTCATTTTTTAGCTAATTTAGCTATTTTTCTTTTTGAAGGAGTTCAAATTAAAGCTTTATAAGCTATAAAATCATTACGAAACTCTCAATAATTGCGGGCAGAATGATCTCCTAATTTTAAAATAAATTTAAAAAACTTATTTCTCACAAAACCCATTCGTTTAGGGTCAGAATTAAAAATCACTGAAACTTTTTCTAAGTAAATTTGGTCAAATAATTCCTGAACAACATTTCTATTCATTGGAAAGCGTTCAACTTGTTTTCCATTATCAATAATTTGTGCACCATTTCAAGCAATAAATGTGGATAAATTAGCTTCATTTATAATTCTTCTAGTATTAGAATTATTTCCTCTCCCTGTTGAGATAACAATAGGAATGTTTTTATTAACTTCTTTAATAGCTTTAAGATTCTCTTGACTAAAATGCTTTTTACCATTAGTTTTTGCATCAAGAGAAGTATGATCTAAATCAAGAAAAATAATTTTAGGTTTTTTCATTTATTATAATTATACACGCTTAAAAATGCTTTAAAATTAAGAAATGCAAGATCATCAGCAAAGAAGTTTTAATTACAGTGGTTTAAAGATTAATTATTTTTATATTGTTTCTTCAAAACGATTATCAATACAAGTTTTAATTAAAAACAATACTTTATTTCTTTATGCTCCAATTGTTAGTGACATAAAAATTGAAGAAAAATTACTTTATAAAATAGCTCCAAAATATTTAAAACTGCTTAAATTGTGTTTTGATGTTAATAAAAACTACTTTTATTTTTTAGGTAGTAAAATCTCTTGAAAGATCACTATAACTAAATTTCTTTGTTATATTAGTTTATATAAAAATGATTTTGATGAACTAATAAAAGTGATTAATTTATCAACTAAATCATATTATTTATCAAAAAATAAAAAAGATCAGTTTAATCTTTTAATAATCAAAAAAGTGGAAAAATGGATTAAAGAGTCTTTAGAAATTGAAATTTTAAAGCATCAACAAGAAATTGCAGCTATGTTAAATACTTTTAGTCCTCCAATTAAAATTAAAAAAATTAACTATGCTTGAGGGATTAATTATCGTAAAGGTCAAAATATTAATTATAATTTAAATCTTTATATTTTCAATGTTGAATCACTAAAACAAATTATTGCACACGAGTTAATTCATAACTTTGTTTCAAAACACAGTAAGAACTTTTATCAGTATATGTTTGTATATAACTCAAATTACAAAGAAATTAATCAAAAAATCAATAATTACGATTTTATTTAATCATAAGTAACGCCAGTTAAGTTTTTGGCTCAGTTAATAAATTGATTATAAGCTTTAATTAAATCAGGTTTACCTTTTGCTACTAAAAGCGAATTTTTAAGAGCATATTCAACTAATTGAGCGTAAATTTGTGTATTTTCATCGCTAGGTATTAGACCAAGTGCTTCAATTTTATTTGGATAATATTTAGAAATAAGCTCATAAATTTTAAAAGCCACAGTTTCTAAAGAAAAATTTTCAACCTTAATTGAACCAATAGCAACCAATTTAATAGCTGCTTCTTGATCTTCAAATTTTGGTAATAAAATACCAGGAGTATCCATAAATAAAAATTCTCCATTAACAACCCATTGTTTTTGTCTAGTTACTCCTGGATAATTAGCAACTTTAAGTGTGGCTTTTGGTGAAACTAAATTAATTAAAGTACTTTTACCACAATTAGGTACTCCAACTACAAAAGATTTTAATCGTGATTGCATAAGACCTTTAGCTTTGTCTTTAGCAATTTTTTCTTTCATAATTTTTTTGATAGTATTTAAAATAACTTGCTTTGAAGATTTTTTACGCAAATCAAGCCATAAGATATGTTCGTTTTGAAACCTCTTATTAATTTTTTCTTTTTTACACTGATCCATTAAATCACTTTTAGTAATAATAAATAAACGTGGTTTTTGTGGTGAAATTTGATCAAATTCTTCATTATATGAGCTAATTGGACATCTAGCATCAAGAACAACAATAAAAAGATCAGCTAAATTAGCTGATTCTTTAATTTCTTTAATGGCTTTTGCCATATGACCTGGAAATCATTGAATCACAAAATTGTAATTATCCGAAATTTTGTCTTTACTCATCTTTACTCAATTCTGATTTTACTCTTGTAAGTTCATATTTTAACTTTTCTTTTTGAAGAGTTAACTCTTCAATTTTTTTAGCATATTCTTCAACTTTTTCATTTGCTAAGTCACTAAGAATTTTTTGGTTTTCCAATTCAGTTATAATTTGATTAAGCAATAAATCAACTTCTTCACGTTTATATCCTTTTAAAGATAAATGAAAAGAAGTATTTTTAATTTTTTGAATAACTTTATCTAAAATGTTCATTTTTTACTCTCTGTTATATATTTTGTTTAAAATAATAGCTGCACAAGATGCTACATTTAAGCTTTCAAACTCAATCGGAATATAAATACACACATCTGAAAGCTCTTGAATTTCTTTAGAAATTCCATTTCCCTCATTTCCAAGGATAATAGCTATTTTTGAAGTTGGAAAATCTACATCTTTTAATTTTTGTGCATTTTGATTTAAAACTGTTGCATAAATTTTAAATCCTTGATCTTTAAGATAATCTAAATATTCTTGAGTGCTATTAATTTTAAAAATATTTAAATCAAAAAATGCACCTTGAGAAGACCTAATTACTTTTTCGTTATAAAAATCAAAATTCTCAACAGCAATGCTATCAAAACCAAAAGCCTTTGCTATTCTAAAAATTGTTCCTATATTGCCTGGATCTTGCAAATTATTTAAAATTAATAACTTATTAATTTTTGATTTTGCTTTAATAAATTTACATTTTGCTACTATATTTTGGGGGTTTTGAGTTGAAGATAAATATTCGATAACTTCTCGAGAAACTAATGTTGAATTTTTATATTTTGCTGTTTTATTATTTTCAATAATTTCGACAACCAAATTATGTTTGAGTGCTTCATCAACTAAATGATAACCTTCAATTAAAAAACTTTGAAACTCATTTCGATATTTCTTTTGTTTTAATTTAACTAATTGCTTGATTTTTAGGTTATTTTTACTTGTTATTACTTCCATTAATTAAAAAATATTTTCCTTTTTCAACTTCAAATTTTGAAAGATTCTTAAAATCAAGTTGTCTCATTATTTCAAAGCCGACAATACTTACACAATTAGCTAAATTTATTGATCTCATTGCATCAACCATAGGAATTCGTACACAATTTTGAATATTTTTTTGAAGGATTTGTTTATCTATTCCTGTTGATTCTCTACCAAACATTATCCACAATTCTTGAGAATTTTTATATTCTTTTTTATAGTTTACATCTGAATAAGTTTTAAGTCCATATCTAGTTATATAAAAAATATTTTTACCTTGATATTTTTTATAAAATTGGTCATAGTTATCATGCACTTCATGCTGTATATCAGAAAGCATACGACCAGCACCATATCTTCGTAATCATTTTGGATGTAAATCAAATCCAAGTGGTTTAATAATATGAAGCTTTGCTCCTAAAGCAAAGCATGTGCGAATAATATTGCCTGTATTTGGGCAAATTTCGGGCTGATATAAAACAACATTTAGCATTCTTTTATTATATAACATTTGAATGTTTGCAAATATAACTAGTTTTTCCAAATTAATAAAAGTATTAAATAAGTGTGTTACAATTAATATGTGGGGATTTTATGGATAAGATAGAAAAAGGTCAATTTTTTACCACTAGAAATGTTTTTAAAGATAATTCGGTGTTTGTAGAATTTATGAATTCTTACAATTTATGAGATAAAAAACTTTTAGAGCCATTTGCTGGATCTAATTTATTAATAAAATTCATAAAAGAATATAATCCTAATATTAAATATAATTCTTTTGATATAGAACCTCAAAATGAAGAAGTTCAACAAAATGATAGTATTAATAATTGATTTTACAAAGGATATGATTTTATAATTACTAACCCTCCTTATTTATCAAAACACTCGGCTAAAAGAATGCGAATAAAAATTAATAATTTTCAAGAATTTGATGATTTATATAAAGTTTCACTTTGAAAATGCATTGAAAATATTCGTTTCACAATCGCTATTATTCCTGCGACACTAATAAACAGTAACAGAAAAGCAGATCAAAAAATTATTAATAAATTGGTAGCTTTTCAACTCATACCTAATAAAGATAATTTTAATGACACAGAGCATCCTGTTGCTATCGCTTATTTTGATAACGAAAAAGAAAATAAAGATTTTTTATTGTATGAATCAAACGTTTTTATTAAATCATTTTGTAATTTAAAGGAAATGGAAGAAAAAATTTTATATAAAAAAAATAGTTGAATGGTAACTTTTAACACTGATGTTAATCATAATTTATCTGTAGTTTGTTGCGATAACACTAGAGATACTAATAATATTGGTTTCAAAAACAATTCTTATTTATCAAATATAAAATCAAAATCTACAGATAGACATAAAGTTAAAATTTCTGTTTTGAGTAATGTTGATAAAAACTTAATTAGAAAGTTAAATGACAAAATCAAGGAATTAAGAGAAAATAATTGTGATTATTTATGAGCAACATTTAAAGGGGTTTCTAAAATAAACAAATATCGCAGGAGAATTGATTTTAAGACACTAAGAAAAATTATAAATTCAATATAAAACCACAGATTTTCTGTGGTTTTATATTGAATTTATTTTTTTTAAATCATTTATAATATTTTCTATTTTTGTCACCTTAATATTTTTGTTATCGGTTTTTAATTGATTGATTTTGTTTTTGTTATAATAATCACCATCTAGACAGAATAATATTTTGTCTTTTGTTAATTTACCTATTTGTGAAATTTGATTTAAAACATCTTGAAACTGATTATCTTGTGATCCGCCTGATACTTCAGTATATTTATGGACAATAAATATTTCTTTATTAGAAAGTGATATTTTAAAATCTAAGGATTTTACATTTTTTGGTTTTCTATCTAAATTAGTAATTATTTCATCATTAATTAAGTAATAAGCATTTCTACCGTGATTTGGAAGAATTTCTGCCTTAATTTTAGCTTCTTTCAAATGGTTTAAGAGTGTTTTTTCATAAATATTTTGCCTTTTAGGATCTTTCATTAAAACGCTTAGTGTAAAGTCATCTAATTCTATTAATTTTTGACATATTTTTTCTTTTTCATTTTCATCTAAAAAACATCTTTCTGAAAAAAGATTCACCTTTTTAATTAGCTGACTATCTAAACCTATTTTCTTTATTTTTTCTTTTAGAGCTTCTCTTTCTTTAATCCAAAGTTTTTTGATTTCTTTTTGATATTTATCCATTAGTCAATTTTAATATCTTTAGGATGTTTAGGATTTTTGTTACTAAGGATTTTTGTTACTAAGGATTTTTGTAATTTTTCCTGAAGCTACATGAATAACTCGGTCAGCAATTGGAGCAATTGAAGGATTGTGAGTAACCATAACAATTGTTGTATTATATTTTTTATTAATATCATATAAATAACTTAAAACAATTTCAGAAGTTTTATCATCTAAAGCTCCGGTAGGTTCATCAGCAAATATTATTTCTGCATTTTTAGCCAAAGCCCGTAAAATCGAAACCCTTTGTTGTTGTCCTCCAGACATTTGTGAGGGAAACTTTGTTTTAACATCGTCCATATCAAACTCACTAAAAAGTTGATCAATATCTAATTTTTTAGCTTTATTTTTTTGTAAATATGAACCAGTTTCAACATTATCATAAGCTGAAAGATTTTGTAATAAGTTGTAATTTTGAAAGATAAAACTTACATGTTCTCTTCTAAATAAGGTTAATGAATTATCACTTAAATAAGGTAAATTAGTATCGCAAACTATAACATGTCCTTTTGAAGGTCGATCAAGTCCACTAATAAGATTTAAAAGTGTACTTTTACCCCCTCCTGATTTTCCATAAATCATGATAAATTCTCCACGATTTATGGTTAAAGAAATATTTTTTAAAACTCTAGTAACATTAGTTCCAGATAAATAATATTTACTTACATCTTTAACTTCAATAATTGCATTTGGTGAGTTTCTTAAATATTTAAATTCATCTTTGGGTCTTTTTAAATTAGCAGCTTTAGCTAATTTACGAGCAATTGAGTGATCAACAATAACTTTATTTGAACCACTATCTTCATCTAAAATGTCAAAGACGTTTTTTTTATTAATTTTTACTGGTGTATTTTTTTTGGTAATTTGAACAACATCTTCATTATTACTTAGTTGTTCAGGTTCATTTTGAGGTGATTTTTTTCTAAAAAACATTATTTACCTTTCAATAAGTCAATTGCTTTAATTTTATTAATATTTCTTCAAGAAATAATTGAAGTTGCTAAAAAGACGCTAAAGATAACTGCAAAAGTAATTCCAACACTAAAAATTGATAATGAAAGCGGAATAGCTATTGAAGCTGCAGTGGTTAAAAATCCACTAAAGAACGTAATTAAACCATAAGTAATTGGAAGAGATAATAAAATCGATAAGAGAATAAATGGAATATAAATACCAAAGAACATTTTAAGTTTTTCTTTTTGAGAATACCCTAAAATTGTTCAAATAGCAATATTTTTTTCATTTTCATTAATTAAGATTGTTGAAACAATCACAAGAATAATCATCGAAACAATAAAAGTTAATAAAGTAATAAAAGTTACAATTATTTGCACAGTTTTTGCAATAGTGGTTGTAAATCCAACTTCAATATCTTTTGAATCAATGCTTGCAGCAACTGGTACATAAACTAAGTTATTAAATATTTCACCAACCTTTTGAATTGGAATATCTGGAAGATTTCTTCCTTTATCAAAAACTTCTTGAACGCTAGTAGTTTGAGCATTGAAGTTTGAATCAATAAATGAAGCTATTTTTTCATCACTTCAACCTCATTGTCTAAGCAATCCTTCTGAAGGAAGATTTGGTGAGGTAGTTTTAGTTGCAAATAATGCATCATAAAGATTTTGTTTTTCAACTAATGTTGATGATTTCACATCAAAACTTTGCAATGTTCCTGCATATCCAGAATATGAATATATCGAAGCAGAATTAAGTAGTTGCTGTGGAATTGTATCTTTAGATAAAATTCCGTTAAATGGACCATATTTAGGATTATTTTTAAGTAAATCTAATCCAGTTATTTTATCAGCTGCTTTTTTAGGAATAATAAATTCATTATTAATAAAAGTAGGATTAATTCCAACAACCTTAAAAGTATAAGATTTAAAGTTTTCAGTATATGGAATTGCTTTTAAAACTGCATCAATTTTAGCTTGGAATCGAGTGGTAGTATTAAGCACTGGAAGATTAATTTCTTTTCCAAGGGATAGTTTATATTTATCTTTAACAACATTATTAATAACTAATGGAATTGGTTGATCTAAAGATTCATTATTTGCTTCAAAATCTTTATTAATTAATTCAAGTAAGTTAACACCTTTTTCATCAATTAATTTTAATTGCTTGCTGTCGCGTTTATAACCGTAAAGTCGAATTGAGCCATTTTTATAAATTGAATCAACATAAGTGTATGGTTCATCATTTTTATCATTAAAATAAATTCCATTAAATGAAACAAAATAGTCATTAATTGAGCTTCCTTGTGGAATTTTTGCGTATGCATCCACTAAGAATTTCCGGTATTCATCTCTAAATTTTCCTGTTGAAATAACATAATGATCATATTGATCTTCTAATTCATTTCATTTAAGGTAATAAAATTTACCTTCAATTGGATTTTGCTCATTTGCAACATAATGGAAAAAATCTTGTTTGCTTTTAGCTGTTTCTTTAATATTTAAAGTGTTATCTTTATTAAACACAACAAATGGTTGTGATTTTTCAAGTAATAAAGCTACTTGGTTTCTTAATTTATTAATTCGAGCTTTTTGTGAATCAGGTAAATTGTTATATACCAATGTTCAAGGATCAATTGAAATAGTTGAATCAATTTTTAAATTAACTGAAAATTGAGTGATTACGTGAGCATCAAATTCACTTGGATTTCCGTTTAAATCATCAATATTAATTGCACTTGAGCGCCCTACTTTAAAGTAAGTGCTTTGAGTTTGATTAAATTCAGAAATATTTCCAATTTGAACATATAAATTATTTTGTACTTGATTATTAAAAGGCATTAATGCTCCACCTTCAACAGTTGGAGTAATTAAATCAAATTTATATGAATAATCCCGATTTTGATAGGTTTTATTAATTGATTTTTCAAAAACTCCTAAGGTAGAAAATTGGAATATTGTCGCAATACTTGTGAGAATAATACTAAATCCAAAGGCGGATAGTTTTCAAAAACTATTAAAAATTAATGATGCTGAGAATTTTCCTTTAACATTAACTTTGCTAAAGATTTTTTGGTATTTTTGTTGCAAGTTTCCAATTGATAAATCGGCAATTCCACCCATTAAATCGATTGCTTTTCATCTAAGTGATCAAATAGTAATTACAAAAATAAGTAGTGACATTCCAAGCATTGGTAAAATCACCGTTAATGCAAAGGATGTAAATGAAAATGAAAGTGTTTCAATTGGAATAGTTCAATAAGCAGAAATAATTTTAATTCCTAATGCTTGGTTAATAAACCCAAGTAAATATCCTGATGTTCCTCCAATTACTGAAGTAAAGAGTGCAAACACCGTCATTGAAAGAGCAATTTGAATTGGAGTATATCCTTGAGCAACTAAAATACCAATAACTTTATTTTTATTAGAAACGTACCGTTTAATAATAAAAATAATTGAAATAGCAACTAAGAAAATCATTATCGATGATAGTTGATATGAAATTGCTGACACTGATTTAATAATCTTTTCAATTGCAGAAATTCTAAGTGAACGTTCAGGATTTAGTCCGTCAAGTTCATTAATTAAATATGATCTTTTAATTTTATTTGGATCATCAATAGTATTTTGAATAATATCTTCAATTTGTTGTTGAATTTTTTCTGGAGTGCTATTATTTGGAGCTTTAACAACTAGATATTCTTTAAGGGTATTGCCTGTATATGAATATCTAATTCTTGAAAATCCTTTTTCATTAACGTACAAAATAGCTTGATTTTGAGTATCTACTTGCAAGTTTTCTTCATCAATAACTGGATATAAATAATCATAAGAGATATCTTCTCCAACAAGAATAAATTTTGAACCATTTATTTCAACTAAAAAGTCTTTGCTGAGTTTTTGAAGTAATACTTGAAGTTCTGCTGGATTATCAGGAATATCACCAGTATAGATTTTTTTATTGTTTTTTGATAATCAAGCATAATTAGCTTTAGCTACATATGAAGGACTCTGACTAAAAGTTAAAAAACTATTTTGTACAAGTGGTGCAGTAATTGCATCCATTGCACCTAAAATAACATCAAATAAATTTACTCCAAAAATATTGTAATTGCCATTTTTATAATTTACTTGTTTTTTCTGCCAAGTAAAAAAATCATCATCAATTGCAATTGCAAAGGTAAAGTCACTTTCAATTGTAGAATTAAAGAATTTTTCTGGAGCAAAATTTTCAATTCATTTTTTAAATTCATTAAGTGAAAGTTTTGAAACTTCTTCAAATTTAATTAACTTGCTTTTGATAAAGTAAGCAATGTTAATATTATCTGACACTGAAAAATCAATATCGTCAGTATTAGTAAAATATCAAATTAATGTTTGAGGATAAAAGCTAGTAAAAAACGAATTAAAAATTACATCAGGAATTCCAATTATTGAAAAACGATTTCCTTCAAAAGTATCAAAAATTTTATTAAGATTTGAAACATTTTCAGTTACTAAGTTATTGTTTAAAAATCCATTAATAAAGTTATTTATAACAATTGATTGCAACCCATGATATTTAAGGATAGTTTGATTAAGTGAATTTGTTTGAGTACTAAAGTACATATTTGAAGCTGCAATTTGTGAAAATACTACTGTTCAAGCGAATTCGCGTTTTTGAATTACTTCACTAAATTCACTATATTGTTCTAATAATTGTTGTAATTTTTCATTGGTATACTTTCCATTTTCTCTTTGAAAAAATAATTCTTTCATTCGATTAGGATTAGCTAATGATCGAGAAATTCTGAAATTAGTTTGTTCACCTAAAGCAATATTTTGCGAACTTGGTTTAAATAAATCAAAATTATTAAATGAATCTACCACTTCTTTTGAATTAGCAAATTCTAATCATTTATTTAAAAATTCAATTTTTCTTTGATGATCAACATTTTGAAGTTTATTATATAAATTTCATCATTCTTTAAATAAAATTCAAGAATATTGTGGGTATGAATACTGATCAAATAAATTGCTTGGAAATAATTCGTCAAGAAATTTTTTAGTTAAACTATAAAAAGGTGTTGATGTGTAATCAATATCATAATTTTTGAAGAAATATGCTAAAGAACCTATACTTAAATTATTTTTATACTGTAAATCAGCAGGATTTAAAAGTATTAGTTTTAAAATGTTTTCTCATTTCAAAACAAACTCATCAAGTGATTTCTTATCTAAGTTAGTTTTATTTTCTAATCCTAAATATGTAATTAAAATGTTTTTTTGTTCTTCATTTAATAAGTCGAATTTAAGTTCATTTAAGTTTTTAATTGAATTTAAAACTGAATCGATTTTAAATATAATTAGTTTTGAGGAATCATATTCTAAATTAATAGAATTAATGATGTCAAAAAACCCTAGTTTTTGATCATCTTTAGTTGGAATATTTAAGAATTTTTTATCAGCAATTTTAATTGAAGTTCCTTTACTTGATAAATTAAACATTTTAACAATTTGATCTTTAAATGTTTTATCAGCACTCGGAACATTAAAAAAGGATTTGAAAAATGAATAATAGATATCAATATTATTGATTGCACCAGCATAATAATATTTATTTACAACATCGTTTTGTCCGGTAATTCGGTTAGCTATTAATGATTTTTTATCAAAGTTAATTAACTTAATGTTTTTTGATAAGGTATCTAAAAAGACATTTAAATCAAATGAACTAATGAAAAATTTTAATCCATTGATAAAGTTTGAATATTTTTGATTTTCACTATTATTTGGATCGTTGATTTTTTTAATAATTGAATCAATAAGTGGATTAAGGTTATTAGGTAAAAGGTTATTTAAAATTGATTTTATTCCATGTTTAGATTCAAATAAGAATTTAGTATCAATATTATCTAAAATATTAAAAATTCCATTTTTAATAATGTTTTGATTTGTACTTTCAAAAAGTCAAACCATAATTTCGGTAATACTAATTTTTCTTTCTCTTTCTATTCCGTCAATAACTTCTCTTTTGTTATATTTTTCTTTGAAAAATTTCTCAACTTTATCCGAAAAAGAACGAAAATCAAATCCTGAAATAATATCTCTTAAAGATTGTAAAAATACTTTAGGATCTTTTGAAATATTAATTAAAGTTTCTGGTTCAATGATTTTATTTAAATCAACTGCGAAAATACCTTTAATAAAGGTATATAAATTTTCAATTTGTGATTTTAAATAAGTTTTTTGTTGCTCTAAAGTTCCTTTAGTTTCTAAAATTTTAATAATTCTACTTAAAATTGAATCAAGAATTTTTGAAAGATAATCACCCTTAGGATTGTGGCTTAAACTATAAATTAAATCTAGTGCCATTTTAGGAATAACAATTAAATTAATATTTCCTGAAGAAAAAATCCGTGCAAAATCGTTTCTATTGATAGTAAAATTTGCTCCTTCAATAATTGCATAAACTTCCTCTTTAGTTATAAATCCATTTGAAACTAATCCTGATTCATAAAGAGTTTTTTGAATGTAATCAAGAGCTAAAGCAAGTGAATTTTTATTTAATGCTTCTTGAAGAATATCAACTTTTGGACCTCTATAATAAAATGGAACTGAAACTATATTTGGAAATTGAGGATCAACTCTTCCCCAACCATTGGGGTTAACAAAAATTAAGCGAAGAGTTCAATTTCGACTAGTTAAATATTCAAAGAGTTGATTTAAATTCAAAAGACCATTAACATTTTCGTCAACGCTAACATTAACTCAATGAGAAAAAGTCCCATCTTCATTATTAACTGCTTTTACTAAAATAAATTTCTCTAAATCTAAAGTAGTAACTCCATAACCATTGAATTTATTAACATCACTTGATTTTTCATCAGCTAAAGTTGATAATTTATAAACTTTTTTACCATTATAAGTTACTGAAGTTTTACTAATATTATTAGTATAAATTAAAGTATCATAATTATAATCTGCAACTAAATATTCAGGAAGAGGACTAATATTTGAACGTGCATTATCTAAAATTTCTTTAGCAATAAATGAATTAATTTGTTTAGTTTTAAAGAAATCATCAATTGAAGTTGAAGAATTTGTTAAAGGAGTTTTTTGCTGTGATTCATTAATTAATTTATCAACATTTAGTTTAACACCTTTAACTTGATTATTATCACCTATATTTACAAAGTGTAAAACACTTTTTTTACCTTCTTCATCAACTGAATCAACAGTAACAGTTTGTCTAAGACCAATATTTTTTTCTCTTTCTTCTTTATGTTCTTCATCATTAGGTCCAAATAAATCTTTGATTTTTTCAATGATATTTTCTTTAGTTACTGATAAAGCTCCATTTCGAATACTTTTAACAATATCTTCTTTATGTGATTTTGAAGTTAAAATTTTATACTCATCATTATTAACTTGATTAAAACCTTCAATTTGAGCAATTGTTTGTTCATTATTTAATGCAAAATTGTTTAAATTAACTACTTCAGGCTGATTTTTGACAGGAGCAAGTTTAAGCTTAATTTTATTAATATCATCTAAAGATAAAGTAACAAGTGAATTATTAATTAAGGTTTGTTTATTTTCTAAATTTCCGTTTTTATCAAAATTAGTAATAAAATGATTAATTTCTTTATCTCAATAGGCAAATCTGCTGTATTGTTTTTTTAATTCATTATCATCGCTCTGAAAAATATTAGAAATAAAGGTTTTATATGACCCTTTTCATTTATCTTTGTTTTCTTCATCAAAAGTTGTTGTATATAGTTTACGGCGATAAAAAGTCTCTTCTGTTTCAATAGCGGCTCACTCAATTGGAACAAGATAATTTCTGCTTGATTCAAATGCAAAGCTTTTTGTAACATCAATAATAATATTTTCGTTTCCAAAAAGTTGTTCATATGAATAAATATTCTTAATTGGTGTATTATAAAATTCAGCTAAATCACCATCTTTTTCAATAGGTAATGTTGCTAAAACTGGTTCAGTTGAAGTGTCACGAACATAAACAAATTCATTATCATTAAGCTGAGTTAAACCAAATAATTTTGCTAATTTATTTCCAAAAATTTTATAAGCTTGTTCTTTTTGATCTCATTCTTTTCCTTTTACAAAATCAAAAGTTAATTCATTGGTTTTTAAATTAACAAATAAAATTGGTAATTGCGAAAAATAGATGGTATCATCATTTTTTTCTAAATTTATTAAATCCGAAATTTTATAATCATGATCAAAACTAAAAGCTCGTAATTTATCTGGTGATAATTTAATTTTGTATTCATTAAAAGTATCTTTATCTTTTAAGTAAGCAGTAAGTGAATAATTTTTATTAATTGAAAAAGTTTTAGTTGCTGTAGTGTAATTAAATTTAATTCCTTGCTCAGAAAAATTTGGATCTACAAGTGAATTATAAAACCTAATAAAATCACTTTTACGAATATACTTGTTTGAAAATTCATCATTATTACCAACAAACTTTGCTAAACTAATGTAATTATCATTAATTAACTCAGTTGAAATAATATCTCTACTAAGAGAATATTGCCCAGAAATGTAGTTAATGGGTTTATCGTAATAAATACCCCCATTTGATTGAGTTAATCCATTTACATAGTAGCCGTTGTTAAAAAATGTTCCTGAAGAAGGAATATTTAAATCTACTGTTAAATCATGTCCATTAGAAAGGTTTCGGTATTTGTTATACTGAACCTTCATAACTTTACTCATATCATGAAACAAAGTAAAAATGCCCGAAGAAAGAAAAATTAAAATAGTGAGACCTATTAAGGTTACTTTGTTCTTTTTAAGAGATCTGAAAACTTCTTTAAATAAATTTCACATTTTAACCCCATTAAGTTATTTATAACTTATATTATTGATAAAATAACTTAAAAAGTAAATACTAATTATACCGCTTTTAAAATAAAAAATTTCATTTTTGTACTTAAAAATATATTGTTTTTGATATTTTTGTTAGTTTATATATTATAAAAGAAAACTCAAAAATAGTGCTTAGTTGTTTTTAAAATCAAATAAAGTTTCTTAAGGTTTATTTTTAGGATTTTTAAGAATAAATAATTTAAATTTTTAATATTTTCACTGTTAAAACTGGTAATATTTCCATTATTTTTTTCAAAACCTAAATTTTTTATAGGTTTTTTTAAATAAAACCTAATTGCTTGATTTTTAGGATAAATTTAAAAAAACTTAAAAATTAATAAAAATAGTTTTAGGATTTTTTAGGTTTTAAAAATATTTTTACAAAAATAAAAGACTAGGTTAGGCTCCAAAAAAGAATATCATTAGGATATCATCAAGTACTCAAGAAAGGTTATTTAATTATATGAAAAATCTTAAAATTGCAATTATTGGTTCAGGTGCTGTAGGAACAAGTTTCTTATATGCATGCTTTAACCAAAGTTTAGGTAGTGAATTCGGAATTATTGATATTAACGAAAAACTACAAAAAGGAAACGTTTTTGATCTTCAAGATGCAATTGGTAATGCACCAATGAATGTTAAAGTAGTTAAAGCAGATTATAGCGACTTAAAAGATTATGATTTTATCTTTATTTCTGCAGGTAGACCACAAAAAGTCGGAGAAACAAGATTACAACTTTTAAGTTCTAATGCACAAATTATGCATAATATCGCAAAATCAGTTAAAGAATCTGGATTTAAAGGAATTACTCTTATTGCTTCAAATCCAGTTGATATTATGACTTATGTTTATTTAAAATCAACCGGATTTGAAAAAAATAAAGTTGTTGGATCAGGAACTATTTTAGATAGTTCAAGACTTAAATTTGCTATTGCTCAAACATATGGTGTATCATCACACGATGTTCAAGCATATGTTGTTGGTGAACATGGAGATTCATCAGTTTCTGTACTTTCGTCTGCAAAAATTGCTGGTTTTGAACTTAAAAAATTCTCTACTGGAAATGTAGAAGAAGAATTAAAACAAGTTGAGGAAGACGTAAGACAAAGGGCTTACAGAATTATTGAAACTAAAGGTGCGACTTTCTACGGAATTGGAAATGGAATTGCAAACATCTTAAAACATATGGTTTATGACACTAAAGCAATTCTTCCTGTAGGAGCTTTAATGGAAGGACACTACGGAGCAAGTGGTGTAGTTATGGGAACACCTTGTGTTGTAGGTAAAAACGGAATTGAAAAAGTTCTCGAAGCTTCTCTTAGTGAAAAAGAACATGAAAAATTAATGAAATCAGTTAAAGTTCTTACTGAAAATACAGATACAGTTCGTAAAGAATTAGGTTTTGAATAATCAATAATTTTAATTAAAAATTAAAAAAACCCGAAATTATTTTATTTCGGGTTTTTGTTTTTTTATATAGAAAATAAATTATTATTTATCCTTATCTTCTTGCTTATCTTCTTGCTTATCTTCTTGCTTATCTTCTTGCTTATCTTCTTGCTTATCTTCTTGCTTATCTTCTTGCTTATCTTCTTGCTTATCTTCTTGCTTATCTTCTTGCTTATCTTCTTGCTTATCTTCTTGCTTATCTTCTTGCTTATCTTCTTGCTTATCTTCTTGCTTATCTTCTTGCTTATCTTCTTGCTTATCTTCTTGAACTGATTTTTCTTCGTTTTCTTTATCTTGTTCTTCAACTAATTTGATTAAATTGTCAAGTTCGATATCTTTATTTTGTTCTTTTTGTTGCTCTGGTGTTTTTTTAGGAGGGAGAGCTAAATGTTTAGCGATATACTCAATTTCTTCAGCGATAATTGTTTCTTGATCTAAAAGTAATGTTTTAATTAATTCAAGCAATTCGAGGTTTTCATTTATTATTTTTGTAGCTATATTTTTGGCTTCAAAAATAATTTTTCTAACCTCAAGATCAATCTCGTGACTAACTTGGTTTGAAATTCCACCACCATTTGCTAGCGTTTTTCCTAAAAATGGATTTGCTTCTTCATCGTGATATTTAATTGGACCTAAATCTGACATACCAAATTCAACAACCATTCTACGAGCAATTGATGTAGCCTTTTTAATATCATCGCTTGCTCCGGTTGTAATGTTTTTGCTTCCGTATTTAATTTCTTCAGCAGAACGACCACCCATAAAACTTGCGATAGTTGCTAAAAGTTCTTGTTTTGTATAGTTGTATTTTTCGTTTTCAGGCATCATTAAATTATATCCACCAGCATTTCCACGAGGAATAATAGTAATTTTTTGTACTTTGTTTCCGCCCGGAATTTTAAGACCCACAACAGCATGACCTGCTTCGTGGTAAGCAACTAAAGTAAGTTCTTCTTTAGTGATAGTTCTTGATTTTTTCGCAGGACCAGACATAACTCTATCGATAGCTTCATCAATTAATTCAATGGTAATAACGCTAGTATTTTCTCTAACTGAAAGTAAAACAGCTTCATTAATAACGTTTTCGATTTGAGCTCCACTAAATCCAGGGGTTCTACGTGCCAATTTTTCAAAGCTAATTGAAGAATCAAATCTTTTACCTTTAGCGTGTAATTTGAGAATTTCCTCCCTTTCTTTAACATCAGGAAGACCAACGGTAATAATTCTATCAAAACGACCTGGGCGAGTTAATGCAGGGTCTAAAATATCTGTTCTGTTAGTTGCCGCAACAAATAATAGACCTGAATTTTCTTTAATTCCATCCATTTCTACTAAAAGCTGGTTTAAGGTTTGTTCACGTTCGTCGTGTCCACCTCCAATTCCGCTTCCACGTGTTCTACCAATTGCATCAAGCTCATCAATAAAGATAATTGCTGGTGAATGTTTACGAGCTTCATTAATTACTTGACGAACTCTTTTTGCTCCCATACCAACAAATAATTCAACAAAGTTAGAGGCTGATACAAAGTAAAATGGAACAGAAGCTTCTCCAGCAGTTGCTTTTGCTAAAAGAGTTTTTCCAGTCCCTGGAGGACCTCCTAAAAGAATTCCTCGAGGCATTCTGGCTCCAGCTTCTTCGTATTTTTTAGGATTTTTCAAGTAATCTACAATTTCTTTAATTTCTTCAATTGGTTCTTTATTTCCAGCAATATCTGTAAATTTTTTATCTGATTTAATTAGTTGTGCAGGACTTTTGTCTTGTCCAAATGCACCAGTTTGTCCAGAAATTGATTTATTTAAAGATCTAAAAATAAAGTATGAAATTCCTAAAATTAAAATTCAAGGAAGAATTGATAAAAATATTTGAACAAAGATATTTTGTTTTGGTGTTGCTACACTTCTAAATTCCCCTTTTGGTGCAAAAATTCCTTTTGGAAGGGTACTTGATTCTATTGAAATAGCTTTTAAATCATTTAAGTTTCCAAAAGTAATAAATTGTGTTTTTGTTTTTCCATTTACAAAAGTTCCGGAAATTGAGTTAGTAAATGGATTGGTTGTAATACTTTCAAAATAAGTATCATCAGTTAGGGATTTTTGAGCTTCGGTAATGCTTTTATCTAACTCACTAATACTCCATTCATTTGGACCTGAATTTAAGCTTACAATGTAAAAAGCAAGCACACCAATTGCAATAGCTAAGAAAATTACAATAACAGCAATAGTAATTATTCTTCGTTTTTTGTTGTCAGTTGGCAAAATAACCTCCTATTTGTAACTAATGGATTAAATTATAAACTTTTTTATGTATTCTTTTACTTTTAAGTCTATAAAATCTTTGTATTTAGTAAAAAAGAACTTTTCCTTTTTGTTTTTTTAAGAATGTGTTTTTAGCTAATTTATACACACTAGTGCGATTATTTGAATTAATAAATTGAATAATTGAATTAATTTTTTCTTTTGAAAGATTAAGATTTTCAAAATGATTGTGTAATAAAAAATAAAGAACTTGATTTTGATTTTTAAGGTTTATAAAAGTTTCTTGCGAATAGTTATTTGATTTTCAATAATTAATTTGCTTATTTACTTTAAAATTTTTAAATCTCAAAAATAAGTTTTTTATCCTGTATTTTGTGATTAAAAGATTTTTTTGTAATTGACTTTTACCTTCTAAATACATTCTAATTTGATTTCTTTTATATTTATTTGTTGAGTTTGTTCAATCTTCTGCGTACTTAATATTATTTTTATGATTATATTTAATAATTTCACTTTTAAATATTTTCAAAACTAATGGTCGATAAATTCTTAAATTTTTAAAATTTGAATATTTTTTAATTCCTCAATAATTAATAATTTTATGTTTTTGCTCTTGCATTAAACATGTTTCTAAAAAATCATCTTTATGATGAGCGGTTAATAAAATATTAGTATGATATTTTTTTCATAAGCTTACAAAAAAATCATATCTTTTTTCTCGAGCTCATTTTTGAAAATTGCCATCTTGATAATCTTCTTTTTTTAGAATTAATTGCTCTAAAATAAGATTGTATTTATGGCAGTAATTTTGCACAATTTCTTGGTCTTTGAAAGAATCTTCTCGTTGATTATAGTTCACAAAAGCAACAATTGGATTTCTACTTTTATATTTTTGAAGTAAAAACATGCTATCAGGTCCACCTGATACAGCAATAATGATTTGATTATTTAATTTCATTTTTCTTTTGATTAAATTTGTTCATTATAGTATAAATATCATTTTGCATAAATGAGATACAAGCATCAGCAGCTACTTCAATAACATTGTCTAAGATGTAAAATTGTTCTTCAGTGAATTTCCCTAAAACAAAGTTTTTTAATTCTCCTTTAAAAGGAGTTGAAATTCCAATTTTCATACGCTTAAAATCAGTATTTTTTAATTTATTAATAACACTAATTACTCCATTGTGACTTCCACCGCTACCGCCTATTTTTATGCTTGATTTTCCTAAAGGAAAGTCTTTTTCATCGTGAATAACTAAAATATCATCCGAACTAACATTAAAATAATTAGCTAGCTGAGACACAAAGTCTCCAGAATTATTCATATAAGTAAGAGGTTTAGCAATTACGACATTATCAAGTTTAATAAATTCGCCATTGAATTTAGTTTTATTTAAAGAAATTTTTAACTTTTCACAAATACGATCAATTACTAAAAATCCAGCATTATGTCTTGTGTATTTATATTCCATTCCAGGATTTCCTAATCCGACAATTAGTTTCATTATTCTCCTTGCAAAATATATCTGAAATTAGTTAAAATATTTTCCTTATTTGCACTATTTTCAACTAAAATCTCTAAATAATCGCAATTAACATTTGTCGCAATACTTAAATGTCTAATCGCTCGAGAAGTAGCAGTATAAATTAATTTTTTAGTTGTCATAAATTTATATTGTGGATTAATTGCGAAAATAACACTATCAGTTTCTGAACCTTGAAATTTATGAACAGTAATAGCATAAGCTAAGTTAATTTGCTCTCTAAATTCCATTTCTGAATATTTAACATTAATAACATTTGCATTGCGTTTAAATTCTACTACAATGGTTTTGGTTTTTTTATTATTATCAATAATTAAACCTTTAATATAACCAATATCTCCATTATAAATATCATCAGCAACTCGATTTTCAAGTTGAATTACCCGATCGCCAATTTTAAAGTTAATTTCATCTTGAAACTTTTTAATTGTATAGATAATTTCACTATTTGGATTAAGTTGTTTTTGAATTTCATTATTTAAATTAGTAATTCCAACACTCCCTTTATATGAAGGTGCAAGTAAAATTACATTATCTAAACTAAATTTTTTAACTTCTTCTAAAAATAAATTTGTAATATCACTTAAAAATGTATTGCTATTAAATTGATATAAATCCACAATTGATTTTTTAAATACAGGAAGCTGATTATATTTAATTGCACTAAAGTGTTGAACAATTTCTTTAGATTCAGTTCGAAAGTTTTTTTCTAAAAAGGTTGTCTTAGCTAAATTAAAACTAATAATTTCTTCAAGCAAATTTCCTGGTCCAATTGCCGGAAGTTGTTCAACATCACCAATTAAAATTATTTTTTCTAAATTTGGACATGATGAAAGTAATTTAGAAAAAATATTAACATTAACCATCGAAAACTCATCAACTACAACTACTTTAACTTCTTTTAAAGCTTCTAAAGTTTCTTCATTGATTCCACGCTCATTTTTATCAATTCTTAGCATACTATGAATTGTTTTGCACTGTTCATTAATTTTAAGAGAAATGTTACTACTTGCTCTTCCTGTGGGGGTTAAAATGTAATAGTCTTTAAGATTTTCCAGTCCATTTTCTTGTAATGTTTTATTAATGAATTTAATTAAATAACTTTTTCCAGTTCCAGGTCCGCCAGAAACAACTGAAATATTAAAATTCAAAAAATTTAAAAATGCATCCTTTTGCTCATTACTTAAAGTATTAAATTCTTCTGAAATATTGCAATTTAAATTCATTGATTTTTTTGAATTTATTTGAGTTATCTTGCTTAAAATTAACTTTTCTTTTTCATAAGTAGAATTTCTAGTCAAATAAGAAATTTCCCCAACTTGACGAAAACGCACTTTTTTGTGAGCGATTAAAAATTTAAAACGTTCAATAATATCTTCTTTTTCAAAATTTAGTATTCCAGCAACATCTTTTGCTACTTCTGCTATATTAATTAAAGTTGAATTATTGCTTTCTTTGTCTTTAAGCAAAAAATCTACATACGCTTCAAAACGATCGTTACTAAATTGATTTTTATCATTTTGATATGTTGAATCTAGTAATAACGCAAAGCGATCAACATCACTTAAATCCAATTCATAATCAAAATATAAACTATAGGGAGATTTAACTTGAAACATTTCAATAAAAGATTCTTTAGTTTTAATTAAATTAAGTAATTTTTCATAGAAGCTTTGCATGCTGTTTGAATAAAAAAACTTAATATCATTTTCAGAATTTAAAATCATTAACGAATCAACTTGATGAGTATTTTGTTCATAATAATTTTTAAAAGATTCAATTTGTCTATCAGATAAAATTTCACTTAATTCAGCATAATTTTGTTTAGTGTCTTTGACTAAATTAAAAATCTCATTCCCTCATTTTTCATTAACTTTTTTTGCAGTAGTTTTACCAATTGAAGGAACATGCTTAAAAAAGTATTCTTCTCAATTAATATCTTGAGTATTAGCAATTGGGATGTATGATTCTAAAAGTTTATTATGACTATATTTTGAATTACTTTTAAAACTTATTTCATATTGAACATATAAATTTGGTACATTGTTGCGAGCATATAAAACAATAGTTTTGCTTCCATTATCTGGTTTAAACATTAAAAGAGCTCAATTTGAGCCTTTTCCACCTTTTAAAAACTTAACAAAACTGCCTTTTAATTTTTGTGAGCTCATAATATTTTTACATTATATTAAATTTTATTTAATATAAGAGCTTTTTTAAAGTAATAAATTAATCCTCCGAAAGGACTTTAATTAAGGTATCATTTACCCACACAATGTCCCCTGGTTTAATTTTTGAAGATCTTCCTTGCGGAACTTGACCATTAATTTTAATATCGTTATTTTTAATGAAAAATTTTGATTGCCCACCTGTTTGAGTTTCTTGAATTTTCTTTAAAAATTGACTTAATTTAATTGAATCACCTTTAATTTTTACTACCATAAATGTCTCCTAAATCCTTCTTAATGGTGTTACTAATTGTTTATTATATGCACTATTTTCCGATACAATCAGTAAACGATCTTCTCTTGAACTAATAAAAATATTAATTATTCCATTTTCTAAAACTGAAATTGCGTCTTTAATATATTGAAAATCTAAATCAATATCTAAATTAGGACCTTCTAATTTATAATTATTTGTTTGAGCCTCTCCAATTCCAATTTCAGGAACTTCATAAACAACTTTAACTTCTTTTTGAGTAAAAGAAAATTGTAATCTTCTTGATTTTTCCGAAGAATAAAATAATGCTTTATTAATTAATCTTAAAAATTCTTGTTTATCAATTTTTATGGTTCGCGATACATCGAAATTAAATAGATTTCATATATCCATGTAATTTAAATTGGTTGTTAAAGTTTGAACTACTGTATCTGTATAAGAAATTCCAAATTTTGAAGAATTAAAAAACATAAAGATATTTTTATCAGCATCTTTTGTAACAATTTTTTTAAGATTCTTCGCATCAATTGTCAGATTAAGTTCAACAGGTTTTGAAACTTTGATACTTTCAGTGCTTAAACGATATGAATCAGTTGAAACAAAACGAATATTATTTTCACCATCGCTACTTACATTAATACATTTATAAACTAAAGCATTTAATTTATCATTAGACATGCTTGCAGCTATTGAAGCATTATTGATAGTTTTTTCAAGTTGCTGAGAATTAACTTCGGTTCTGTTATCTTGATCATTAAAATCGATTTGAGGATATTGATTTGAATCAATTTTGGTTAAAGTAAATTTTGTTGTTCCTTCATAAATATCAATTGTATTTTCGTTTGATTTAAAAGTTACATATTTATTGAATTTTTTAATAATGTTTTTTAAAATCGAAGCATTGATTAAAGTTTTACCAACTTCTTCAAGTTTAATAATATTTTCATCTATTTTAATTTTTTTACGAGCTGAAATAGTAGAAGATTGAGCAGTTATTGTTAAGTAATCGGAATTTATTTTAAAGTATAAGCATCTAAAAGGCATAAAAGAATCAGTTGAATCGATATATAAACTTAAAAATTCTACAATAGATTCAATTTTATTTTTTTGTATTGTAAATTTCATATTTTTCCTTATTAAATATATATAAATATTATGTGTTGTGAATTTGTGAATAACTAATAAAAAAGCTAATTTTTTCTAAAAAATCAGTTAAAAATAAGCTTTTTCTATTATTTTATTTTGTGAATAATTTCTTAGTTATTTTCTATCTCTGCTTTTAACGTATCGAAAGTTCGTTTAACTGAAGACATATCTTTTGTTTCTTTTTCGAATTTTTTAATAGCATTTAAAATAGTAGTGTGGTCTTTCTTAAGTATATGACCAATTTTAGTTGAGGAATAATTTAAAATAATGTTAATTAAATTAATAACCATGTGCCGAGCAATTACAATTTCGCTTTTTCTGGTTTTTGAATAAATTTCAGAAGAAGTAATTTTATAATATTTGCAAACCCGTTCAATAATTTCCTCTGGAGTTATTTTTTTATTTGGAGTTACAAAATCTTTAAAAGCGTTTTTAACAACATTAAAGACATAATCGCTATTTAAAATCTCTTTTTTAAAGAATTTTAATTTAGTAATCGCACCCATTAGTCCACGAATTGAATCTGAATGACCATTAATGATGTAATTAACACTTTCTTCATCAAAAACATCAATTTTTAAATCGTCTTCTTTTTCTAAAATCTCTACAAAAATTTTCTTAAAATCATTTTTGTTCGGTTTATGGATTTTAGTTTGAATTCCTGAGCGTAAGCGAGTTATTAGCCGTTCTTCAAATAAAGGAGTAATATCTTTAATTTCAAATTCAGAAGCAAAAACAGTTAATTTACTAAGCATCATTCGTTTATCAATAACGTTAAAAAGAAAGTTTTTGGTTGCGATTTTTTTACCTTCTGCAAAAATTTGGAAATCATCAAAAACAATTAAATCCACATTTGAGTAGTATTTTAGTATTTTTGAGATTTTATCTTGATCGTTTTCTTTGATTAAATTTGAAATATAAGTAGAAAAATTAAAAGGACTAATGTAAATACATGAAGTTGATTTTTTGGTACTTTTAAATTCGTTTATTAGTGCAGAAAGTAAATGAGTTTTTCCAAGACCTGATTTACCTGATAAATATAAAACATTAACTCCGGTGTCTTGTTCAACAACACTTTTAAAAATTCTTAATGCTTCCTTGTTAAAATCACTTTCAACGTAGTTTGCAAAGGTTAATCGAGTGTTAATCTCTTCGTTTTGAATTTGAATTTTAATAGCTTCTTTAATTCTTTTTTGATTAACTTTAGTTTCTTGAAGATGTTTTTTATGTTCTTCTAAGTTAGTGTTAATAAAATCTCAAACATACTGATCTCCTAAAATCTCTTTTACCGCTGATTCTAGTGCTTGAGTACACTCGTTTTTGTATTTATCTAAATAATAATTTTGAACCTCTAAATTACTAAAAATAATGTGTTTTTTTTCACATTTAATTACCTGCATTTTTTCAAAAAAAACAGAATATCAAAGATTATCAACTTTATTAACTAAATTTTCTTTAAATTGCTCAGTTAAAATTTTTAAATCTAATTCACTATAAGCTGAATTTTCTCTGATTAACTCTTTCATGTTTTAAATTTTATTTGTTTATTAGAAATATTTTAAAACTATTGTGAATTACTTTTATAAATTAAAGTTATTCACAGTTTTATTCACAACCTATAAACCTGTAAAATGTGAATATTAATTAAATTTAATTAATAATTAAATACCTTTTAATTAGTTGTGGATATTTTTTGAATAAGTTAAAAATTATTAAATATAATAATAAAGTAATATGTACGACAATGAAAAAGAAAATATTCTATCAATTAATAATTTAAATAAAAATTTCGGAAAATATAAGGCTTTAAATAACTTAACCTTTAATGTAAAAAAAGGTGAACTTTTTGGTTTTTTAGGAATAAATGGGGCAGGAAAAACTACAACATTAAATATTATTTTAGGTCTTATTAAACCAGATTCAGGTAATGTTTTTATAAATAATAAAAATATTAATGATTATCCAGAATATATTCGTAGTCAAATAGGTGTTGTTTTTCAAGAATCGATTTTAGATAATTATCTATCAGTTAAAGAAATTTTATATGAAAAAGCTTATTTGTACTTTAAAGATAAAAAGAAAAAAATCAAAGAAAAAGTTGCCCAAATAATTGAATTATTTGAATTAGATGATACTAAAAACAAATTTTATAAAGATCTTTCGGGTGGACAAAAAAGAAGAGTTGATATTGCTCGAGCATTAGTTCATTCTCCAAGTATTTTATTTTTAGATGAACCAACAACAGGTTTAGATCCAAACTCACGTAAACTAGTGTGAAAAATATTAAATAATTTACGAAAACAAAATCATCTCACTATCATTTTAACCACTCATTACATGGAAGAAGCTAGCAATTGTGATAATATTATTGTTCTTAATAAAGGAGAAATTGTTGCTCAAGGTACAGTTGCTGATTTAAAAAATAGATACACCAATGCAACATTAAAAATTTATTCTAAAAAAAGCAATTCACTGGAAAAATATATCCAAAAAACCAATAAAGAATTTATTTTTAAAAACAATTGCTACTTAATTAATTTTAAAAATACCAAGGAAATAAAAGAATATCTTTTGCTTCATCAACAAAATTTTAGTGATATTGAAGTAATTAAAGGAGACATGGACGATGTCTTTTTATCGATAATTAATAATTAAGGAAAATATGAGTACTTATATCTTATTTAGAAGACAATTTATTTCATTGTGAAATCAAAAATTTCGTTTTTTATTTAGTGTTTTTGTTCCGATTTTTATTTTTACAGTTCTTTTGTTAATTTTAGATTTTGTTGCAGTTAAAAGAGGATCGAAGTCACTTTTAACTGCAACTAATTTCCAAGTAGGAACTGGACTTCTTTTTTTAATAACCATTATTAATGGAGCCACTTTAACTGTTATTCAAATTCAAGATAATTTTAATAATGCAGTTAATGATATTAAAATTACTCCAATTAAACATTGAAAAATTAGATATAGTTATTTTTTGTTTAATTTTTTAATTAATTTTATTACTGCAGTTTTTATTTATTTGATCTTTATAGTTATTACATTAGCTTTTGATGCAACTGAATTAGAATCATTTAATCGAAATAATCAAAATTTAAAAAGCATTGCTTCAGAAACTATTGATTCAGTAGCGTCTTTAATAAAATATATTAAACAAATCCCTGAATTATCAGCACAATACGGAAATAATGCTGATGAAATTTTAAAAAATTTAGAAAACATTTATACCTCAGCATCAAATGAAGCTACTAAAGCTTTATTTGATGCACAAACTATTAATGTTTTAAATTTAAGTACCATGTCTTTTACTTTATTATTAACAATTTCTAGCTCTTTATTTGCTTCATTATTTTTTCCGATAGTTTTATCACGTTTAAAATCAATTAACATATGACAAGCAATTAATGTTGTGCTAATTTTATTTGGTGGATATTTTATTGGTACTTTTATTCATTTATATTATTATCCAGGATGATTAAGAGCATTTTGTTCAATTATACCAACTACACACTTATTACAAATTGCAAGACATTCATTATATGCCGGAACAGTAGGTGAAGCAACAAATTTATCGCTTAACCCAATTAGTTTATTTAATCAAAATATATCAGTTTCGTGAAGCTTAATTTATGTGTTATTTTGAATAGCATTTTTATTTTTTATTAATATATTTCTTGATAAATTAATATCAATGTGAAATATATTTAAATATCACTTAAAGGAAAAATATGGAAAATTTGTTAAAAAATCAACTTATTGATTTAAAAAATAAAATAAGCAAATATGAACAAGAGATCATTAAAGCACTTAAAGAGGATTTAAACAAAAGTGAACATGAAGTTATAATGAGCGAACTTTATCCTGTTTATAAAGAATTGAATTTTTTTATCAAAAATGCTAAAAAAATCACTAAATTTAAAAATCTCAAAACTATTTCAAATAACCTTTTTTCACAAAAAGGTCATTTTTATAAACCACTTGGAAAAGTTCTTATTTTTAGTGCATGAAATTATCCTTTTAATTTAACTTTAAACCCTTTAATTGGTGCTTTTGCAACAGGAAATAGTGTATATTTATCTTTACATCCTTTTACTCCAAATATTAATAATGTAATTGAGAAAATTACATCAGAATTTGAAAATATAAGTATTTTACAAACAAATAATTTTGAAGATTCTTTAACTTATGATAAATGAGATTTTATCTTTTTTACTGGTGGAAATGTAAATGGAGAAAAAGTTCGTAGAAGAGCTTTTGAATTAAATATTCCTTATTGTTTGGAAATGGGTGGAAAATCCCCTGTTATTATTACTAAAGATGCAAAATTAAATAAAAGTATTGAACAGATTTTATACGGAAAGATTTTAAATAGTGGACAAACTTGTGTTGCACCAGATTATTTAATTATTCACGAAGAAATTAAAGAACAATTTGATAAGTTGTTTATCGAAGAGATTAAAAAATTAAAGCTTGATCTTATAGATAAGGATGATAAAATTAGCAAAATTTTAAGTAAGAAAAGATTTGAAGATTTAGTTAATGAAGTTAAAAGTCAAATATCTTTAGAAAATTTTATTGAAACAAAACAAAAAATTCCTTTTTGCTATTTAAAAAGCTTAAATTTAAACTCAAAATTAGCTTTTGAAGAAATAATGGGTCCAATTCTTTATGCAAAAACTTATAAAAATAACAATGAAATAATTGATATAATCAATCAAAACCCAAATCCGCTAATGATTTACTTATTTACACAAAATAAGGAAGAAATTGAATTTATTAAAAAAATCAATAGTGGCAATTTAATGGTTAATGGAACTATTGATTTAGTTGGAGATTCGGAACTTAATTTCGGTGGATATAAACAAAGCGGAACCGGAAAATATCATGGATGAGCTTCAGTGGAACTTTTTAGCTTTAAAACTGCTTATTTAAAAGTTAAAAAAGATTGATTTATCAGATTTAAAAAATATCCATACACTAAAGAAAAATTAAAAATTTTAAGAAGATATTTAAATCTTATAAGATAGTTTTAAAAAGAAAAAAATAATTAAAAATATGATACACCAGAGACACGTTTTAATGTATAATAATCTCATAACTTACGTATGTCAAAATTAAATTAAAATATAGAAAGGAAGCTTAAATGCCAACAACAAACCAATTAGTTACAAGTGGTCGTGTTTCTAAAGAGAAAAAGCAAAATGCACCTGCTTTAAGCTTAAGTTACAACTCACTTATTAAAAAAGCTAAAAAAATGGCTTCACCATTTAAACGTGGTGTATGTACTCGTGTTGCAACAATGACACCTAAAAAACCTAACTCAGCATTACGTAAATATGCTCGTGTTAAATTATCAAACGGGATGGAAGTTACTGCTTATATTCCAGGAGAAGGACATAATCTTCAAGAACACTCTGTTGTGTTAATTCGTGGAGGTCGTGTTAAAGACTTACCTGGGGTTAGATACCATATTGTTCGTGGGACTCAGGATGCTGCTGGAGTAGCAAAACGTAAACAAGGACGTAGTTTATACGGAGCTAAAAAAGAAAAAGCAAAATAGTTTAAATTAATTTTACTTAAATATATTTATTATTAAATGAATCAAAAATTAGGAGGACAATATGTCAAGAAAAAAAAGTGCACCTATCCGTGAAGTACTTGCAGACCCAGTTTTTAATTCTGTAATTGTTACAAAATTAATTAACACTATTATGCTTGACGGAAAAAAATCAATTGCTCAAGATATTTTATATTCAGCATTTGAAATTGTTAAAGAAAAAACTCAAAAAGACCCAATGGAAGTGTTTTTACAAGCTGTTGAAAATATTACTCCACAACTTGAAATTAGAACTAGAAGAATCGGGGGAACAAACTACCAAGTTCCTACTGAAGTTTCTCCGCGTAGAAAGAAAACACTTGCTCTTAGATGACTTGTTAATTACGCTCGTTCAAGAAATGAAAAAACTATGGATATTCGTTTAGCAAACGAAATTATCGATGCATCAAATAAAACAGGGGGAGCTATTAAAAAACGTGAAGATACTCATAAAATGGCCGAAGCTAACCGTGCTTTTGCTCACTTTAGATGATAATGAGATCATTCATATATAATTAGTTTATTATGGCAAGAGATTACGAATTAAAAGATTACCGTAACATCGGTATTATGGCCCACATTGATGCAGGTAAAACAACAACAACAGAAAGAATTTTATTCCACACAGGTAAAATTCATAAAATTGGTGAAACACATGATGGTGCTTCGCAAATGGACTGAATGGCCCAAGAACAAGAACGTGGTATTACTATTACTTCAGCTGCTACAACAGCTTTTTGAAAAGGTAAAAGAATTAACGTTATTGACACACCAGGACACGTTGACTTTACTGTTGAGGTAGAACGTTCATTACGTGTTTTAGATGGAGCTGTTGCAGTGCTTGACGCTCAATCGGGAGTTGAACCTCAAACTGAAACAGTTTGAAGGCAAGCAACTAATTACAAAGTTCCTCGGATTGTGTATGTAAATAAAATGGACAAAGCTGGAGCTGATTTTGCAAAATCAATTGAATCAGTTAAAACCAGACTTGGAGGAAATGCGGTTGCAATTCAATGACCTATTGGAGCTGAATCTGATTTTAATGGGATTATTGATTTAGTTACCATGAAAGCAACTACTTATAATGGAGAAGCTCAAGAAGAAGAGTTCCCAACTGAAATTCCAGCTGATTTATTAGATATTGCAAAAGAAAAAAGACAAGAACTTCTTGAAGCAGTAGCTAATTTTGATGAAGAAACAATGATGATTGTTCTTGAAGGTGGAGAATTAGATGAGGCTTCATTTAAAGAAGCCATTCGTAAAGCAACTTTAACTTCAGAATTTTTCCCTGTAGTTTGTGGAACATCATTTAAAAACAAAGGTGTTAAGAAAATGATTGACGCAGTAGTTGATTATTTACCCTCACCTCTTGATATCCCACCTATTAAAGCTTATGAAGGTGAAAATCAAGTAGATGTTTTAGCAACAGATGATGCTGATTTTGCTGCTTTAGCGTTTAAAGTTATGACCGATCCATTTGTTGGAACATTAACCTTTTTCCGTGTATATCGTGGAGTTTTAAACAAAGGAAGTTATGTTTATAATTCAACTAAAGAACAAAAAGAACGTATTGGTCGGATTTTACAAATGCACGCAAATAACCGTGTTGAAATTGATGAATGTCGTGCTGGAGATATTGCTGCTGCTGTTGGACTTAAATCAACAACCACTGGTGATACTTTAATATCAGAAAAATCACAAAAAATTGTTCTTGAAAAAATGGTATTTCCAGAACCAGTTATTTCGCAAGCTCTTGAACCAGAATCAAAAGCAGCAACTGAAAAATTATCTTTAGGATTACAAAAACTTGCAGCTGAAGACCCAACATTTAGAACATACACTGACGAAGAAACTGGTCAAACAATTATTGCAGGAATGGGAGAATTACACCTCGATATTATTGTTGATCGTTTAAGACGTGAATTTGGTGTTCAAGTAAAAGTTGGAGCCCCACAAGTTTCATATCGTGAAACAATTACTAAAACCGCAGAAGTTGAAGGTAAACACATTAAACAATCTGGAGGTAAAGGACAATACGGACACGTATGACTTAAGTTTGAACCAAATCCAGATGCTGGTTTTGAATTTGTTGATAAAATTGTTGGTGGAAAAATTCCTAAAGAATATATCAAACCAATTCAAAAAGGACTTGAAGATAAAATGGCTGCTGGTATTTTAGCTGGATACCCAATGATTGATATTAAAGCTACTTTATTTGATGGTTCATACCATGATGTTGACTCTTCAGAACTTGCTTATAAAATCGCAGCTTCTAAAGCTCTTACTAAAGCTAAAGACGCCATTGGAACAGTTTTGCTTGAACCTATTATGGATGTTGCTGTTGTTGTTCCTAGCGATCACATCGGAGATGTTATTGGAGACCTTTCGCGTAGAAGAGGACTTGTTAATGACCAAGAACAAAGAAATGATGGAGCTACAATTGTTAGGGCAGCTGTTCCTCTTTCAGAAATGTTTGGTTACTCAACAGAACTTAGATCAATGACAAGTGGACGTGGAACATACCAAATGCAATTTGATCATTATGAAAAAACTCCAAAAAATATTTCTGATGAAATTATTAAACGTAGAAATATTCAAAATAAAGACGAAGATTAATATTTGTAAAAAAGCAAAGAAAAACTCACAAAAGTGAGTTTTTTGCTTAATCATTTTGAATAAATTCAACTTTAAATTTATCTTTTAATAGCACAAACAATTGGATAAAAAACATTACTATTAATAATATAAAAATTATTAAAATAAAGAAACCAAAAAACGCTGAAAGAAACATTAACAAAGCTAAAGCTACTGCAAATGTTAATGAAATAATAAATTTAATTTTATATGAGCTAGCAAATAGTTGTTTTTGTGAATTATCCATTTCTGAAACTTGTAATATTTTTTCGATACTTTTATATTTAATAGCTGCCATTATATTAAGAATTATTAAACCAATAAACAAAGCTAAAATAGTAATAAATAAAATAAATCCAAATACAACCAATCCAATTGAAAGAGCATATGTATTTACTCCTGGACCTTGAGAAGCGAAAGTAGCAAATAAAACTCCAATATTAATTCCAATTGCAATGAAAAAAATTAATAGTGACAAAAGAATAATAGCTATAAAAGCTAAAGATAGTACATTATATTTTCGAATATGTTGTTGTTCTTTTTGTATTAATAATTTTGTATTCATATCATCCTTTCTTATTATTTAAATAATTAATGTATTATTATTTTACACTTCAAAAAAAAAAAAAAAAAAACTTAAAAATATAAAAATATTTACACATTTAATAATTATTAAATATAATATAGGTTGTTATTAACGAGGGTGTCTACATTTGTAGACTGAGAAATACCTAAGCTGATCAAGGTAATGCTTGCGTAGCTAAGTTAAAAAAATTTTTTTAATTTAAAGTTATTTTTCAGTATAAACCCCTTACTAAAGGAGTTTTTTTATGACTAAATTTTTTAAAAAAATTAAACTAATTTTAGTAGGTTCATTATTTATTGGACCATTTTTAAGTGTTTCTTGCTTCTCTGAAAAAGAAGAAAATCAATGAGATACTGATATTAAATTTTATGTTCCTCAACCCAATAAAGGGTACACAGAGGAAATGAAAACTCAGTTTGAAAAAACATTAACTAAATATTTCAATGAAATCAAAAACCAAAATTCTTCATTGAAAAATAATCCTGATGTTTCGATAAAACTAGAATATGCACAATCTAGCGGAGATTTGTATCAAAAATTTTTAGCAAATAATGTTGATAATGATTTTGCTATTATGAGTTATTCAGATATAAGTAAAAAAAATAATGATGAATTACTTCCTTCTGTTGCACAAACTCAAACATTAAAATTTTTGTGAACTCCAGAAGTTACTGCAAAATTTCAAGATAAAAAAGAACAGGATCCTTTATATTTAATGGCTCAACAAGCAAATAAATTACAACTTGAAGATTCTAGATTTGGTTCTTACCCACTTGATTGAATTGGAAAAGAGACTCAAATGATGTGAGATGGTTCAAAATATGGAGTCTTTTATAAAAATGATCAATATACTGAAAATTTTTACGGTTCAATTTTAATTTCAGGGACCTCTCAAGAAAGAGAACAAATTAAGAAATCATGACTTGAAAAAGATTGAGATACTTTTAAAAGTTTTGGCATTTTATTTAATAAAAAAACCTCTCTTTCTAAATTTATTGTTCCGGTGTCAATCATTGCTAAAAATTTTGGAAAAACCTACAATGAAATTTTTGAATATTTAAGCAATGATAATAGTTTTGTTTCAGCAGGGAAAGACCCTGCAGTTAATTTAGGGATTAAAACTAGCTCAGGAAAAACTTATAAAATAGCTTTTGATTATGATGGAGTTTTTAACTGAACACCTCCGACATGAAATCCTGATTCTGCTGAAAAAACCTATAATTTCAAACCAACTAATTATCCAGAAGAACAGATAAGATATCTTACAATGGTTGGCCCTTTATTTTATGATGCAGTATTAGCACGTAAAAGAATGCCTGAAGCTCAAAAAGAAATTTTTGCTCAAGCATTAGCTAAATTGCAAAATTCAGAAAATACATATGGTACATTTTCTGGATTTAACAAATTTATTCCTTTAAATGATCAAAAATTAAAAGATAACATTAAAACACTAAAAAATATTTATGAATAATATTGTTGAATTTAAAAATGTTAAAGTAAGTTTTAAAAATGAAGATTTTTTTAAGAACATTAATCTATCACTTCCAAAAGAAAAAATGATCGCAATTGTTGGTAAATCCGGAGCTGGAAAAACTACTTTAGTTAATTGTATTTTAAAAGGAATCCCTATTGAAAGTGGTGATATTTATTTGTTTAATCAAAACATTAAAACCACAAAAAACAATTGAAAAAGGTTAATTTCTAATGTTGCTTATATGACTCAAGAACCTAATTTAATTCAAGGAGATAGTGTTTATAGCAATGTTAAAAGATCATTTAGAAATTATAAAAATTGATTTTATAAATTACTTAGTTTACTCACTAAAAAAGATGAAGAGTTTCTTTTTGAAACTCTTAACAAGCTTAATATTTTACAAAAAGCATTTCAAAGAGTTGAAACTCTTAGTGGTGGAGAAAAACAGCGAGTTGAACTTTGTAAAGCAATTATTCAAAGATCACAACTTCTTATTGCTGATGAACCTACTTCAAATTTAGATTATGAAATGTCTCAAAAAGTTATTGAAGATATCAAAAAAGTTAACCAGATTGAAAAAATATCTGTTCTTGTAATTATTCACGATTTAAAATTAGCTTATAAATATTTTGATTATTTTTTGATTATAAAAAATCAAAAAATTTCCTTAATTAAAAAGGATAATTTAACTTTTAACACTTTAGTTAAATTAATTTAAAATGAAAAATAACAAACTTAGATCTTTTTTTCAATATCAAATAACCATTGATGGAATTTCAACTGGTTGAAAAATTAAAAAAAGCTGAATTTATATTTTTTGAATAACTTTAATTATTTTTATAATATTAATTTTTTATTTTTACGACTTTTCGCTAAATTTTCCTGATGGAAGTGATATTTTTTTAAGAAACTTTAAAAAAATATTTACCTTTAGTTCTGTAAGCACCTTTGAAACTGGTGGGAATTTATGAATAAAATCATTACAATTTTTATTTATAAATATTAAATATGTTATCGCAGGAACTTTTGTAGGTTTTGTTATTGCA
This sequence comes from Mycoplasmopsis citelli, assembly GCF_900660645.1. NCBI lineage: Bacteria > Bacillati > Mycoplasmatota > Mycoplasmoidales > Metamycoplasmataceae > Mycoplasmopsis > Mycoplasmopsis citelli. The sequence goes on along the minus strand of NZ_LR215036.1, from coordinate 738,121 downwards.
CTGATTACTTCGTTTTTTAGTAGTGATCAATTTAATAATAAAATTATTTGTAATATATTTAAATTTATTTTATTTTTTCTTCGTGCAGTACCAGAAATTGTGTTTATTTTAATTTTTAAAAATACTTTAGAATCTGCTGATACAATTTTGTTACTTGCTTATTTTTGATTTTCATGATTATGATTACATAAATATTTTGTTGAAGTTTTTAAAACTGTTGATACAAAATTCTATTATTTATCAATTCGAATGGGAAATAGTAAAATTCGTTCATTTTTTAGAGAAATTTATCCACGAATTGATAATAAAATAATTGGATTGTTGTTATACTCTTTTGAATCTAATATACGATGAGCATCCTTACTTTCAAATTTTGGACTAATTGGAATTGGACTTTTAACTAACCATGCAGCACAAAATGCTGGAACTAATATTGAACAACTCGGAATACCTTTATTAATTTTAATTTTATTTATTTTGTCTTTAGAGTTAGGAGATTATTTATTTAGAAATTTTGTTTTAAAACACCTTCCTTTCATAAAAATTTCAAGAAATAATTTTCTAAAATGAATTCAAATTAACTGACAAAAGATATTTAAATTAATTCTATTGTTATTTTTAATTATTTTTAGCATATATATATTTTTCTCATTGAATTATTCAATTTTTAAAAACAATTTTTTCCTTTCATATACAAATAATTTTTTTAAACCTGATTTTTCCGTTTTTAATTTAAGTAGTTTTTCAATAGAATTTAATCCTATTATTCAATCATTGCAAATTTGAATTCACACATTTTTTACACTTATAATTTTATTTGTCTTAGTTTTATTTTTCCTTCCTTTTTTAATTGAGAATCAAAATAGTAAATACACGATTACATTAACTAAATTTTGACTTATTGTATTTCGAAGTGTTCCATCAATTATAGTTTTCTTTGTTTTTAGTCCTTTATTTAATTCGAGTTCAACACTAATTTTAATCATTTTAGCCTTTCATAGTTGTGGTTCAATTTTAAAACAACTATCTGATTCTGTTAATAAAATTGATGCTTCTAAATTTAAAAATCTTAAACTAATTGGATGAGGAAAATTTAAAATTTACAAACATTATGTTTTACCTTATTTAAAGAAAGATTTAATGACTTTATTTACAATTTACATGGAAATTATGTTTCGAAGTATTATTTTATATAGTTCCTTATCTGAAAGAGAATTTTTCATTGGAGGAAAATTATTTATTTACTTAAACGGAAGAGTGATTGAGTTTAATAAAGCTTTTGCGTACATGTGAATAATAATGTTTAATATTTTTGTTTTAAATATTGTTACTAATTTAATTTTAAATTTTGAAAAAGTAAAACAGGAATTTTTAAAAATTTACAATAAATTTAGCAAAACAAAAATTCTAAAATCAAATATTTAATATTAATAAAAAACCATTTTCAAGCTAAAAATGTAGCAAAAGAAAATGGTTTTTATTTTTTAAAATAATTTCATTTGATCAGTATCATCTAAATTACTTAGTACACCAAGATTATTTAGAGTATCTAAAAGTGTTTTGTTAATTGAAGTTCGTTTTGCAAAATCTTCTTTAGAAAGAAATTCTCTTTCATTTCGAGCTTGAATAATCCGTTTTGCAACCGATTCACCAAGTCCCTTTACAGATGAAAATGGTGGAATGAGTTTGTTTTCTTTTTTATCAATTACTCATTCTTTTTCAAGAGATTTTTCTAAATTAATATTATCAATTGAAAATCCCCTCGCATATAATTCTCGCACTGATTCAAGAGTTGTTAATAATGCATCATCTAAAACAGATTTATTAGGTAGTTTGTTAATTTCATTAATTTTATTATTGGTTTTAATAGCTCCATGATCATTTACAATTGTTTCAATATCAAATTCATCTACCCTAATTGTCAAGAAGGTTGCGTAATATTCAAGTGGATAATAAAGCTTAAATCACGCAATTCTTCAAGCCATAAGAACATATGCTGCAGCGTGGGCTTTAGGGAACATATATTTAATTTTTTGCATACTCTCAATGTATCAATCAGGTATATTGTTTTTTTGTAATTCTGCAACTTCTTCATCAGTTAAACCTTTACCTTTACGAACTTTCTCCATGATTTTAAATGAATAAAGAGCATCAACACCTTTACTTTTTAGATAATATAAAATATCATCCCTACAACAAATTACATCTCTAAGAGAAAAGTCTTTATTTTTAATTAAACTTTGAGCATTATTTGCTCACACATCAGTACCATGAGAAAGGCCTGATACTGAAATTAGATCTGCAAAACTTGTAGGTTTTGCTTCTTTAAGCATTCTACGTACAAAGTTTGTTCCAAATTCAGGTAAACCAATTGCTCCTGTTTCTTCTCCACCAATTTGTGAAGGAGAAATGTTTAATTCCTTTGTTGAAGTAAAAAGAGACATTACTCGAGGATCTTTTTTAGGAATATCTTTTTGAAAGTTAATATTAGTAATTCTTTGAAGCATTAAAATTGCAGTTGGATCACGGTGTCCTAAAATATCGAGTTTTAAAACATTATCATGAATAGCATGGAAATCAAAATGGGTTGTTTTTCAATCAATTGTAATATCATCAGCTGGATAATTAGTTGGGGTAAAATCCTCCACTTGAAATTCTTTAGGAATAATAATTATTCCTCCAGGATGTTGTCCGGTAGTTCGTTTTACTCCAATGATTTTTGAAGATAAAAAATCAATAAAATTTCGTGAATAGCCAAATTTATATTCTTCTTCAATTTTTTTAATATAACCAAAAGCGGTTTTTTCTTTAATAGTTGAAATTGTTCCGGCCCTTAATGTGTTGCTTTCTCCAAAAATACGTTTAACTTCATTATGAATTTCAGCTTGATAATCTCCTGAAAAGTTTAAATCAATATCAGGAACTTTATCTGCATTAAATCCTAAAAAGGTTTCAAAAGGAATTGAATGTCCATCTTTATCTAACAAGGTTCCACATTTTGGACAATTTTTATCATCTAAATCATATCCAGATGTAATTTGGTTGTTTTCAATTAATTCAAAATACTTACATTTTTCGCAGATATAATGCGGAGGAAGTGGATTAACTTCAGTAATTCCCGCCATTGTAGCTACAAGCGAAGACCCAACACTTCCCCTACTTCCAGCAATTGAACCCATATCCTCACATTTTTGAATTAGACGGTTAGAAATCCAATAAATAACATCATAACCATATTTAATAATTGGAGTAATTTCTTTTTCTAATCTTTCTTCAATAATTTTAGGGAGATTTTCTCCATATTTTTCTCTTGCAGTTTTATAAACTAGGTCATAAAGTTTTTGGTTTGAATTATCAAATTTTGGAGTGTATAAATCTTTTTTGATAACTTCAATATTATCATCTACCATTTGCTCTATTTTTTTAGGATTATTAATAACAATATCTTTAATTAGTTTTAAATCTTCTAAAAAAGCAAATTCATCAAGCATTTCACGAGTAGTTAAAAAGTGTAATTGTGGAACAGTTAAAGTTCCTGATTCAGCTTTGGATTTATTAAATAAAAAGTGTGGAGCCCCTCCAATTCCCATTGAATAAACAAGTGATTTATAAAAAATTTGGTCTTGTTCACTTTCGTAACGAGCATCAGAAATAGCTACTACTGTTTTCCCTAAATTTGTTGCGTCTTTAATAAGTTTTTTAAGTGCTTCTTGAACTTGTAAAATCGTTAACTCGTTTTTTGAAACTTGATTTAAAAACGCTTTTGGATGTGGAACCTCAATGTAATCAAATAAATTTAATAATTCTTTTTGTTGAAATTCACTACCAAATAAATATGCATCAATTAAAGGGCTTCGAATTCCACCTGATCCAAATAATAAGTTTTTTGATTTAATTAAATCATCATAAAAAAGCTTTGCACGACCAAAGTAACGTTTAGTTAAAGCTAAAGTTACAAATTTGAAAAGTTCTCTTAAACCTTCTTGATTTAAAACCATTATACTTATTTCATCAGGACGAACGTTAGAATAAAATCCATCAGTAAGAAAGTTAGATAATTCTTTACAAGTAAAAATATTTGATTTTTTTAATGTCTCAATAGCAGCTATTCATGTATTAGCCAATACTCGAGCATCATAATCAGCACGGTGAGCTTCACTTTCGTTGTAATCAATTGATAAATATGAAGAAAAAGCACCAAGAGTGTGTCTTCTTTTTCACGGAAAAAGCAAACGAGAAATAGCTAGAGCATCAATAAATGTTGTATTTGGGATTGGGATATTATATTCAATGAATTTTTGCTGTATAAATCCCATATCAAAATTACAGTTGTGAGCAACTGCATAACGATTATTTAAAATTTCATAAATTCTATTTAATCCCTCTATTTGCGAAAGCCCTTCATCTTCTAGCATTTTATTGGTAATTGAAGTTAAACTAGTGGTAAAAGACGAAATAGGAGCAGAAGCTTTTAGGAAAAACTGAAATTCATCAATAATTGTTTTATTTTTAATTATTACGCCACCAAATTCAATAATTTCACCAAATCGAGCTGATAAATTAGTCGTTTCTAAGTCAAAAGATACATATTCAATATCATCTAAATTTAAATCTTCAAAGTCATTTAAAAAAACTTTATTATTTTTATGAATTACATTAAAAGCAGCCCCATAAATTGGTTTTATCTTAGCTTTTTTAGCAGCTTGATAAAATTCTGGAAAAGCTTGAACACCGTTTAAGTCAAAAATTCCTACTGCTTTGTGTCCGAAATTTTTAGCTATTTCAATAACTTGAGATGGACTCATAATTCCATCCATAGTGTTCATTTTAGTTTTAGCATTTAGTTCGATACGTTTAACAGGTTCATTATCAACTTTAGCTTCCAAAGAAGATTTGGTTTTAACAATTTGCTTTGCTTTAATAATTTTTTGCGTTTTGTCAAAACTTTCACTTAAAGAACCATAAACTTCAACTCAATCATTAACTGAAAAAATTCCATCATCAGATAATTTTTCTTTTTGAAAATACGAAACTTCAATGGCGTCCTTTAAGTCAGATATTCAGTATTTATAAATGAAAAAGTTTTTACGGTCAATAAAATCACTTTTATAAATTTGACCTTTAATTGCAACATTATAATCTTGAGGTACTTCAATTAGCGAATGAACATCTTTTATATTTAATTGTTGATAATTTGATTTATTGGAGTTATATTTATTTTTTTTAGCATTATAAACACTTTTATTAAAGGAATCGTTGTTTGAATTTGATGATTGGAGCAATTTTTTTTCTTGTTCTAAAATAAAGCTTTCAGGGACAATTTCTTTTTTAATTTCAATTTTTTTTAGTTCAATTTCAAAATCTATTTTATTTAAATTAAGATTATTAAATTTTTCTTTTAAATAATCAATAATTTCATTAAAAGTGGTCTCCATTTCAGGATCAGTATGAGTAAAAACTCATTTTCTGGTTTGATGATTAAGAATAAGAATTGACTGGTTTTGATAATTTTGTGCTATCTGAGCAAATTTAGGTTCGTGCAAAAGAAAATAAAAAACGTAATCTTTAATTTTAAGATCTTCAGGATAATAATCATCAACAGAAAAATTTACATGAAGCGTTAAATCTTTAAAATCTTCAATTTTGTGTTTAAGCAAAGAAAAATCAGAAACCGAAGGAATAGTTTTAAAACAAATTGTTAAATATGCACTTTTTTGGTCGTCGCTAAAAATAATTTGATTATTTGCAATATATGCATCTTGAATTGATTCAAGTTCTCCTAATTTTGAGTATTTTGCAAAATTATTAAAAGATATATCACTATAAAATTCCTTATTTTTCATTTCTTCTCCTTTTATACTTTTTAATTATTAAAATTTTGATTAAAAAACAATAGTTATTAGTGAAAAAAATATAAATACAAAAATTATACTGTCAATGCGATCTAGAATTCCCCCATGCCCTCTTAAAATCTTAGAAAAATCTTTTATTTCATTTCAACGTTTAATCATTGAGAATGATAAATCACCAATTGTTGAAATAATTGGAATGAAAAGTGTAAATAAAACTAAAGAAGTTCTGGATAAATATACTGAATTTTCTGGTTTTTGAACTGCTGTAAATAAAATATTAAAATAGTTTTTATCACTTTTTTGAGATGATAAATCAATAAAATTTAAAGAAATAATTAAAGTAAAAACAACTAAAAAAGAGCAAATAAATCCACCAATAAAACCCTCTCAAGTTTTTTTAGGACTAATTGTAGGAGCTAGTTTATTTTTAAAATATTTATTACCTAATTTTATTCCTACAAAAAATGCTCCAATATCTGAAGCAATAGCACCAGCACTTAAAATAATAATATAAGATAATCCTGAATGAGTGGACATTAAAAATACAAAAACTCTAAAAAATGAAGCTATTAAGAAAGAAACAAGTAAATATACAAGTGTTCTTAAGAATAAACTTACATAATTAATATCTTTAATTGTAATAAGCCGAATAAGAGCAAAAATTAGTGCATTCATCACTAATATAACATAAAAAATCCACTCATTATAAACAATGTTAAATAAAAAAGAAACAAGTTTGAAATCATCTTCTATTACGGTAATTCCAAAAATAAATTTTAGGTAATTAATTCCCAATATTAGTGAAATTTGTTGAAAAAGACTTAAAATAATTGCATGATTTTTATTTTTAGTAAAAGCAAAACTTAATTCATAAAATGCTCAAAATCCAAAAACTCCATACAAAATTAATGAACTTATTCTTAAAAAAATATGTCCTATATTTGAAGAGTTTCCTCAGTTAAAATTAGAAAAAGTATAAAAAGATAATCTAAAAATAATAAAAATAACAATCAATCCAATTGATAAAAAAATAGCAGGCAAAATTCTTTGCTTAAATAAAGCGTTTTGAGTTTTTATTTTAAGTAAGTTCATATTAATTTAATTATAAAGAAAAACTATCTTCTAAAGAGATTGTTTTTCTTTTTGTTTTCATAAACTTGAACACTATGTTCAACTAAGTCATAAAAAGGTTTATCATCAAATGGCATTGTTTCTTGAACGTTTAATCATAAAATGATTAGATAATAAACAAAAATTTTATGTTGAAGTAAATATTCTTCTCAATATAAATCATATCGATTTAAAAATACTTTTTCTTGATGTTCATTCAAATTATTACTAGTTATAAAGTAAGCTAAATCAAAATGTTTATCACCCATTGAAGCATATTCTCAATCAACAATTCACAATTTTTGATTTTGATCCATTAACATATTGGTTTTAAATAAATCATTATGTAAAGGACGATTATTTTTAATTTGTGCTAAAATTGTGTTTATTCGTTTGTAATATTTATCTAAAATATCAATTTTAATATTTTTTTGTTTAATAATTTTGCGATATTCTTTGACTCTAGCAGCGTGATTGGTTTTAGGAAATTTTAAATCAGATTCATGCAAAGCTTTTAAATAATCAGCAACTTGAATTAAGGCTTCATCAGTAAATTCAAAATCTACTGAATCAATAAATTGATATTTTAATCATTGCGAAGAATTTTCGATTAATTTAGGCACAAAACCTAATGAATCTAAAATCTTATAATCGATTTTATGATTGAATTGATTGTACTTTTTCTTTTGAATAAAAAGATCGTTATCCCTAAAAGATTGGTTAGTGTATCCTAGATTAATTTTTTTCATAATTTTTTCCTTTATTTTAGGTAAAAATGCCGAAATATTTTTCAAAATCAGCATTAAAAACCTATTATGTTGCTATAATTATATAAATTATTAATTAATTAAAAATTAAATATTCGAAAGGATAAATATGAAAATTTTAGTTGTCGGAGCTAATCACGCTGGAACATCATTTTTAAGAACTTTACAAACAATTAAGGCTCAAGACAATGTTGTGGTTTATGATCGTAATACTAATACATCATTTTTAGGTTGTGGAATTGCTTTATGAGTTGGTGGTGAATTTACATCGCCTGAAGGATTATTTTACTCTTCTCCAAAAATTTTAAGAGAAGAATATAATGTTGACTTAAAAACTGAACATGAAGTGTTAAAAATTGACAGACACAAAAAAGAAGTTTTAGTTAAAGATTTAACAACAGGTAAAGAATTTACAGATAATTACGATAAATTAGTTTTTGCTGGAGGAACTTGACCAATTGAACCTCCTTTTAAAGGAAGAGAATACAAAAACATTATGCTTTCAAAACTTTTCCAACATGCAGAAAAGATTTTAGAAGCAGCTAATGATAAAAATGTTAAAGATGTTGTTATTGTCGGAGCTGGATATATTGGAGTTGAGTTAGTAGAAGCTTTCAATATTAAAGGTAAAAATGTTACATTAATTGACCTTCAAGAAAGAGTAGTTCCAAATTACTTTGACCCTGAGTTTACTGACGTTATGGAAAAACGTATGAAAGAAGCAGGAGTTAAATTACAACTTGGAGAATCGGTTGTTGAATTTAAATCAAAAGACGGAGAATATGTTTCATCAGTTGTAACTAACAAAGGTGAATATAAAGCTGATCTTGTTATTCTTTCAATTGGATTTAAACCAAGAACTGAAGCTCTTGAAGATGTTGAAAAATTAGCAAATGGTGCTGTACTTGTGGATCAATACCAAAGATCAGTATCTGATAAAGATATTTACGTAATTGGAGATTCAGCATCAATGATGAATCAAGTTTCAGGTCAACATTGTCACGCTGCCCTTGCAACAAATGCTGTTAAAACAGGACTTGTTGCTGCAATGAGTCTTTCAGGAATTGATATTCCATTCCCTGGAGTTGTAGGAACAAATGCTATTAATGTTTTTGATTGCCACTATGCTTCTACAGGAATGACTAAAAAATCAGCTGAAAGATTTGGACTTACTAATGTAGCAGAAGAATACTTCATTGATAATGATCGTCCTGAATTTATGAAGGAACATGATAAAGTTGCAATTAAACTTACATACGATAAAACAACTTACAAACTACTTGGAGTACAAATTGGTTCATGAGGTAAATTCTACCACACTGAAGTAATTTTCATGTTTGCTTTAGCAATTCAAAAAGGATTAACATTACCAGAAATTGCTTTAACAGATGTTTACTTCTTACCACACTTTAATAAACCATTTAACTTTTTCCTTGTACCATTGCTTAATGCTATTGGTGTTAAATACAAAAAATAGATATTTTTATAAAGTTATAAAGAACAAAAACCAGCGTTTTTGTTCTTTTTGTTAGACTTTGATTATAATTAATATTACTATGAGATTAAGACACAATAAAAATGCATCTGGAGAACTTGAAAAATCACCTTATTTTATAAAACATTTTCCTATTACATTAGAAAATGAAAATATTTTAGAAATTGGAGCAGGAAAAGGTGAAATGATTTCCCAAATGGCTTTAGATAATCCGCACAAAACTTTTTTTGCACTCGAGAAATATCCAACAGTAGCTTATAAAATCTTAAAAAAGATTAATCGATTACAATTGAAAAATTTATTTATTATTACTGAAGATGCTTCTAAAATTCCCGAACTTTTTAATGGAAAAATTAATCAATTATGACTAACTTTTTCAGATCCATGACCTAAAAACGCACACGAAAAAAGAAGGTTAACCTATAAAAATTTTTTGAGCTTATATGAGCAAATTCTTACAAAAAACGGGAAATTAAGGTTTAAAACCGATAATGACAAACTTTTTGAATATTCAATTACATCCCTTAAAGAAAATAATTGAGAAATTTTAACTTTTACCAATGATTTGCACAGTAGTAAGTTTGCTATGGACAATTATCAAACAGGATATGAAATGAAATGATCATCAAAAGGAAAAAATATTAATTATTTGGAAGCAAGAAAAATCTAGCAAAATGTTGCTAGATTTTTCTTAATAAATTGCAAGAAGTGAAGTTCATATACTTGGTAAATAAGTATGGTCTACATAAGTATTATATGCTATAAAAACACCAAGTCCAATAAGTGATAGTGTCACCAATAAGTCTCTTCAAGTTAATTTTAATTGTCTATATTTGGTTCGTTTTGAATATGGTTCATAACCACGAGTTTGCATTGCATCACTTAAATCATCAGCTTTAGCAAATGATGAAACAAATAAAGGGATAATTAAAGTCGAAAAGGCAACAGCTTTATCTTTCATATTTCCATTTTTAAAATCAATTCCCCTTGAGCTTTGTGCTTTCATAATTCTTTGTGATTCATCAAGCAATGTGGGAATAAATCTTAATGCAATTGAAATAATCATGGCAATAATTTGAGTTGGAATAAAAAGCAATTTTAAAGGGAACATTAAATCTTCAATAGCTTTAGTAAGTAAAATAGGACGAGTAGTATTAGTTAATAAAGTAGTAGCTAAAATCATTGTAAAAACTCTTAAAAATAGTGCAATACTTCGATTTAAAGCAAGCATACTAACAACAAAAGTATGATCTCCTTGTGGGTATGTTATCCCTCAAATATCTTTTGCGATTTGATCGATTTTTTCATTATCTAAAATTGTTTGTTTTACATCTGTGTACTTAATAGTTAATAAATTAATTAAGAAAATAATAATAGCCATAACAATTGGGAATTTAGCCATTCGAAAGACTGATTTAACTTTCTTTACTACTGTAAAATAAACCACTAAAAGAGGAATAAGTAAAATTAAACTATCAATGTAGTATTTTGACATAAAAGCAAAAACAACATAAAATACCACAACTAAAATTTTTAAACGAGGATCAAGGTTATAAAAAAATCCTTTTCTAGGAATATATCTTCCAAAAACACTTTTCATTATTTATCTCCTTGAGAATTAATCCAATTAGCTAATTCTTCAATTGATCTTACAGGAGGAACATTAAGTCCTTGATTTCTTAATTTATGCACAAAATCAAGTAATTTAGGTGGTTGAAGATTATTTTCTTTTAAAAATTTAATGTCATTTAAAATCTCATATGGAGTTCCATCTTTGCAAATTAATCCATCTTTAAACACAATAGTTCTTTGAGCTCTTTCTAAAACATGATCAAGTTCATGAGTGACATTTACAATTGTAGTTCCTTGCTTATTTAAGTTACTTAAAATATCAAGTATTTCCACTACTCCTACAGGATCTAAACCAGCAGTAGGTTCATCTACTACTAAAAATTGTGGTTCTAAAGCTAAAATACCTGCTAAAGCAACTCTACGTTTTTGCCCTCCGGATAAATCAAAAGGACTACGTTGTAGGTATTCTTCAGGAAGACCTACTAGTTTAATATATTTTTTAGCTTTTTCTTTAGCTAGCTCTTTTGACATTCCAAATGCTACCGGAGCAAAAATAATATCTTCTAAAACAGTTTGTTTAAACAATTGATATTCAGCAAATTGAAAAACCACTCCAATTTTATTTCGAATCATTTTCGAAGCTTTGAATTTAAAAGATTTTTTAAGTTTTTTATCTTTTGAGTATAAAAAACTTAAAAATTTTTCTTTATAAACAGGAAGTTTAACAAGAATTTCTTTATTGGTATTTGGATCTTCGACAAAAATTCAAGACACTTCCCCTTCAGTTGGATTTAATAATCCGTTTAAATGTTGAATAAAGGTGGTTTTTCCGCTTCCGGTTTGTCCAATTACTCCGATATATTCACCTTGATTAATATCAATAGAAATTCCATTTAATGCTTTAAATTCTCATGGAGTATGTTTTGAGAAAATATGTTGAACATTTTTAAGTTTTATTTGCATATTTTGTTTATTAACTCCTCTTCATTATATGTTGGTTCAATTCCTTTGATTAATGAACTAAGTTTGTAAACAAAAGGTGAATCAATTTTAGCAATTTCAATAATTTCTTTATTATTTAAAATATCAATTGGTTTTCCGGATGCAATTAATTTACCTTGTGAAAAAACCAAACATTTATCAGCTAAAATAGCTTCGTCCATGTCATGAGTAATTGAAATTAAGGTTTTGTCCTTTTTTTCTCGAATTCCTTGAATAATCTCAATAACCTTACTTTTTCCTTTTGGATCGAGCATTGAAGTGATTTCATCAAAAATAATTACTTCAGGATCAAGAGCAAGCACTGAAGCAATAGCTACTCTTTGTTTTTGACCTCCTGAAAGATTTTCAGGTTCACGTTCTAAATAAGGTAGCATATCCACTTTTTCAGCATATTTACGCACTGTTTTAATCATTTCTTCTCGAGACATTCTTTTGTTTTCAAGACCAAAAGCGATATCATCTTCAACTGAAGAACCAATAAATTGGTTTTCTGGATTTTGAAAAACTATTCCAATTTTTTTTCTAACATCAATTAAAGTTTCACGCGAATAAATTATTCCGTCAATAGTTACTTTTCCTCTAGTAGGCTTAATTAGGGCTGAAAGAATTTTAGAAAGAGTACTTTTTCCTGATCCGTTATGACCTAAAATAGCAACATATTCTCCTTTTTGAATTTCAAAAGAGACATTTGAAAGAGCTGGAACTTTATCGGTTTCTCGATATTTAAAAGTAACATTTTCGACTTTAATCATAATAATAATTTTACCACAATTAAAAAATTATTTTTTGCACAATAACCGCTTAAAAAGTGCAAAAAAAGCTAAAATTTGCTTACTTTTAAAATGTGTTCTTTAATAGGTTTGTACTTAATTCGATGAATTGGAATAATACCTTTTTTATCAATAGCTTCTTTATGCTTTTTGGTTCCATAGCCTTTGTGATTTGCAAATCCATAACCTGGATATTTTTTATCAAGTTCAATCATTAAATTATCGCGATATACCTTTGCAATAATGCTTGCAGCTGCAACATTATAAGATTTTTGGTCCCCTTTAACTAAATTAATTTGTTCTAAATGAACAAAGATTTTTTCAAAATCAGTAATAACTACTTCTGGACTAATTTTCATTTGATTAATGCAATTGGTCATTGCTATTTTTGATTGTTCTTTAGGGTTTGAATTATTAATATCCTCAACACTTCTTGAACAAATTTGTACTTCTAAAGCGTGGTCAAAAATTTCTTCAAAAAGCTCAAGTCTTTTTAAAGGACTTAATTTTTTTGAATCGTTAATGCCTTTAATTTCGCGATTATAAGGCATTATTACACAAGCGGCAACTAGCGGACCAGCTCAAGAACCTCTTCCTGCTTCATCGCATCCTGCTATTACTTTTTTAGTAGATAAAAATCGTTTTTCATAATCTAACATAAAAAAATTATAAATAAAAGCTAAGAATGGACTTTAAAATATTAAGCTTTTATTTATAATTTTTAATATGCTAGATAAAGTAAAAGTCCATTGTGATGAATGTAATGAAAATTTTGAATTTTATTTTGGGCTTGCTCAAGAACTTGAAAAAATTGGTTGATTTTTAAATAATATTGTTAAGACTCAAAAAAACTTATTAGATTTTAACGTTTATTGAAATGAATTTGGTTCACAAACACAACATTTAAACAAAATTTTTGGTACTAATGTTGATTTAAAACAAGAGTATGATCAAATAATGAATTTCTTTTCAGATGAGGAAAAACAATTATTAGTTTTAAACCCTTTAATTGGATTTGATTTAAGTATTTATCCAGTTGTTTTAGAAAGTCAAATTAATCAAGCTAAAAAAGAATTACTTCATTTACCGATTGTAGAATTAAATTTTATTGGAAAGAAAAAATATTCTAGATCATATCCAGGAGTTTTATATATTCATTTTAACGAAGAACATACCTTATTTACTTGTCCTAATCATCTAAAATTAATAGCAAAGAGAATTGATGAGTAATTTAGTTGAAAAACATTTAAACTTAGTTAATGATGCTTTAACAAAACAAGGTATAAGTAAGATTGATTTAATGAAATTAGAATATGAAGGTTTTCATAATTACACATATTTAGCTCAAATAAATGACAAAAAATACCAAGTTCGTATTAAAAAAAATTTTTTAAAAGAACAAAGCAATTCTGAGAAACAGTATTATTTAAAAGATAAAGAAACTCTTTATTATGATGAAAATTTACTTATTAGAGAATGATTTGAGGGAGAAACTTTAGAAAATTTGAAACTAACAAAAGAAATTCAAGTTGCTGTTTTAAAGCACTTAAAAGAATTTTCAAATAAAGACATTAATGTAGAAGAATTTGACTGATTTGAGCAAAAAATCAATCTAAAAGAATATAGTGAAATTATTAAAAAATTTAAAAATAAGCCAAAAATACTTCAGCATGGTGATTTAGCTTTGAAAAATATTTTAATAAACAAGCAAAACCAAGTTAAATTTATTGACTTAGAATGAATTAGATTAAATTTTATAGGTTTTGATGCAGCAACTTTATACAAAGAGGGTTTTGATGAAAAACTAATCTTAGAAAATTTAGAAATTACTAAAGAAGAATTTAAAGATTTATTATTTATTTGTGATACTTTTAATAATTATGTTTATAAAATAAATTACATCCCAAAAATCAAAGAAGAAGTAAAAAAAATACAGCCAATAGAATCTTTTTCAAAAAGTTCATATCGCTTAAACGATAAAATTGTTCAATTTAAAAATGATTCGAATTTATTTTTAATCAAAGAACTAGGAAATGAAGATTTTTTAGCTCCAATTTTATATGAAGATGAAAAATTAATTTTAAGAAAATGAATTCCTGAGCAAAAATTTCATTTTTGCAAAGGTAATTTAAGACGATTGTCCACAAAAATTAAGAAGTTTCATCAGCTTCCCAATCAGCAAAAATATATAATTGACCAATTTATTTTTAATCTTTATCAAAAGTTTCAAAGCAATAAATGAGTACAAAGTATCAATCAAAACATTATTGATAAAATTTTTATGAATTTAAAAAATCCACAAAATTTAGTTCTATCACATAATGATTTACACCCTGGAAATATTATTATGAGTAATAATGACGGAAGGTTTAAATTCATTGATTTAGTTAATGCTTCGCTTAACAGTAAATACTTTGATTTAGCCTATTTGAGTACAAATTTAAATTTAAATGAAGATAAAGAGTTACATTTACTTAAATGTTATGATAAAAAATCTTCCGTTGAAGAATTTTATAAATATAAGTGTATTGTAAATTTTTATGGACTTTTATGAAGTTTGGAGTTAAAAGATTTTTCAATGCTTGAAGTTAATTTATCAAATATTAATAAATATCAACAATATTTATAAGAGTAAAATATTAAAAAAGCAATCTCTTTTAAAAAAGAGATTGCTTTAATTAATCTTTAAAATTATAAATAAGGTTCTAAATCTTCTTTAAGTTGTTCGTAAGGTCTGTATCCAAGCATTTTGTGTACAATTTGTCCATCTTTGTAAACAAGTACATAAGGAATTGATTGAACTCTTTCTTGACTTGCGTATTCTTTTTCATTATCAACGTCTACTTTTAAAACACTAACTTTATCTTTTTGAGCTAATTCTTCAAGAACAGGCCCAAACATTTTACACATTCCACACCATTTTGCGTGGAATACAACTAAATGAAATCCGCTTTTAACAGTTTCTAAAACCTCGTTTTTTGTAGAATCTTTAACCATAAATTCCTTTCAATTATATTTGCTATAATTATACATAAAATATTTTCAAAATGTAAAAAGTTTATTTTTACTTACTTTTTTGCTAAAAAATTGCATTTTTGTTTATTTTTTTTCTAAATATTGCTGTTTTTTTATTTTTGAAAAATAGAAAATAAAAAAAACAGCAACTCCCTATTTTCACATTTCTGCTATCGTCGGCACTAACAGGCTTAACTACTGAGTTCGGAATGGTATCAGGTGATCCCTGTTGCTATAATCACTGTAGTAATAGTATAACATAAAAAATCAAATTCAAAAATATTTTTAATTTTTTACATAAATATTAAAATTAGTTACTGAATTAGTCAATAAACTGACAAATTTTTGTTCATCTTCTGCTGAAAGGTTTAAATTTTTAATTCCACTAAAATAAATTTTTTCAATATCTCAGCGCAATTGATATTTATTTTGAGTTATAAAGTAAATTAAATCTTCCATAAACCATTCAAAAAATTTATCATCATATGGCAAATCTCTAAGCAATTTATGAATGGTAATTTGAAATTCACGATTTTGAAAATCGGTAATTTCAAAATCAAAAGATAAATTTAATTCAGCTGATGATTTATTTTGGAACTTATTCATATAAATATTTTACATTTATTTAAGTAAACGACTTTAAAAGTTTTATAATCTTATTATCATTTAAAAATTAAGGATTTTTAATTATGAATAATTTAAATACTGTAGCAGTTAAACCAAAAACTTTAAGTATTACTATCTCACAAATTTTTGTTTTTTTATTTTTAAGTTTATGTTTAATTAGCTTTGTTATTAGTAGTGCTATTAAACCAAAAATCTCATATATGTTTTTAATGGTAGTTCCTTTTAGTTGATTAATTTGTCTAAGTGCATTTGGGACTACAATTGCTTATAAACGCAAAAAAGATTCTAATAATACTATATTTTGGTTGTTTATTTCACTTTTTTCGCTATTAAATATCTTTTTAACTAGTTTAGCAATAGGTCTTATTAGTGTTGATAAATCAGTTGCAGGACATGTCTTATTTTCGTGCATGAATTTATTGATTATTGTTTTAAATATTTCTTCTTTATTTGTTAAAAAATAGTAGCTATATTAAAGCTACTATTTTTGTATTTTTTAAATATAAATCAATTAAAAAAATTTATTTTACAAGCTTAACTCGTGATAAAATATAAATGCATTAACAAAGTTAAGAAAGGTTTTTAAGCAATTATATTTAAGTTTAATTGTTTAAATTAAAAAATCATTATTTTTTATAATAAATAAGCACAAGTTCATTTAATTTGTTCATGTGGATTTTTATTTTTTATTAAAATTTTAATAGACTTACTACAAATATATTATAATATATTTGTAGTAAGTATTATTATGTAAATTAATTGGAGGATTCTATGAATATGACTTTAAAATATGTAAACGGGAAAAATATGTTGATAAATGTTAAGAATCAACTTGATCAGTATTTTACAAAAAGAGATATTGCTAAAAAATTGTTTTCAAAGACTTTAAAGATAATTAGCAAATATGAAAATATTGATAAATATACATGAATAGAACCTAGTACAGGAGAGGGTTGTTTTTTAGATTTATTACCAAAAGACAAAAGAATCGGAATTGATATTGATCCAAAAAGAGATGATGTTGTTAAAAGTGATTATTTAAAATACAAATTACCTAATGAAAATTTTATTGTAATAGGGAATCCTCCTTTTGGTCATAGAGGTGTTTTAGCACTTGAATTTATTAATTATTCCCAAAATGCTGATTTTGTTTGTTTTATATTACCAATGTTTTTTGAAAGTAAAGGTAAAGGTAGTGTTAGATATCGTGTAAAAGGATTAAATTTAATTCATAGTGAAGTTTTACCAGAGAGTTCTTTTTATACTTTTGACGGCAAAGATATTGATGTGAAATGTGTCTTTCAAATCTGATCAAAAAATCATACAAATCCAAAACTTCATAACTTCAATTGATACTCTTTAGGAGAAAAAAACCCCTTTAAGAAATATTTAGATGTTTATACTGTTTCAACCGCTAAGAGTAGAGAGTGTGGTAAAAAATGAATTTATGAAGAAAAAGCAGATTTTTATTTAGCATCAACTTTTTATAAAGTAAATAAAGTTGTTTATGATTTTAAAGATGTTAAATACAATAGTGGAATAGCAATTAAAATAAATACCAAAAATTCTAAAGAAATTAAAAAAATTAAAGATTTATTTGAAAAACAAAATTGAATCAATTATAGTTCTTTAGCTACGAATTCATGCAGACATATTGGTAAGAGTCATATTTATGAATTATTATTAGATAATGGCTTTGAAAAGGAATTCTAAATGAAACCTGAAGAAATTTTACTAAATGTTATCGAAGATAAATATAAAGAAGATAAATTAGATCAAAAGGATACAAATAAAATATTTTGAAAAATTGTAGAATTTGAGGCTAACGCAATAGGAGCTATTGGCGAAAGATTTGTTAAAAAATTATTAAAATCATTCAATGTAAGTCTTAAAGATAACAATAAAGATAAAACAATACATAACGAATATGATATATGAATAAATAAACCTAAAAAAATATTACTTGAAGTAAAAACAGCAAGATTAGGTAAAAAAGTTAAAACTTTTCAATTTAATGGAATAAATCCTAATTATAATTATGATTATTTAATATGTATAGGAATTACAAAAGAAGATATTTATTATAGAATCATTTCAAAAAATGTGGATTTTAAATATATTCATAATAAAAACCAAAGAGGTCATTGAATTGATATTGATGGAAAACTCTGAAAAATAATTGAAATGAATCCTGGAAATTCAGTTAATTACAAATTAACAATAAATCTAAAAATTATGAAGCACATCAGTTTATTTAAAGAGGAGTTTTTTAATATTTTAGATTTAAAAGAAAATGAAAAGAAACTACAAAATATTTTAAAAAAAGAAATAAAGTAATTTTTATCCACAAAAAACAGTAAAATTAAGTTTTATGCTAATAAAAAATCTCTCTTATATTTTTCTATAAGAGAGATTTTAATTTAATATTAATTATTTAGATAAAAAACTTTTTACTTTAGCTAATATGTTTTCTTTTGTAAATCCATTTAATTCATAAACAAAATCACCAGGAGCTGAATGTCCAAAATCATGTGCTAAATGAGCGTCAAATTTGTTATATTTAGCTAGTTTGAATCATAATGGATCATTAGTTGCTTCAACAGCAAAGTTAGGTAATTTGTCTAAACTTAAATTTTCAATTAATTTTTCGTCTTTAAGCAATAATTGTAAAGAAGGCACCGAAATTACGTTGGCTTTAATTCCGTCTTTAGCTAATTTTTGAGCAACTTTATCAACTAATTCAACTTCAGAACCACTAGCAAGTAAATTAACCTGAGCATTTCTTGCGTGGTGAACATAATAAGCTGCTTTAAAATCATCTTTTTGTAAGTTAAATGATTTTAGTGGTTGACGAGTTGAAATAATTGCCGATGGAGTATTTTTTAATGCTAGAGCATATTTAAATGAGTTAAGCATTTCATTTTCATCAGCAGGTCTAAAAACAAGGTAATTTGGAATGCTACGCAATGCAGTGACTTGCTCAACTGGTTGGTGAGTTGGTCCATCACCTCCAACTTGATATGAATCATGACTAAAAACAGTAATATTAGGTAATTCCATAATCGAACCTAATCTAAGAGCTGCTTTTGCATAATCAGCAAATACTAAAAAAGTTGCTCCAAAGGTAGTTAATCCTGAGTGAAGATTAATTCCGTTATTAATTGCACTCATAGCAAATTCTCTAATTCCATATTTAATGTTTTTATCTGAATCAAATCCAACTTTGGTTGCTCCTCTTAAATCAGCTGATCCACCTACAAAGTTTTGGTGATGTGTATCCATAAACTTCATAATTTCATCAACATAATCTCTAGTTGCAACATTGGTTTTTTGGAATTTAAATCCTGAAAAATCAAACGATTTTTCTTTATTTAGAATTTTTTCTAATTTAACTGCAAGTTGTGGATATTTTTCTTTGTATTGAGCTAATTTTTTTTCTCAACGAGCGTATAAATTAGCTTTAGATTTAAGTAATTTAGCACCAAAATCATATGCTTTAGGGTCATATTCAAAAACATTTGTATGACTTAAACCTAAATTTTCTTTATATTCAATAGTATCTTTTTCACTTAAAATTCCATTGTGTCCTTTTGGGGTATCAGCAACTTTGGTCCCAAAAGCAATAGTTGTGCGAACTTGAATATATGTTGGTCGAGTGCTTTTTTGAGCTTTTTTAAGAGCTTCAATAATATTTTCTGGTTTATTATTTTTCAAAATAATGGTATTAAATTTAATTGATTCAAAATATTTTTCAAAATCAACATTATTAACTTCAGTTGCAGAAGTATCAATTTGCATATTGTTGTAATCATGAACAACAATAAGTGAACTTAATTTATTAGTTCCAGCAAAAGCAAGTGATTCTAAAGCAACCCCTTCTTGTAAATCACCATCTCCACATAATACAAAAACATTATGATCGATAATTTTAAAATCTTTTTGGTTGAATTGGTTGCTTAAATATTTATTACTATAAGCCATCCCAACACCCATAGCAACCCCTTGACCAAGTGGTCCAGTTGAAGCATCAATGTAATGAAGCTTTTCAATTTCTGGGTGCGAAGGGGTTTTTGAATCATAAAGTTTGTGAGCTTTAATATCATCTAAAGTAAGCAATCCCATTAGATGATAAAGTGAATAAAGTCCCATTGAACCGTGTCCAGCCGAAAGAACAAAACGATCACGGTTAAATCATCTTGGATGTTTTGGCGAGAATTTTAATACTTCTCCAACCATTGAGTAAAAAAGTTCTGATGCTCCAAGAGCCATTCCAATGTGACCTTGGTGAGCATTGTTAATTCCATCAATTGCGACAGCACGCATATTAGCTATAAATTCTTTGTGAGTAAATTGTTTTTTATACATTTGCAAGATTGTCCTTATTTCTTTTACGATTAATTATTTTTTTAATAAGTCCATCGGTTGCTAATCCTAAGTAAGTTAGTAAAATAACTCCAAAAGCTACAAATTTTCCTGCTTTTGGTATTAATCCTAACACTCCAGGAACATACCCAATTAAATAATCAGTATCTCCTCAGTTTAGAGAAGCTACTGATGTATTTACAGCGTTATTGCTTGTAATTAGCGAACCTAATTGGTTGGTTGCTGTTGGTGCTCAGTTTCCTAAAACAAAGAAAACTGGAATAAAGGTGATAATTAAACCTCCAACAAAAGGCCCAACAATTGCACCAATAACACCACCTTTGACATTACCAAAAACCCCAGAAGTAGCACCTAAGAAAAAGTGAGGAACTAGTCCAGGAAGAACAACAGCAGGAATTAGAGATGCTTTCCCAAGTCCAATTGTTATGAACATACCAATTATACCAGCAAAAAATGAAGATATAAAGCCAATTATTACAGCATTTGGTGCATATGGAAATACTACCGGACAATCCACAGCTGCTTTTGAGTTTTTAATTAGTTTGTCACTAAATCCTTTATACATTGGAACTAGCTCTCCAACAAATAATCTTACCCCTGCTAAAATAATTTCAACCCCTGCAGTGAATGTGAATGCTTGAACAAACATGGTAATTACTCAATTACCACTTGAAAGCACTCCATAAGCTGCCGGAGAGTTTTCTTGCGTAATTTTTCCTAGTTCATATAAAATTCCACCAGGCAAAAAAGCCGCTAAATAAAAGACAAACACAGTTATCGAAATAGACACTAAAGTGTTTCTGAAAAAGTAAAGTGACTGAGGGAATTTAATTTCTTCAGTTGATAAAACTTTTCCTTTTTTAAGTTTATAAATTCCTTCTCCAATAAGTCCTGAAAGTGCATAACCAAATCCACCAGTGTGACCTAAAGCAATTTCGTCACTTCCAATAATTTGTTTCATATATCTTTGTTGTACTGCTGGAGAAAGCACCATGTAAATAGCCATTAAGCTTGAAGAAGTAAGTAATGCAAGTGCAAAATCTCCAGCATTATTTTCAAAATCAAATCCAATTACGTACATAATTGCAGCGAGCATTAGCGAACTGTAATATAAAACGTGACCAGATAAATAAACATATTTAAAACGAGAAGTTAATGCTAAAAGCATATTAAGCAACATTGATACAAGCATAATAATTGATCCTAATGTTGCAATTGATGGAAGAGCACTAGATAAGGCACCTGCAAAAGCATCATTATTTGGAATAATTCCATTTAATGAATATACAGATTGAAAAACAGGTTGAAATTGGTTTAATGAACCAACTAATACACCAGCTCCACCTCCTAAAATTAAAAATCCAACAATTACTTTAAAGGTACTAATAACCACTTGTGATGCTTTTTTTCGTAAAACTAAAGCACCAATCATAGTGAAAATCCCAACCAGTAATGCCGGAGTTCCAACAAATGCTTTTAAAAAATTAAGCATTCAAAATAAGAAAGGCATAAATTCTCCTAATTAAGATTTAATAATTTTTTTAATTTAGTAGTTAATTCTTCTTTAGATAAAATGTTTGTTAATACTACCATTTTTTCTGCAGGAAAATCTAAAACCGGAGCTACATCAGCTCCAACAATTACATAATCAACTCCTTTTTTATCAAAAGAAGAGATGTTAGTATGTTCAACTGATTCATATTGAACACCAAGTGAATCTAAAACACTTTTTACATTCATCTCAAGTAATAAAGATGAACCAAGACCTGATCCACAAACACACTTAAAGTTCATATTTTTCTCCAAATTGTGTGATTAAATCTAAAAATTCTTGTTTTGACTTTACATTTAAAGCTTTTTGCTTAAATTCTTGATTCATAAAATAATTTCCAAATTCTGAAATAAGCTCAAAATGTGAGTTATTATCTGGAGCTGAAAGAGTAATAATAATTTTTGCTACCTTATCAGGCTGGTTGTTAAAAATAATTTCTTCGTTTAAAATTAAAGTAGAAGTAGCAGCTTTTAAGCAGTATTCTCCAGCTGGAGCATGCAATAAAGCAATTCCTTTTTCAAGAACATAATAAGCTCCAAATTTCTCAGTTGAAAGCAAAATTTCTTCTTCTAACTTTTGGGTTGCTTTATTTTGTTTAACAAGCATATTTACTCCAAGGTGAATAGCTTCTTTTCAAGACACCTTTTTATCCATATACTGCATTAATTGTGGGTCAAATAATTTCATTATAACTCCTTAATTGTTTAAAAATGCGACTAACATAAATAGTGTAAACAAAAGTATAAGCATTATTATAAATGCAAGAAAAATTCATTTACCAGCTTTGCTTGAAGTTTTGGTTTTAACTTCTTTAGGTACAGGAAGAGATTTTAAATAAAAAAACTTGTTTGGATTTTTAGCTAAAATCAACGATTCTTGTTCTTTTTGCTGATACAAATTTTTAATTTGTTCCTCAGATAAAGAATGTAAATATTCTTCATTTATTTCATATTTATAAATTAGATGCTCAATCATTTGTTCTTTTGTATTATTCATCTTTACCTCAATTTTTAAAAGCTTTAACTGATTGGGAGATTATTTGAATATAAAAAGTTAAATACTTATTTAAGATGTAGAATTTTTTGTATTTTAAATAAGCTAAAATAAAATTCAAATGTTGGTTATGATAATTTTCAATTAAATAATTTTTAGTTTGAATATAAACATGTTTATAAATTTTATAGTTCATTAAATAATCAATTGCAATAACAAAAAGAAAAATAAGCAAGAATAAAATTGAAAATATTCATAATCCAAACATCAACAAAATTCATGAAGCTGTTAACGAAACTAGACCAATTATTTTAAAAAATAATTCTATTTTTTGGTCCTGAATTTGTGTAAATTGAGTTATTTTTCATAAAAAAACAATATTCACAAGAGAATAAATATTTGAATCTAAAAATTGTTCATTTAAATAAATCACTTTTTTAGATGAATTAAAATTTTGTTTAAAAAAATGTGTATTTAAAGATATTTTAAAGTTACAATTATATTTATTTGAAAGTGCTGATTTTATTTTTGTTAAAACAGATTCATAATACTGAATCTTTATTTTTTGATATTTTATTTTTAAATTAAACCCATAAACATAATATGCAAATAATTGAATTAGTAAAATTACAATCAAAAATAAAGACCCGTAAATACTAAAATTCATTATTTGTTAGAATTTCCCTTAAATAGGTTGTTTTTCAAAAAAATATCAATTACTTTTTCGATATGTAAATTTTGATCATTGTTCTCTAAAATTTCTTCATTTAATTCATTTATATTCATACAACGATATCTAGTTTGATTATCAATTTGTTCTAAATTAAGATTCTCATCAATAAAAATCACTACTTCATAGTTATTTTTAAATCTTCTATTTAATCATCCGCTCATTTGATTAAGTCAATTAGTTTCTCATTTATCCTTTTTTATTCATTTTTTATTTTTTAAAACATATATTCCATTATCATTAATTTCAATTTTATTTTGAGTATCTTTAATTAAATCACTCAGAACATAAATTTTGCTTTTACAAATAACAATTCCCGAAAAGAGTGTGTATTTATTTTTAGAGAAAGGATTTTTAACTAAAATATTACTTAAAACAAATGCATTATTTAATGAATTTAATATTCTTAGCTTATCGATAGTGTCTTTTGTTGTATGTCCGATATTATTACTTTTGTAAATAACTTTTTTAGTAATTTTTAAATAAATTCTTCAAATAATAACAGCAATAAGAATTAAAACTAAAATACTACTTAAGATAATTGTCGTTAGAGTTAGAAAATTCATTAAAATTATCCTTTCATCAATTAAAAAATATAGAAATATTACCTTTAAATGAAAAAATTATCGATCCTCCAACAGCAACATCTACATGATTTTTTGAAAATTCTATTGCATTATTAGTTCTTAGTCCACCATCTGAATATATTTCAATATTCGAATTAATATTTTTTATTTCTTTGATTTTACTAAGCAAGTTAATATTTAAAGGTTGTCCAGTTCCACCGATTTTATCAATGGTCATTACAAGAATTTTTTGTGATTCTAAAATAATATTTTTGAAATCATTGGGATTATTTAAAGCTTCTAGCATAATTCCAAATGATATATTTGGATAATTACTCACTAATTGCTGAAATTTATTAAAATCCACTAAATTTGAAGGAAGAAAAATAGTTTTAAATCCCACTTGAATTAATTTATCTACTAATTTTATTGGTTCAGATGTCATTACATGAGCATCAAAATGAACATTTGGATATCTTTTGATTAAAGCTGATGCTTGTTCAAAAGTAGCTCCAAAATTTTCAACAAAAATTCCATCCATAAAATCCATATGAATGTGCTTTAAACCTAATTTTGTTAATTTATCAAATATTTTTAGTGCTTTAAATGTATCAACAGCACAAAAAGAAAGTGCAAATTTCATTGTTAATTCCTAACTATCCAAAATGATTATATATATATATATATATATATATATAAGAAGTAAAAAGTTGATTTTTACATACATTTTTAGGGGGTGTTCCATATTTTTTCCACATTTACTACAATTTATTTTCATTCAATGAAAAACGAAAAAAGAACAAACTTAGTAAAGTTTGTTCTTAATTAGTTTGGTTTATTAATTCAAATATTTTTTTACCTATAGTATCACTTTCGTGATCTCCGATAATTTCACTTGCTATATTTTTTGCTTCCGGAGTTCCATTTGACATACAGAAACCAAAACGAGAATTTCGTAACATTTCGCAATCATTACCACTATCTCCAAATGCAATTAAATTCTCTTTAGATAAATTTAAATTTCCTAATAACTTCTTAATTCCTTGATATTTAGAAATTCCAATTGGATTTATATCTGTGTAATTAAAATTAGTTAAACAAACAATTGCTTGGTCTTTAAGTTCTTCTTTTAACTTGTTAGTTACTATTGGTCAAAGCTCCGTTGAACTTTTTAATGACATTTGTAAAAGATTAGTTGAATTTAAATTCGAAAGATCATCACACTGTTCTAATTTTAATCGATTAAAGATTTTTAAGCGTTTTTTCTCATCATCGGTCATTCATGTAGGATATTGATTTTGATTTTTAGTAGCAACTAATGTACCATTTAGAACATCAGTATCAAAATTTAATAATAATTCATGTTCTAATGCATATTTTCTAACTTTATAATAAACTTCTTTTGAGAGTTTTCCATAAATATTGATTTTATCGTTATTTACGTCTCAAATTATCGAACCATTTGAACACACAGCAAAATGAATATTTTGAATTATTTTATTTTTAATTAAATGTTTAACTTTTAAAATTCCTCGTCCGGTTGCAAGCACATTATAATGTCCTTTTTGCTCACTGTATGTAAGAGCTTGTTGAGTAAGAGGATCAATTGTCCCGTTTCTTTTTAATAAAGTACCATCTAAGTCAAAAGCAAATAAATATTTATTTTGCATTGTGTTTTCTTTTCATAGTAGGGAATAATAGAACGTCTCGAATTGAATCTTTTTCAGTTAAAAGCATAGTTAAACGGTCAATGCCAATTCCACATCCACCAGCTGGAGGGAATCCATATTCAAGAGCTTCGACAAAGTCTCAGTCAATATCACTAGCTTCATCATTTCCGCTATTTTTTTCATTTAACTGATCTTCAAAACGTTTTAATTGATCTATTGGATCACTAAGCTCAGTGTACATATTTGCGTATTCTTTAGTGTTAATAAATAACTCTGCTCTTTCGGTAAAACGTGGATCTTCGCTTTTTGCTGTTAGTGGAGAAATCTCAATTGGATGCCCAGTTACAAAAGTTGGTTGGATTAATGTTTCTTCAATTAAAGCTTCAAAAAGTTCGTTGATAATATGACCTAATTTAAAGAATTTTTCTACTTTAATTTTGTGTTTTTGAGCTATTTGAACTGCTTGTGCAAAATCAATATTTCGAAAATCTACCCCTGTAGCTTGAGAAACTGCATCAACCATGTTTATTCTTTGAAATGGTTGATCTAAATTTATCTGCACCCCTTTATTAATTACTTTTTCTTTTCCAAGTTTTTTAGCAATACTTTTAATTAATTCTTCTGTGCGATTCATCATTCCTTCTAAGTTTGAGTAAGCTTCATAAAACTCTATTGAAGTAAATTCAGGATTATGGGTTGTATCTATTCCTTCGTTTCGAAAAATTCTTCCAATTTCATAAACTCGATCAACTCCACCAACTAAAAGTTTTTTAAGTGGAATTTCTGTAGCAATTCGTAAAATAAACTCTTGATCAAGAGCATTATGAAAGGTTTTGAAAGGTTTAGCACTAGCTCCAGAAAGATAATCATGCAAAAAAGGAGTCTCAACTTCCATGTATTCAAGATTGTCAAAATAATCACGAATTGCACTAATGATTTTGCTTCTAATTCAAAAAGTTTTTAAACTCTCTTCATTAACAATTAAATCAACATATCTATGACGATATCTTTCTTCAACATCAGCAAGACCATGGTATTTATCAGGAAGAGGTTTGAGTGCTTTAGTAAGTAACTTAATATTAGTTGCTTTTAAAGTTACTTCACCAGTGTGAGTTTTCATTGCCACACCTTCAACATAAATAATGTCCCCTAAATCAAAAGTAGCAACAAATTTTCCAAGTTCTTCATTTGCTTTTTTATTAAAGTAAACTTGAATTTTTCCGTGATAATCCTTAACTAAAATAAAAGGACCTCTCATAGTTAAAATCCGACCAGTAATAGCGTATTTTGTTAATTTTTCTTCTAATTGTTCTTTTGAAAACTCTAAATTTTCATTAATTATTTGGTCAGAATAAGTTAATTTTTCTAAATCATTTGCTTTTGCAAAAGGATTGATATTTAATTCTTTATAAGTTTGTAATTTATTTCTTCTTATTTGTTCTTGTTCAGTGAGTTTATTCTCCATTTTGGTCTCCTTATGAGTATTTTTTAATTATATTAAATTTATATCCATCTTAAATTATTTATAAGCCCGTAAATTGATAAAAAAATGTAAAATATAAATAAAATTATAATTTTTAAATTAGGAGGCTAACGTGGAACTTTTTCAAATGAAAAAACTTTTTGTTTTGAAATTATCTTCAGTTCCTGGAATTGTTAATATTCAAGCAAATCAAGAATCCCAAACTTCAGAAATTCAAAACGAGTCATTAGACCCTATGGATTGAGTTGAAGTTTTTTTAACCCCTAATGGTTGAAGTTTTGTTGCTAGCATTAAAGTTTTAAATGCAATTTCAGTTAAACCTCTTATGGAAGAACTTTATAGTCAAATTAATTACGAATTAGAAAAACAAAAAGAAAAAATAAGCAATATAACCATTTTTATCAGAGGTGTAAAAAATGTCTAAAAATATTAATGGGAAAGAACTTGCTCAAGCTCTGCTTTCAGGAGCTAATGCACTACTGAATACAAAAAATCAAATTGATGCTTTAAACGTATTTCCAGTTCCAGATGGAGATACTGGAACAAATATGGCTGCTACTATTGGTGGGGCAGTTGTTAATTTAATGAAAGTTTCCACCCAAAATACTGCAGAAGTCCTTGCACAGGTGGCAAATGATATGCTATATGAAGCTCGTGGTAACTCGGGAGTGATTTTAAGTCAGATTTTTAAGGGTTTTGCTTTAGGGGTTTTTGATAAAGAAACGTTAAATACTCATGATTTAACACTTGCTTTTAAAGGAGCGGCGGCACGAGCTTATAAAGCTGTTTATAAACCAGTAGAAGGGACAATCTTAAGTGTTATTCGCGAAGTTGCTGAAAATTTAAGTGAAAAATATAGTGATTCTAACGAAGATATTGAGAATCTATTTGCAGATGCAGTTATTTTTGCTCGTAAAAGTTGTGATAACACACCAAATTCTTTAAAAATTTTAAAAGAAGTTGGTGTTACTGATTCAGGAGCAGAAGGTTTATATAAAATCTTATGAGGAATTAATGAGTATTTTTTAGGAAAGCCTGTTCAAAAAAGTGACAAAAGTGAAGATATTGCAAATTTTATTTCTGAAACAGAAACTTATGATGGAGAATTTGGTTATTGCACTGAGTTTTTAATTGAACTTAATGACTTAGAAAGTTTTGATAAAGAAAAATTTATTAAAAAATTAGAAAAAGTCGCCACTTCTTTAGTTGTTGTTCAAGATGATAATTTATTAAAAGTTCATGGACATGCATTAAGACCTGGAGACATGCTTAATATTTCACAAAAACAAGGTGAATTTATTAAAATAAAATCAGAAAATATGACCTTACAGGCTAATAATTCCAAAGCTCAATCTGAAGAATTTGCAAAAGCTCAAGAAAAAAACAAAAGAGTAAAAAATGCAATTATTTCATGTAATTTAGGAAGTGGAATTATTAAAATAATGAAAGATAATAATTGTGATCATGTTATTGAAAGTGGCCAATCTCAAAATCCTTCTGCACAAGAAATAATTCAAGCAATTCAACATGTTAATGCAGAAAATGTGTTTATTTTGCCAAATAATAAAAATATAACATTAGTAGCTCAGCAAGCAGCTGTAGCTACTAAAAATTGCAATGTAATTGTTATTCCAACAAAAACTCAACTTGAAGGGTTAACCGCACTTTTACATTATAATCCTAAAAATAAAGTTAAAGATAATGTTTTGAATCTTAAAAGTGCAATTAAAGGAGTTAATTCTGGTGAAGTTACAACTGCTGTAAGAACGGCAAAAATTAATGGAATTAAAATCAAAGAAGGTGATTATCTAGGAATTGCAAATGGAAAAATTGTTTCTTCAACCCAAAGTTCAATTAATGCAGCTAAACAAATCATGAGTAGATTGATTAATAAAAAAAGCGAAATTGTAACAATTTTTTATGGAGTTGATTCAAGCTATTCAGATGCTGAAGAAGTTTCTAATTATATCTCTTCAAAATGGGACATTGAAGTTGAAATTTTTGAAGGAAACCAACCCAATTATCATTTTTTAATAGGAGTTGATTAAAATGTATAAATATTCAATTGGATTTGACATAAATGGAAATGATAATGGACCTGTAGCTGCTTTAGAGGCAGCTAAAGAATTTGCTCTTGCAAATAAAGATACAAAAATTGTGCTTGTTGGAGATATTCAAAAGTTAAATATCCACAATTTACCTGATAATATAAAATTAATTGATAATCCAAATGTACCGAGTGATCCAAAAAATTTAAAACAGTCTTTAAAAGAAAATACCTCAATGAACGAAATTATTAATTTATACGAAAGTGGTGCAGTACAAAGTTTATTATCTTCAGGAGATAGTGGAAGTTATATTTCTGCATTAACATTAAAAATTCGTCGCTTAAAAGGAATTTCTCGTCCGGCATTTATGCCTGTTGCAAATGCTATTAATGGAAGAAAATTTGTTTTTTTGGATGTTGGAGCTAATTTAGATGTAAAGTCGCAATGACTTGAAGAATGAGCCATTTTAGCATCGATTTTTTATAAAACTATGTTTAATGAACCTACTCCCAAAGTAGCTCTTTTAAATATTGGAGTTGAAGATTATAAAGGACTAATTCCCACAAAAGAAGCACATGAAAATTTAAAAAACAATAGAAATATTAATTATTTGGGTTTTCAAGAAACTAGGGATTTATTTCGAGGATATTTTGATGTTGCTATTATTGATGGATACGGTGGAAATTTAGTGCTTAAAAGTTATGAAGGAGCAGTTTTAACTCTTATAGATTCACTTAAATCAAGCATTAATAAAACTTTAAAACGTAAAATTGGTGGCTTACTTGTTAAAGATGCTTTTAAGGATGTTATGAAAATTTTAGATTATCGTAATGTCGGAAGTGCTTGAGTACTTGGGGTTAATTGTTTAGCTTTAAAAACTCATGGATCAAGTGATAAGAAAAGTTATCTTTCAGCTTTAAATCAGCTTAAAGATGCTTTAAAAAAAGATTTATTAAATAAAATAGTGAAAGAAATTAATTAAATATGAATATAACAAAAGCCAAAACACTTGAAGAATTTTTAAAATTCCATGAAATTAACCCAAAAAATCACAAACTTTATTTTTGTGCAATTACCCACTCTTCTTATGTTGCTTTAAAAAAAGGACTAAATAGCTATGAACAATTAGAGTTTTTAGGAGATTCAATTTTAAATTTTTTATCAAGTGAATATATTTTTCGCAAATACACAAATTTAGAACCTGGAAAACAAACTCGAGTTCGTTCAACTGCCGTTAGAACTGAGACCTTAGCTGAATTATCTGAAAAATTAGGACTGGTTGATATTTTAAAAACAGGAGTAAAACAAACTGAAAGTGATGTTAAAAAATCATTAAAAGTTAAAGCTGATGTTTTTGAATCAATGCTTGGAGCGATCTATTTAGACCAAGGATTAAAAGTCGCTAAAAAATTTCTTGAAAAATACATTTTTCCAGTCATTGATAAAGTTCATGCACAAAGCAATAAAGATTCAAAAACTACATTACAGGAATATATTCAAAGCTTTTCTAAAGATGGAGTGACTTATAGTGTTTCACAATATGATGATAAAAAGTTTATAGCTAAAGTAATTTATGATAAACAAGTTTTTGGTGTAGGGATTGGGAATTCAAAAAAAGAAGCTGAGCAAATTGCAGCCCAAGATGCTTTAAATAAACTTAAGTAAAGGATAAAAATGAAATTAATTAAAATAGAAGCTCACGGATTTAAGTCTTTTGCCGATCCAGTTATTTTAAGATTTGATGGTGGAGTTGCAGGAATTGTGGGTCCAAATGGTTCGGGGAAAAGCAACATTAACGATGCCATTAAGTGAGTCTTAGGAGAACAAAGTGCAAAAGAATTACGTGGAGATGAAATGAAAGACGTAATTTTTGCTGGTTCTAAAACCACAAAACCTCTTGATAAAGCCACTGTAACTTTAACATTCGAAAACAAAGATGGACTTACTTCATATGAGGGAGAAACTATTTCAATTACTCGTTCTTTAGATCGAAATAAATCTTTAAATGAGTATTTTATTAATGGACAAGCTGCTCGCCATAAAGATATTAAAGCTATTGCGATGGAAACTGGGATTGGAAAAAGCTCACTTGCAATTATTTCACAAGGAACTGTTAGTGATATTGCTCAAGCAAGCGATGAAGCTCGTAGAGGAATTTTTGAAGAAGCTGCAGGAGTTTCAAAATATAAATTTAGAAAAAACGAATCGCTTCGAAAATTAGAAAAAACCGATGAATCTTTAAAAGTTATTGGCGCACATGTTAGTGAATTAGAAAAACAACTTGAACCACTTAAAAAACAAGCGGAAAAGGCTTTAATTTATAAAGAAAAAACTGCTCAGTTAAAAAATGTTGAAATTGCTTATTTAGCTGAAGAAATTGTTAGATTAAACGATCATGTTTCATTATTAAAAAGCGATATTGAAGGTGTTGAAGAAACTAAAAGTGATTACAGCAATAAAATCGAAGAATATAACATAAAAATTAACCAAAGAAAAGTTGAACAAGGTGATTTAAATAAAAGAATTTCAGAGCTTTCAGCAAAGAAAAATGCTTCTGAAAGTCGTTTAAATGAACTTAAAATTATTTATGGTAAAGAAACAGCAAGAAGAGATTTAATCGCTTCTGGTGAAATGCAAGTTGATTTAAAAGAAAAAAAAGAAGCGCTTCAACAATCTTATCTTGAACAAAAACAAATATTAAAATATTTGTATCAAACCCAAGAAGAAACAAAATCTAAAAAACATCAAACCCAAGAAAAATTGGTCCAAGTCAATGTTGCTATTAATGACTTACAAACAAAAATTACCAATTTAACCAGAAAAAAGCATGAAATTGAAACTCAAATTAAAATTTTAAACTCAAAAAAAGAAAGTAGAAGCAATCTTTATAAAGGGACTAGAACAATTTTAGATAATTCGCACAATTTTAAGGGATTAAAAGGAATTGTTGGAGATTTACTTAAAGTTGAAAAACAATATACCACTGCTGTTGAAGCAATTCTTGCTTCAAGCATTCAGCATGTTGTAGTGGATAATTCTGAAACAGCAGTTAAAGCTATTGAGTTTTTAAAAGTAAATAACGGTGGAAGAGCAACCTTTATTCCGCTAAATTCAATTAAAGAAAAATTTATTAGAGATGATTATTTACTTGTTGCAAAAAATAATTTAGGTTTTATTGGTGTTGCTAGTGAACTTGTTAAAGTTGAACCAAAATATGAAATTTTAAATAAATTTTTACTTGGGAATACTGTCGTAGTTAATAATATCGATTCAGCCAACAAAATTTCAAAAATACTAGATAAAAAATATTTAGTTGTAACTTTAGATGGAGATCTTGTTCGTCCTGGTGGAATAATGGTTGGAGGAACAAAACAAGAAAGTGATGATATTTTAGGACTTGAAGATAAAATTAAAGAATTAGAAAATCTTATTCCGGGAATTATTGCTCTTGAGCGAAAAAATCTTAATGATATTGAAGAATTAAAAAATCAAAGCATTAATTTACAAAATTACGTATCATCATACGGAAACGAAATTTCAGCATCAGAAATTTCAATCAAACATACTCAACAAAAATTAGATAAAATCCAATCAGAGTTTTCAATTATTGGTGATGATTTATCAAAAATTAATGGACAAACTATTAATACAACTATCGAGCGAATTAATCAGCTTGAATTAGAACTTAAAAATTATGTATTTGAATTGAGCGTCCTTTTACAGCAAAAACATAAAATTGATGCAGAAATTGAGCAATTAAATGAACTGAGAAATGAAGCTAATAAGTTATTTAGTCAGCTTACAGAATCATTTAGCAAAAAACTTTATGATGCTCGAAAATCTGCAGATACTTTAGCACAACACCGTTTAAGACTAGCGAGCTTTTATAATCTAACTTTAGAAAACGCATCAGCAAATTATAAATTAGAAATCCCTGCAGAAAAAGCTTTAGAAGTAATTACCGAACTTAAGCAAGAAATTAGTGCATTAGGAAATGTCAATTTAGATTCAATTGCTCAACTTGAAGAAGTAGAAGAAAAATACAATATATATGTAACTAATCGAAATGAGTTAGAAGAAGCTAAAGAAACAGTTTTAAACGCAATTGCAGAGCTTGATAAAATCATTATTACTCGTTTAACTAATATTGTTAATGATGTAAATGTGGAGTTTGAAAATGTTTTTAGATCAATGTTTGGTGGTGGAAGTGCTGAAGTTAAATTTGTCAATCCAAGCGATATTTTAGAAAGCGGAATTTCTATTTATGCACAACCACCTGGTAAAAGTGTTAAAAATTTAAAACTTTTCTCAGGTGGAGAAAAGTCATTAATTGCTATTTCGTTATTATTTGCGATTTTAAAAGCTCGCCCACTACCACTTTGTATTTTAGATGAAGTTGAAGCTGCTCTTGATGAATCAAATGTAGTGAGATATGCCAATTACTTACAAGAACTCAAAAAACAAACTCAATTTATTGTTATTACTCACCGTCATGGAACTATGTCTAGAGTTGATCATTTATTTGGTGCAACAATGCAAAATCGGGGAGTTACAAGCTTTTTCTCAGTTAAACTATCTGAGGCTGAAAAATTAATTCAAAAAAATAAGGAATAATTTATGAAAGATTATCAAAACTTAATTGCTGGAGAGAAGAAAATTTATAGCATCTTAGCCAACACTTCAGCATATATTTGAGAAAAATATGCAAATTTAAATTGAGCAGGCTTTTATGTTAATGAAGATAATTGTTTATATTTGCATGCTTTTCAAGGAAAAGTTGCTTGTTCAAGTATTGAATTTAATCGAGGAGTTTGTGGGCATGCCGCTACAACTAGAAAAACCGTTGTAGTAGATGATGTAAATAGTTTTGAAGATCATATTGTTTGTGATATTAATTCAAAAAGTGAAGTTGTTATTCCTATTATTGTGGATGAACAATTATTTGGAGTACTTGATATTGATGCACCAGTTATTGCACGTTTTGATAAACAAACTGTTAGTGAACTTGAGCAATTAGTTCAAATATTACAAAGAGAAATTGCAAACTTATTAAGGTAGCAAAATAAATCAGAAACTAAGGGATAAAAATCCCTTTTTTAGTAAAATTAAACATATGAAAAAATTTGATGTAAAAATTGTCAATTTGCCTGATGAAGTTTTGCGTAAAAAATCAATTGATGTACCACTTCCATTAAGTGAAGAAGATATTCAATTAGCAGAAAAAATGATTTATCACATTGACGATTCTCAAAAAGAAGGAAGTGAATTTAGAGCTGGGGTTGGAGTTGCAGCGGTGCAATATGGAGTTTTAAAAAACGTTTTTTATGTTTATTTACCAGACAAAAATGGAAATGCAGTTTTTAAAGATGTTTTATTTAATCCTAAAATTGTGCGTAAAAGCGATCAATTAGTTGCTTTATCTCAAGGAGAAGGATGCTTATCAGTTCCTGAAGAGTGACCAAATCAAGAAGGTTATGTACCTCGAAGCAACAAAATCACAGTCCAAGCTTATAGTTACACCAAACAAGGCATTTATACCTTTGATTTAACGGGATATTTAGCTATTATTTTTCAACATGAGTTAGATCATCTTCAAGGAAAACTTTTTATTGATCGAATCAATAAAAAAGATCCATGAAAAAAACCAAATAGGAGAACAATTTTAATTTAAACATGAATGAACAAGGAACTAAGATCTTAGATCAGATTATTAACTTTTTAAATGGTGGTGCCGGAATTGGTATTCTTGCAAGTGCATCATTATGGATTATTTTAACAGGAATTATTGGAGGATTTTTTTATCGCTGAAAATTCCTAATTACTGTTGGAATATCTTTGATTATTGGAATGGCCGCTGCACCTATTTCAGCATCAATTTTACAAACATTCCTTAAAAATGTGGATAAAGATTATCAAGAAGCAGTTGAAAGAATATTACATTTTGCTCCAATATACTTTTCTTTAGCAGTGTTTTTTGCTCTTTATAGTATTTCATTTATTATTTTTACCATTATTTGTCTTGCTAAATTTAAAGTATTAAGAAATGCAAGAAAATCAAAAATTTGAAAAAGAGTTTTATATGGAGTTGGAACTGGAAGCTTAATGGTACTTCCTGCAGTTGCACTTTCAGCTTCATTACAAACCAAAAACAAACAAAATGACGGATTTAGTAGATTTAGCATAGGGTTTATGACTTTTTTTCAAAGTGAAAATCCTTCAATTTTCTTAAGTCAACTCAAAAATATTTCTAAATTATCAAAATTAGTAACTGATCCTAAAATTACAGAAGCTTTAAATAAAGATTACAGTAAATTAACTAAAGAAGAAAAAGAACAAATTCAAGAAGATGTTGTTAAACCACTTGCTAATTTACTTAATGATCCTGATTCAAGAAAAGAATCGCTTGAAATTTTAGCCAAAACTAAAATTACAGAAGGAAAAACTGTTAGTGAACTTACCAGTTCATATTCACCAGAAATTAAAAAAGCCGAAGAAGAATTAATTAAAAACAACGCAGAATATAAAAAAGCCGTTGAATCAAATAATGAACAGGCTAAAAAAGAAATTTTAATTAAAGAAGTTAATAAACAATTAGATAATCAACTTAAAAATGGTGATTTATCTTCAGAATTAAAGCTAGTTTCAGATTCAGTAGGATTACTCAATGATGATGCTAAAAAAGATGTTATTGCTTGAATTGGAACCTCAGTTGATAAACAGCTTGGTAAAGATAGCGGATTTTCAAAAGATATATTAGATAGTGTTTTAGCTCATTTAAATCAAAGCGTTCAATCTACAGAAAACAAGGAAAATAATTAATCTAAAAAATATGTTTCAGCCTAAAAATTCTAATGATACTGTTGAAATGTATTCAAGCAATGAGTTGCAAAAACATATAAATGAGCAAGAAAAAATTATTAACAAATATCAAGATCCTCAACAAACCCTTTCACCTGTTACCTATAAGGTGATTCAAAAAGAAAAAAGAATTTTAAAAATAACAGCAATTTTTTGAATTTTAATTATTTTAGCCACATTAGCTAGTGCTTTAAGCAATTATTTAATCAATACTAGAATTGAACCTTCTTCTGGAATTTTTAATTGAATACTCATTGGAATTGCTTTTGTTTTAAGTGTTTATATGCTTTTTAAAAAGCTTATTAGAATTAAAGATTTTAAAAATATAGAAAAAAGATATCGAGAAAATGTTGTAATAGGAGATATTGCTGCTAGCACAGTTTTTGCGGACTTATATAAATCCTTATCAAAAAGAGTAGTTACTTATACTTGATTGTATGTTTTCTTTATGACTTTTTTTGCTTTAAATTTACTTTTTCTATTCTTGTTAAATCGAGCAGGATTATGAGAATTTAAAACCTCTCCAGAAAGTTCATTTAGGATTGAATTTACTATTAATTTTAAAAAAATGTTTACATCATGATTTGGGAATACTAATGCAGTTTTAATTATTGGATTAGTTATTGTTATTTTAATAACCATTCTTTATTTATATTTAAATTTATATAATCGAAGCAGAATTTTTGATGTTAAATCACTAATTGTCCATGATTCAGCCCAATTTATAACTGAAGCAGACCAAGCAAAAAAAAGTTTAAATAAAGCTTGAAGAAACACATATATTATTATTTTTATTCTTGTTTATGTCTTGCCGTTTGCGTTATTTTTATTCTTACTTTGAAGAGGAATAATTAGAAGGAAAAAATAATGAAAATTTTAGTTGTTTTAGAAAATAGATTTAATGATATTGAATTAACCAACCCACTTTCATGTTTAAGAAGAGCCGATGAAAAACTTGAAATTGATTATTA
Organism: Mycoplasmopsis citelli; assembly: GCF_900660645.1. NCBI lineage: Bacteria > Bacillati > Mycoplasmatota > Mycoplasmoidales > Metamycoplasmataceae > Mycoplasmopsis > Mycoplasmopsis citelli. The sequence continues at coordinate 700,657 of NZ_LR215036.1, read as the reverse complement.
TCACCCAAGTTTGAAAAGTATCAAAAGTCAGTATGGACTTTTTGAAATTACTAATATTAAAAATCTAGTTAATTTAGATGATTATGATTTACTCTTTATTCCTGGAGGATATGCAGCTCAACTTTTAAGAAGTAATGAAGAAGCCTTAAAACTTATTTCTACATTTAAAGGACCTATTGCTGCTATTTGTGATGCTCCTAATACTCTTAGAGAACACAATTTAATTGATCAAAATACCCCCTATTCAGGATATCCAAGTCAATGATCTGAAGAATTAAGAAGTTTAAATTATAAGCCAGATTATGTGACTAATTTATTAAAAGATAAAAAACTTATCACTGCTCGATGTGCAGATGCTGGAATGCAGCTTGGATATGAATTAGTTGAACATTTTTACGGTCAAAAAGCTTTAGAAAAAGTTCATTTAGCTATGAGAACCACAAAATAGCACTTAAGGTGCTATTTTTTAAAAAGGAGTAAAATGTTAAGAATTATTTCAGGAATTTACAAAAATAAAAAAATTAATCAACCTCAAAAAGAATTAACACGAGCAACTACTGAAAAAGTCCGTGAAGCAGTTTTTGGAAGTTTGCATTTTAAAATTCAAGGTGCAAAATGTTTAGATTTATTTTCTGGTAGTGGAGCTTGAAGCATTGAAGCAGAAAGTCGAGGAGCTTCAGAAATTGTAGCAATAGAGAAAAACAGGAGTGTTTTTACAGTTATTTTAAATAATTTAAATTTACTTAAAACTAAAAATATCAAAGCACTTAATATTAATGCTCTTGAATACCTTCAAAAAAGTTCTGAAAAGTTTGATTTTATATTTATTGATGCCCCTTTTAAAAATGTAGATTTGGTAAATGATAGCCTAAATTTAATTGCTGATAAAAATCTTTTAAATGAAGATGGAGAAATTATTATCGAAACAGACATGTATAAAGAAATAGTTATTCCTTCAAATATGAAAATTTATAAGCAAAAACATCATGGTAGAATCGAGCTACTTTATGTGTGCTGAAGTTAAATTTAAAAGCAATTGTATTGAGTTAAGCTATGAAGGATATGGGGTAGCAATATATCAAGGAAAACGCATTTTTGTGCCTAATTTTTTCCCTAGTGAAGAAGCAATTATTAAAATTACCAAGATTTATTCTAATTATGGATATGGTGTTGTTGAAAGTTGAATTAAGCAAAGTTTGTATCGAAATAAAAATCATATATCCACAAATTCTGCATCTTTAATAAACTTACAATACTCAGAACAATTAAAGTGAAAAGAGCATTATTTAAACAAATTATTAACTAGAAACTTAAATATTGATCAAAAAATAATTCAGCCAATTATTGCTAGCCATGATGTTTTACACTATCGAAATAAAGCTAGGTATAGTTTATTAATAGAAAATCAAAAAGTTTTTTATGGCGAATATTTAAATAAAAGCAAAACTTTAGTGAAAGTTAGTGATTTTTCACTTAATAAAATTAAGTTAAATGATATTTTAAGTTTTGTTTTAGAAAAACTTAATTTAATTTATCAAAACAAACCTGATAAGGTTAAATTTATTAAAGAAATTACTTTTAGGATAAATGGAAATAATCAAGTCCAAATATTATTTAGTTTACATTCAGATTATGATTTACCAAATAAGCTTATTAATTTATTAAATGAAAATCCTTTTATTGTTCAATTATGTGTAGAAAAGAAAAATATTAGTAAACAAATTTTTAAAAAAGAAGATTTTACAATTAGCTTATTTAATAAGAAATTTAATTTAGATACAGATAATTTTTTTCAAGTTAATTTAAATGTTTTTGAAAAAATCTTAATCAATATTGAAAAATATTTAATAAAAAATCATCAAAATAAAACTTTAATTGATGCTTATTGTGGAGTGGGTGTTTTTTCGCAAATTTTTAATTTATATTTTAACCAATTAATTGGAATTGAAATAAATCAAAAGTCAATTAAGTATGCACAAAGTAACGCAAAACTTAATCAAGTTAATAATGTATTTTATTTTGATGGTAAGGTTGAAAATATTATTAATCAAAAACTAATATCTACAAAAAACAGTACTTTAATAATTGATCCACCACGTGCAGGGTTAGATATTAAAGTAATAAATTGAATTGTTAAGAAAAATATTTCGGAAGTAATTTATCTGTCATGCGATCCACGAACACTAACAAGAGATTTAAAAGAATTTATTGTTAATGGTTATGAAATTAATCAAATAATACCTTTTGATATGTTTCCTAATACTCATCATATTGAAACTTTAGTTTTCTTAAAAAATATTAGTTTAAAATAAAGAATAAAAATCAAGCAAAGATTGCATGATTTGATTATTTTTTATCTCTTTACTTATTTAAAATTTTTAATATTTCTTTTGCAATTGCATTAATTACTGGTACAGCTACAGAATTTCCGAATTGCTTATAACTTTGTGTATTACTTACAGGAATTATAAATTCTTCAGGGAAACCTTGAAGTCGAGCTGCTTCTCTTGGTGTTAGTTTACGAGGATTTTTATCTTTTTGTTGAATTAAAATTTCGCTACCATCTTTATAATAACGAGCTGAAATAGTATTTGTGTAAGGACTATCTTCATTAAATATTGAATAGCCAAATCCGTTACCTTTTTTCTTGTTTTCGATTTTTCTTTTTTGATGCCCTTTTCATAAAAGATCAGAAATTGTGTATTTGTCACTTACATTTTTTTCTAAAATATCACCAAGTTTTATTTTCTTTTTAGAAGTTCTTGGAAAATTAAATTTTTCATAATTTTTAACTTTATTTTTATGAAATCCAACAATATAAATTCTTTCTCTATTTTGTGGAACACCAAAATCTTTTGCTTTTAAAAGAGAGTAATAAACACGATAATTTAATGATTCAAGTATATTTAAAATAGTTTTAAAAGTTTTCCCCTTATCATGTGAGATTAAATTTCTGACATTTTCAAGTAAAAAACATTTTGGTTTTTTATCTGAGAGAATTCGTGCAATTTCAAAAAACAAAGTTCCTCTTGAGTCCTCAAATCCTAATTTTTTACCAGCTTGTGAAAAAGCTTGACAAGGAAAACCCCCGACTAAAATATCGTGATTTGGAATATTTTTGCTATCAATTTTAGTAATATCTCCATCCGGAGTATCTCCAAAGTTAGAACGATAAGTTTTAATGGCAAACTTATCGATTTCACTACTAAAAACAACTTTTGTTTGCTTGGTTAAATGAAACCCTAATCGTGTTCCGCCTATTCCTGAAAATAAGTCAATCATGGAAAATTTTGCACTTTCATTATTAGGAAAGGGAGCTATTTCAGGAAAATTCAATATTTGTTTTAGTTCTAAATATGAAGGTTTAGATTCGCCTCTCTCTCATCTTCGAATTGTTCTATCGCCATATTTTGACATGCCAACTGCATCAGCAAGTTCTTTTTGAGTCATATTAAGTTTAAGTCTTTTATTTTTAATTTGCTCAGATATTAAATAAATTGAATTTTGCGTTAAATTGGACATTTTTACCTCCGATATGATAAAAATGGCATAAATAAAGGACAATATGTCCTATATATAACCTAATACAAAATAATTTTACACTAAATTTTAAAATGAGGTTTAAATTGAAGACAACAAAATTACAAGATTATAAAAAAATCATCAAAATGGAACGAAATAAATTTTTTGATGCACCTTTTGATTTAGCTTATAAAAATTTCGTCAATCTAGGATATGATAAAAAAACTAGACGTTTTTTTAAAGAAAATGCTAGTGAAATTGTAGAAAATTTAAGATCTAGTTGTTGAAAAGATTTTCTTAATACTGAAAAGAAATTTAACATAAAAATGTTTAATGTTTTAATTAATCAAAAATACGCTAACTCATTATTTCCAAATGAAGCAATAACTAATTTTCTTAACGAATATAGTGATTATATTTATGAACTAATTCTCTCTAATACACAAAGTAGAAGAAGTAGAGCCGGCAAAGAATTTGAATCTATTATTGAATTGTTATTAATGGGGGCTGAAATTAAATTTGAAAGCCAAGGGATTCTCACCATAGATCGATTTACAAAAAAAGAAATGGGTAAAATGATTGATTTAGTTTTACCAGGTGTAATTGAATTTAATATTGATAAAACAAACATAATTATAATTAGCGCTAAAACTACATTAAGAGAACGTTGACAAGAGGTTGTTGAAGAAATGTCAAGAACAGGAGCAAAGGAAATTATCCTTGCTACTTTAGATGAGAAAATAAATGAAAAACTTTTCACTTTTCTAAGTGAAAAGAATATTAAGATTGCAACAACTAAAAAAATTAAAGAGGATAAATATAAAAATAATTCCATAGTATTAACTTTTGAAGATTTAATAAAAAGGGGCTTAAGGAATATGGAAAAATGAAAAAACTATAAATTTAATAGTGACAAAAAAGAATTGATAAAAAATTTGTATATTAAACAAATAGAAAAACATAGAGATCATAAATTTGTTGTTGATTTTTACAAAGATAAATTAAATGAATAAAAAAGAATAATTATAAATTTAAGTTTGCTAAAATTAAAAATAATAGAAAATTGGGGAAAATATGAATATAAACATAATAAAACTAATTGATGATATGAATTACAAAGAAATAAAAACAGTTTATTTTAAATTTAATTACAAAAATTTAAAATACTATGTTTCTTTAAAAAAATTAGATAATCTAGAACCTAGATTTCGAAAAGACTCTTTATACAAATTAACTTTTAGTAAAAGAGAAGATATTTCTAAAGAATTCATTTGTGAATCTGAAGGAAAATTCATATGAATAGGATGAGAAAGATTTAACGAATTTAGAGAATATTTTGGTATTGAATTAAAAGATACTAAAACAAATTTAATAAAAAATTTTGCTAGTTATTTTTTTAGTAATATTCCAAATAAGGTACCAGAAGCTAATAAAGATATTGAAAAATTTTTAAACTTAAGTAAATCAGATTCGATAGCTTCAGATGATCCTAGAAAAATTTACTGCATTGGTGTGAGAAGAAATTCTAAAGGTAGAAAGAGAACAGAATTTAATTTGGTTAAAACAAAATTATTAAAAGAAAAACTTTATAACTATTTTAAGGATGATGATTCTATAAGTTTTCTCTATTCCAGATTTATTGAACATAATAAAACTGTTAATGAAATTTTAGATGCTTTTACAAAAAAATTAAAAAAATAAAATTTAATAAATATTTAAATAAAGAGAATTTATTATTTATTCTTGATGTATTTTATTATCTCTCTCATTATTTTTGCTTTGTGGTATAATAATCTTACAACTGGCAAATGTGGTGAAGCGGTTAACACAGCGGGTTGTGGTCCCGTCATGCGCGAGTTCGAATCTCGTCATTTGCCCCATTTAATAAAAACGCCCCTAAAGGACGTTTTTATTTTTTAATTTTACTTAGGGTTTCATTAACTTTTGCAAGTAGCTTATCTAAATCACTTTCTAAATTATCTAAATTAGATTCAGTAAGTCGAAATTCTTTTTGTTCTTGCTCAAGGTTTTTAGCATCAAAAAGTTCTTTGGAATGAATTTCTAAATCTTGAGTTTGATAGTTTTTCTTAATTTTTACTTTATATAAATTATCAACGGTAATTTCAATTAATTCAGGATTTGCTTGTGAAAAAGAATATTTTTTAATTGGATCTAAAAAAGTGTTTCCACTTTGATTTTTAATCAAAAGCATATCAGTATCTCGAGTTGGGTAAATATCAGAAATATTAAAGGAAGTATTTTTGAAATGATCTTTAAAAATAGCTTTTCCTTTAATGTTTTTTGGAACAATTGGGATTTTTTTTGAACGCATTTTCTTTAAAAATCCATCATCAGTAATGAAAGTAATCACATCATCACTACCAGCAATAGTAAAATTATTGACCGTATCACTTAGGGAAAGATATATCCCTTTGTTTCCTTTTGCTTTAGGTCCATAAAGTCCTAATTCATTTTCTGAATATTTACTTGAAAGCCCATTTTTTGTGATGATAATAATATCTTTAGTTCCATTACTTAAACATGCATTAACCACTAAATCTCCTGGAGCAAGAGTCATAGCAGTATAAGTTTTATTTAAACGGGAAACTTGAAATTGTTTTAAAGGAGTTTTTTTAAACATTCCATCTTTGGTTCCTAAAACAACAAAAACATTGCTTTCTCAATTAGAAACTTCAATAATAGAAACAATTTCTTCACTTGGTTTAGTATCAACAAAATCACTTAAATGCATTCCTAAGTCTTTTCATTTGCATTCTTGAATTTGATAAACTGGAATAAGTGCATAATTACCTAAATTAGTGATTATTAAAAACTGATTTAAAGTATTAGCTTTTTCATAATGAATTAAATAATCTTCTTCTTTGAGAACATAATTGGCAAAATCATTAGCATCAGCAACTCGTTGAGAAATGCGTTTTAAATATCCGTGCTTTGAAATTCCGATAATAACTTCCTCAGCTTTGATAAGATCGGTTTTTTGGTAGTTAAATTCATATTCATCAGCTAAAATTGTGGTTTTTCGCTCAGTTGCAAATTCTTTTTTAATTTCTAATAATGCATTAATGATAAATTTATTGAATGCTTTAGAATCTTCTAATAGTAAGTTAATTTTAGAAATTTGCTCTTCTAAAAAAGCTTTTTCTTTTAAAAATTCTTCTTTATCAGTTTTACTTAAACGATAAAGTTTCATTTCTGCAATGGCAGTAGCTTGGTTTAAACTAAATTCAAAAAATTCCATTAAATCTTTAATAACTCCAGCTTTAGAACCTTGAGCTTTTCGAATAACTTTAATTACTTGATCAGTAATTTCGCTTACTTTGATAAACCCAAGTACCAGTTCAAGACGAAGTTGATTTTTGGCTAGATCATATTGTAAAGTTTTAGTTTTAATATCTTTAACATGATCGATATAACTTTCAATTAAAAGCATTAAATTAGCGGTTATAGGTGAGTTATTTAAAATAACGGTATTATTGTAGTTATAAAATACTTGTAGACTGGTTTTTTGGTATAAATAGGAAACAATACTATTTTCATTTGCGTCTGCTTCAAGAGTAATTAAAATACTAATTCCATTACGATCTGATTGGTCTTTAACTTCAATAAAACCATCAATTTGCTCATTTGATGCTAAATTTTCAATTTCATATACTAATGAGGATTTAATCACTCCATATGGAATTTCAGTAATTTCAATAAATTTATTTTTCCCTTTAACAAAAACATTATAACGACTAAAAAGACGAATTTTTTCTTTATTATTTTTTCCTATATCAAGTGCTTCCAAAATTCCTTTATTTCCATGAATAATTCCGCCAGTAGGAAAATCAGGTCCTTGCACAATTTGTGATAATTCATCAAAAGTAAGTGAAGGTTTTTTAATTTTTGCAATTGCTGCATCAATAATTTCACCTAAATTATGTGGAGGCATTTCAGTAGCCATTCCAATTGCAATTCCCTTAGTTCCGTTGATTAATAAATTCGGCAAAATGCTTGGAAGAACTTCGGGTTCAATTTCTGAATCGTCAAAATTAGGAACAAAATTAACGGTATTTTTCTTAATATCACCCAAAATATAATTAGCAATTTTAGCCATTTTCACTTCGGTATAACGCATAGCAGCTGCTGGATCATCATCAAGAGAACCGACATTTCCATGCATATCAAGCAAAGGGATGTTCATTTTTCACCATTGAGCCATATTAACCATTGCTTCATAAACTGATGAATCTCCATGAGGGTGGTATTTACCAATTACATCTCCAACAATCCGAGCTGATTTTTTATATGCTTTATCATTGGTTAATCCAAGTGAGTGCATTGCATATAAAATTCTACGTTGTACTGGTTTTAAACCATCTCGAACATCTGGAAGAGCTCTTTGTTGGATAACATACTTTGAATAGCGTCCAAATCCTTTTTCAAGAAGTTTGTCAACTGAATTTTGAATAATTTTTTCTAATCTTTTATTAATATTACTCATTGTATTTTAATTTTACTTTAAAGACAGAAAAATAAAAGCATTCAAAAATAAACTATGACAAGTTTCCTTAATCACAGTTTATCTAATTTTGAATTAGTGAAACAAATTAATGTTCAAGATTATTGAATTTCAATGTTATTATGAAGTTGAATATATTTTTGTTCTTTAGGGTTTTTAAAAACATCAAGTTTAAATTTTGATCATTTAATTTTAATTACGATTTAAAAATAAATCGATTTTATCTTAAGTAAAAAGCTTTAAATATTGCTATTAGTTTTTTGTTTAAACTAAAATTTTCAGATTGATAGCTTTTCACCTTCTGTTAACAAAAATTTTATTTTAAGTATGTCATTTTCCTAATTTGGACCTCAAAAGTTGGACATTAAAATCAAAATTAAGGTTTCATATCATTTTTAAAAAATCAAAAAAAATAAAAATTTTTAAATATTATCAGGAAGATTTTTATATTCGTATTCTTTTGGGTTTTTGAAATACATTAAAGTGGTTTCATATGATCCTAAATCAAGTCTAAATTGATTCATATGTTCAGAATTTCGTTCTAAGAATAAATCCTTATCATCTTTAAGTTCGAAAGTTTTAGGAATATAAGAATTTTCATCATAATCAAATCAAGTTAAGTTAATCGCTTTTCATCTACCGTCAACAAAAACTTCATTTCAAGCATGATAACCATTCGGAGTTGCTCTAGACGCATCTATTACAATAGGTCCACCTAAAATTCTTACCGGAATATTTAAAATTGTTAGAGCAGCAGCTAAATTCATTGAATAACCAACGCACTGAATTTCAGGATCGTTTGTAAAAATTTGTGTTGGATTATAAAATCCATATCCATTGTAATTAAAGTTTTTTTCTTCGGGTGATAAATATAAAGAATTAGTGGCAATATAATAAGCAACAGCTTTAATTTTGGTTTTGGTTTCTCAATTTTTGTTTATTATTTTAGGTAAAACTTCTTTTCAATGGTTAAATCATTTTTTATATTCAAGAATTGGATTAATTCAATTAGTATCTTTGTTCGGTTTTTTTCCTTGTTTGATTTCTTCGTCTGTTAGTGAAGTTGTGTAGTCTATTATATAGTCATAATCTTTTTTTCTTTTATGAACAGGTTTTATTAGTTCTGAATATATAGATTTATAATTTCCATCAGAAAACAAGTTTGGTTTGTCTCATAATAAATTGTTGTAGATTTTGAAAATAGGTACAGATCCATAAATATCTTTGTCTTTTAGTTCTAAAAAATTTTGATATTTTCAAAATTTTTCGTAATCAAATTTTTTTTGTTGACTGTTATCAAAAAATTCGTATTCCTTATTTCTGTTTTTGATTTTTTTAGTTTCATTATTTAATTGTGTTTGAAAATTATTAAATTTTAAATTTAATTTATTTATTTCGTCAATTGTTTGAATTTCAGTATTTTCATATTTTGAAAAATAATCAGAAAAGTCGTGCTTTTTAAAATTTTTATAGTTAACTTTTTCTGGGTGTTCGGGATTTATAGTTCAAAGTTCATAATAATTATCAGGAGTAAAATTAATTTGCCTTTTTATATAATCACTAATTATTTTATTATTTTTAAATTTTTCATTTATTTGTAAAGCTTCAATATTTTTATCTTCAATTTTAGGAATTTGATTTTCTGGTTTTACAAAAATTCAATTTCATCTTTGGTAGTATTTTAATCAGTTTTTAATGTATTCATCATTAATAAAAATTCTTTGATAATTTCCGCTATAATATTTTTTTGGTTCTAGTGAAAATTTGTTATATTTGTCAATACCTCACTGGAAATCAATATATTCTTCATAATGATTTTGATAGTAATACAAGAGTTTTTTTAATCTTTCTAAAGGTTGAAGATAGTAAGGATACTGTTCATATAAATTAATTTGTTCCTTTAATAATTCAATATAAAAATCTTTTAAGTAATTTTCCAATTCTATTTTTTTGTTATTAAACGACAATTTATAAATATTACTTGATTCTTCATTAAAAATTTTATTTCACTTTTCTTTTGCTTCTTTAGATACAACAAATTCATTTTTATTCAAAAAAGCTTGTTTTCATGTGTTGTAATTTTCGAAAAATAAATTTCAGTGCGGATCTATTTGGTTAAAATAAATATCCCCAGTTAAAACTTTATTTGCTTGGGTGATTTTTTCATTTATAAGAAATAATAAATCTCCTGAAATTGGAAGATTTTTGCTTTCTGATTGGATTTTTTGAAATTTTAAAAGTATAGATTTTAAATCATTTTTAAAACTTTCTGATAAATTATATTTTTTTGGTTTATCATAAAAGTTTTTTACTTCGTTATGATCTTTTGGAATTAAAAAATCATCATTTTTAGGTTTAATATGTGGATTTTTTATATCTGATTTTTGAGGATATTGATTTAAATTCCTTTCTGTTGAAAAAGAAGATTTATTTTCTAAATTTAAATTAGCAGTTGAATTTATTTTTCAAGTGAAAATTAATATCAAAGAGGTTAGAACTCCCACAAAAACCAAAATTAATAATTTTCTAACTTTTTTCGAAGATAAAAATCTTTGAATTTTCATATTGTTTTAATTATACGGCAATTTAATATTTTAAAATTTAAAAACAAGCCTTATGGGTTTTTAAAATTCTTTTAAAAATAATAAATTTTAGATTCATCACCAGAAATATCTTCAACTGCTACAATCGGGGTTGTTTTGGCTATGCTATATTCAATTGAGTTTGTTAAATTAGAAGGCCCTTGTAATCCTGTTTCTTGAGCTGAACCAAGAACATTGGTAAATTCAAAAACTCCTTGTTCTTTTTCTTCTACAACAAGAAATCCTATTTCGGTTCTAGCATCTGGAGCATGGTATTTTATTTCTGAATTTAGTTCGAATGCACTTCGTTCATCTATTGGACCAATAATTTGGCTAGTATCTCTAGGAGCTGCTATATATTTTGAATAAATATTTATTATTTTTGTTTTAAGTTTCTTAGAATCGTCTATTTCATTATTGTCGATGTAATAGACTTTAAATTTTCAGTTAAAATGTGATTGTTTTTTTGCTTTTACAGTAAGTGTATTGACAACAGCAACCTGATCTGGAGTTCTGTTTTTACTATCAAATTTTTGAAAAAATTTACCATATTTTTCAATTGTTGAAGTTGTGGAATTAGTTAGCAATTTTTTTGCTGCTGATAGGAATTCATTTATACCTGTGTAAACTGTATTTGCAGCATTTTTGTATACATCAGAGTTTAAAACAGCATCTTTATATTTAGTATAATTAGCCAACGCTTCTTTAAGTTTTTGATTTGCATTATTTAATTGTTCTTGGATTTCTTTTTGCTTTTTTAAAAGTTCTTTTTGAAATTCTTGTCTTAAGTTTTCTTCAAATTTGAGAAATGTTTCTACTGAATAACCTTGATTATTAACTGCTTCACGTGCTTTATGTTCTCAATAATCACTGATATCTTTTGTTTTTTTTAAGTGTCTCGTTAAGTCTTTTTATTTCTTCTGATGAATTATTTTTTTGCTTTTCAAATTTTATTATATTCTCTCTAGATTTTTTATTTTGATTTTCAGCTTTTTTGAGAATTTGATTTTGTAATTTTAAAGTTTCAGAAGATAAATTGCTAATTCTATCAGTGTATTGTTTAACAAAATCAATTTGTTTGGTTAAATCATTTCCTGGATCTTGTAAATCTTGCAAGACAAGTAAATTTTCAAGTGCTGAAGTATTAATTTGATATTGTTTAGCAGAATCTTTTGTTTTTTGAGCTGTGGTTTTTCTGTTGTTGTAAGTTCTTTTTAGAGTTGATATATTTTCCTAAAACATTTGAAAATCTTCTTTGTTTTTCTTGCGAATCTTCAATTGATTTTTCAATTAAATCCTTTTGTGATTCAAGACTTTGAATTTGTTGTTGTGATTTTTGATTTTTAAAATTAAAATCTTTTTTATAAGCATCATTAAGTAAATTATTTAATTGATTTGATTTATCAACTAAAGATTTAATATTAGATTGCATTTGCTCAAGAGCTACATTTTCTTCAAAAACCGGTAGCTATTCATTTAATTTGTTTCTTAACTCTGAAATATCAATACTTGAATTCATTTCTTCAATTAAAGCATTTCCTTTAACTTTAAGATTTTCGTATACAGATTTAACACTGTTAAATACTAACTTAGCTTCATCTCTATTAGTGGTTATTTGAGCATCTAATTCTTCAAGATGAGATTTCGTTTTAATTAAAACTTCTTGAGTGCTAGCTAATAATTTACTTTCTTCTAATTCTGTTTGAAGAGTTTGTATAGAATTTTGAGCATTAGCAAGTTCTTGATTCTTTTGACTAAGTTCAGATTGAGCTGTGAGTAATTGCTCTCTAGTAGAATTTAAACTTTCTAATGTAGTTTTGTATTGAATTTTAAGTGCATCTAAAACATTACTTTTGTATTCTTGAATAACTTCTTGAGCTACTTTTAAAGCATCATTAAAAACAGGTGTAAAAGTTTGAGAATAATTATCTAATGTGTTAAACTAGGACAAGTTTTAATGACACTTTAAATTATAAAAAAGTCATTAAAAACACGATATGAATCCTTAATTTTGAATTTTATTGTCTAACCTTTGGGGTTAATATCATTTAGATTATTTTGATAAATCAATTACAAAATATTTCAGAGTTTGTCCATCTTCAGAGTATTCAATTTTGGCAGTATTAGGATCTACAGTCACTTGATGACCTTTAAGTTTTGGGTTTTTAAACATAGTTGTTTTTCAGTAGAGTTTAATTGATTTAGTATCTATTTTTCCAGTTTGTCCATTAAATCCTTTTAATTGAGGAGAATCTTGAGGAATTGTTAAAGTTATATCTTTGGAAATTTCATAAACATTTTTTGAATTCTTTTTAAGAGAAATGTTTATATAATCTTTTTTGCCTTTCCCTTTTTTCTTACTTTCTTTTTCAATATATTCTTTAAGTTTACTTAAATTATTGATTGTAAAGGTTATTTGATTTTTTTGTTCTGAAGATTCTTGATCTTTTTTGGGTTGTATCTTTATCTTTGTATCTTGTTTTTTATTAGGATCATCATTAGAAGAATTTTCTTCATCTTGATTGTCTACTTCATTTTCGTCATCACTGTTTTTTTCTGAATCTTCAGGAATAAAATCTTCATCATCTTCATCTTCGTCAGAATTTTCGATATTGTCAGTTAGTTTTAAATCCACTTGATGTATTTTATCATTTAGAACATATTGAACCACAACATATCCATCTTTTACTTTTACATCTTTAGCACTATTTTTTGAAAAATGGTAATCAACAGAATAAACTTTAATAGATTTTGTTTGCTTTTTGCCATCGGAACTTATTCCTTTTAATTCGGGAGTCCCTTCAGGGACGCTCAAAAGTGCTATTTCTTTTTTATGCTCTGAAAATGTGTTATTTTCAGGATTAAAATACAAATTAATATATGGTTTATCAGAGCTATCTAATGCCTTTTGTAATTCTTTTTCATTTACAATTGTAAAGTTAATTGTTTTTTGTTCATCTTTATTTTTTGAGTTTTCTGACCCATTTTCAGAAGGTTTTTGTTTATTTGGTTCTTGTGTTTCAGGATCGGTTTTTGGTTTTTCTTTGTTATTTTGAGGAGATTCTTTTTCTAAAAGTGAAATAAATTGGTCAACTTGTTTTTTTGAAAATTCTTTAGTTTTTTCAAAAACTTCTAGCATCCCCTTAGGGATACTGGTTGTGTCTTTTAAAGAATCAAAAATACCTAAAAATTGTTTGAGACCTTCTAAATTTTTAGCATCAAATAACTCTTGAGGGATTTTTTGTAATGTTGGCAAAAAATAAGTTGTAAATGAAGCAGTTAAATCTGCTTTTGCTTTTTCGGAAATATTTAAATTAGAAGAGATTTTAGTAAAAGCCTCTAAGTAATCTTTTAAATTGTTTGTATTGGCTTCTTTTTCATAATCCTTTATATTGATTTGTTGTTTTTTGCTATTTATATCGGTACAAGATATTGCTAAAGAAATGGGTAAAATAGTTATTGGAGTAATTGCTGATAGTTTCAAAATTTTCTTCATAAGTGCCTAAAAAAGTAATTTTATATACCTTATTTAATTTTAAAATATCCTATAATAAATTTTCAATTTAGTATAAATTTTTTAAGTTCCATAAATTCAATACTAAGGGATTTTTTATTAAAATATTTTTCCTCTTCTTGCTTTATTTTGATTATTTTAAAAGAAAAAGCAGAATTTTAAGTTTCTGCTTTTTAGTCTTTTATTGTTGCATTTCTTTTTGATTTTAATTTGTGTCAGTTAAATTTTTTGACTTAATATTTAAAAAAAGCACTCTAAGTAAGCTTTTGAACTCTCAAAAGAAGAATTTTCTTTTTTGTGATTTTTAAATGAATCTTATTTTAAGTTTGTTTTTCTGGATTATTTTCTCCACTAGCTTTTTCAGGCAGTTTTAATTCCTGTTGATATAATTTATCATTTAATAAATATTGAATAACAACATAACCTTGTTTAACTTTAACATCTTCTACGTTGTTCTTTGGATATTTGTAATCCTTATAGAAAAGCTTAATTGATTTAATTTCTGTAACACCATCTGATTTTAATCCTTTTAATTCAGGAGTTCCTTTTGGAACACTTAAAAGATTAGGTTCTTTTCGGTACTCACGAAATTGATTTTTAGAAGGTCTGAAATATAAGGTAATGTAACTTTTATCAGAAGCTTTAATTGCTTTTTCAAGCTCTTCCTGATTAATAATTGAAAATTCTATTGTACCTTGTTCAGAAATTCTTGGTTTTTTACTGGTGCAAGATATTGCTACTGCAACAGGCAAAATTGCAGCTGATGTAATGCTTAATAAGTTTAATATTTTCTTCATATATCTCCTCGTATTTAAATTAATTAGCAATCTATATTTTAAAATATATAAACTTTCAATAAAAGCAAAATAATAATTTTTTAATCTGCTTAAAACCTGTATTTTATGGAAATTTTTCAAAAAATTTTCATTAAGATTTTTCTAATTTTATTAATTTTTAAAAAATAACTTTTTCGGAAAATTAAGGATTTTTAATTAAAAAAAATGATCTTAATATTTCATTATATTAATATTTAAGCAAATTTGAAATAAAAAAGCTATATTTTCCTCAAAAATAACCATTTTTTAAATTTTTTTAACTAGTTTTTGGTCAGAGTGTTTTAAAGCTTAAAAATATTTTTATCCACAAAATACAGGTTTTTTATTTTTTTATTTGTTTAAAGTCTATATAATTTAGCTATACAAACTACATATAAATGTAAGGAGACTTAATGACTAAAAAAGAATTTATTGCTGCAGTTGCTGAAAAAATCGAAGTTGCTCCTAAAGAAGTAGATAGAGTTTTTGATGCAATGGTTTTTGTTTTAAAAGAACAACTAATTACCGAAGATAAAATTCAATTATCACAATTGGGTATTTTCTCAACAGCAATTAAACGTCCACGTAAAATCTATAATAAATTCTCAAAAGATGAAAAAGAAGGGGAAGTGAAATTTGTAGATATTCCACAAAGACGTGTAATTAAATACAAACCTTCAAAATATTTACGTGAATTAATTGATTTTAACTAATCAAGAAAATTTAAATAACCCGGAAATTCTAAAGTTAAAGCTTTAGAATTTTCTTTTAATCAGTTTATATGCATTGATTTAGAATTTTCGAGCGCTTTTTCTAAAGACTCAAAAGGAATTTTGAAGAATAAATTATAGCTAGACATATATAAAATTACAAAAGCAATTCCTTGCAATTTGTGTATTTGAGATAAATATAAAAATTGATGTGATTTAATTTGATTAAGATAAAAGGTGTCACCCTCACAAGTTTTTGCCTCAAAACATATAAATTTTCCCCTTGAATTAATTCCGATATAATCAACTGTACTTTTACCTATAATTTCCACCGAATAAGCTTTTAATTTGTTTTGATTTTTCTGAATAGTTCGGAATTTATAAGGTAAAAGTTTCTTTTCAATGAAAGCAATATTATTAATAGCTAAAAATGAAATAGTATTGTTAATAATTTCTTCAAGTAGCATTCCTTTATTTTTGTTCATACTTTAGTAATAAATTTTTTATCAAAAAAACCAAAAAAAATAAAAAATAAAGCTTTTGTTTAAGCTTTATTTGATAATTTCCATTCCCATATAAGAAATTAATGCTTTAGGCACTGTAATTGATCCGTCTTCGTTTTGATAAATTTCAAGAATGGCTGCAATAACCCGATCAATTGCAAGTGCTGAACCATTCATGGTGTGAGCGTATTGATTTACACCTTTATTATCTTTATAGCGAATTTTAGCTCTTCGAGCTTGAAAATCACCCATGTAGCTAACTGAAGAAACTTCTCGATAACGTTGTTCGCTTGGTAATCATAATTCTAAGTCAACAGTTTTTCGAGATCCAAAACTCATATCTCCTGTACATAAAAGCAATTCTCGATATGGAATTTCTAATTTTTCAAGCACATTTTTTGCATCTTGAAGCATTAAATTAAATTCTGGTATTGCATCTTCAGCACTAGTAACTTTAACTAGCTCTACTTTTTTAAATTGATGTTGTCTTAAAATTCCTTTAGTGTCTTTTCCTGAGCTTCCAGCTTCGCTTCTAAAACACTCAGTATATGCAGTTGCTCTAAAAGGTGTTGATAAATTAACAATTTCATCATTATAGTAATTAGTTAAAGTAACTTCAGCAGTAGGAATTAAGTAAAAATCATCTTTATTTAATTTGAACAAATCCTCTTCAAATTTAGGAAGTTGACCAGTTCCGTATAGCGCTTTAGATTTAACTAAAACAGGAGTAGTTAATTCTGTATATCCGCTTAAAACGTGTAAATCAAGCATAAACGAAATTAAAGCTCTTGTTAATTTTGCTCCTGCATTTTTGTATATAATAAATCTTGATCCAGATAATTTAACTGCACGTTCAATGTCTAAAATATCAAGTTTTTTAGCTATTTCATAATGAGGGAGCATCGCCTTAACAAGACCACGCCCTAAATTTGGGTGTTCTGATAAAACCACATTATCATTTTCGCTACTACCGTAAGGAACTTCATCAAGAGGTAAATTAGGAATAGTAAGAGCTAATTTTTCAATTTGTTCATTTAATGAATCAGCTTGATGAGTTAGGTGTGCTTCTTGCTCTTTAATTTTGGCAATTAAAGATTTTAATTCGCTTAATTTTTCAGAGTCATTTTTGTATTTTGAAAAATCTTTTGATAATTTTGTTAGCTCTGATTTTTTACTTTGAGCTTCAAACATTAAAATCCCTCTTTTTTGAGCTAATTCTAAATATTGCTCATAAATTGATAAATCAAAACCTCTTTTTTGTAATAATTCTTTTGTTTTTTGTGGATTTTTTAAAACGTACTTAATGTCTAACATATAACCTCATTTTTGTAGTAAAAATTATACACTTTTTGTTCAAACAACATAGCAAAAGTATTGTTAAAAAACAAAGGATTATGACTTTTTAATGCGAAAAATGAGCTAAAAAGTTATTAAAATATCAAAAAACGCTTTTTTACGTATTTGCTATAATTTAAATACGTTTATTTTAACTATTAAAAAGGAGGGAATATGAGCAAGAGAACATACCAACCAAACAAACGTAAACATGCAAAAGTTCACGGTTTTAGAGCTAGAATGAAAACAGCAAATGGTAGAAAAGTATTAGCTAGAAGAAGAGCTAAAGGTAGAAAATATTTAACAGTTTCAGATAAATAATTAAAATGAAAAAAGAAAATCGACTAAAGAAAAATTGAGAGTTCAATGAAATTATCGACCTCAAAAAGCAGTTTTTGAATAAATACATTATTGTTTATTATCAAGAATCTGATATTTTAAAAGTTGGTTTAACAGTTTCAAAAAAATTTGCAATTGCAGTTAAACGGAATTACTATAAGAGACAATTAAGAGCTATTTTACAAAATATTGGAATACAAAATTTCAATTATAAGTTTGTTATTATAGTTCGAAAAGAATTTTTATTAGCTTCTTTTGAGCAAAAAGAAAAAGCTATTAAAGAATTATTTGAAAAGTTTAAAAATGAAAAGATCAGACAAATTTAACTATTTTATACAAGATAAAGATCCTGTTGAAAAAAGAAAAAAGCTCATTAAACGAACCCTAAAATGAATTAAAATTATTCTTTTAATTTTTATTTTAGGAATTACTTTAACAGGGTGTATTCAGTCCTTTGCTATTCGAACATCTACAAATGTTGGAGCTGGATTAGAATTCACTAATTCAAGAAGCAAAATTGGTCCTAAAGTTACTGTGCTTGAAAATAAAACAGAAACTTTAGAACTTCCTTCTTCAGGAAAAAATTCTGAAACAAGCAAAATAAATATAAATACCTATAAAGTTAATACCAATGCCAATCCATATATTTCAGATCCTAATGTGATAAAAGCAGTTAGAGAACAACTAAATGGTAAAGATGGAGATAAAGGTTATTTCGGAAGAGATAACACTTATTCATCAGGTATTGTTTTAAACGAAAATAAAGATACTATTTTTCACAACGAAAATAATAAATATCTAGTTGCAACAATTAGATCAACAAATCAAATTCAAGCAGATTTGCCTGATTATGAATTTGTCAATAAAATTAAACCTATTTATTTCTTTAATTACTATTATGACTGAGCTAAAAATGGAAAAATTTTCCTAAAATATGCTAAAGTAGGTGGCGAAGAAAAAGGGACAACCACTGTTGCAAAAGAAGCAATAGATAATAACGGAAATATTTCAGTTACTTGAGTTTCGGGCTTAGGACAAGTAGCTTCATATAACGGAGAAAAAGAAAATATTTCTGATTTTAATGATCCTGAAAAGCAAGAAGCTTTATTAATTAGAAAATTTAATCGCGATGTTTTACAGTTGTTTTATGACAAAACCTTCGCTAAAGATTCACAATTTGTAGAAACATTAGGTAAGGATCCTTCAACTTTTTTAGTAGAGAAAATACAAGAAGCTCAAAAAAATGCACAAGCAAAAAAACCAGTTTTATTTACTTTGACTGCTAAGGAAGAAGTTTTAATTCAAAAATACATCGAAATAATGAACTCTTGATTTGCACTTACTGGTTATTTATGAACTCAAAATGGGAATGTGACATCATCACAAATTGTTGCTCAAAGTGGAGATAAATCAACCGCAGCAGAAAAAGCTGCCGAAAATTCAAGTAAATATGAATTTGAAAAAAATGTAATTGGAATTGGAGATCCAGTTAATAAACTGGCTTTCCAAGACGCATTACCACTTTTAAACATTTCTTCTTGAGGACAAGCGTGAAAATATGGACCTTTTTATGGAATTTTTGTATACCCAACTTCATGAGTTATTAATGGAATTTCTCAAGGAATTGGAATTTTAAAAGGTTGAGGAACCATTATTGTTTTATTTATTGTCACATTTATTATTAGAGGATTAGTTTTTGCTTTTACTTTTAAATCAACTGCAAAAATGTCAGTTCAAGAAGAGTTAAAAAGCAAACGAGCTGTTATTGAAGCTAAATATGTTGGTTTTGAAAATAATAAAGCAATGAAAGCACGTAAAGCACAAGAATTGCAAACATTAAATAAAAAGTACAATATTTCAATGCTTGATACTATTGGTGCTCAATTTTTCACCTTACCAATTTTTATTACCATGTGAAGGGCAATTCAAATTATTCCATCGATTAAATCAACTGAATGAATTGGAATTAACTTTGGTTCAACTTCATATCAAAAAGTGGCAGAAGGTCAATTTATTTACTTATTAATACTGATTTTAGCAGTTCTTATTCAACTTGCTTCTTCAGTTTTACCAATGCTTTTAAATAAAAAACGATTCAAAGAAAGAACTTCAATTGCTGAGCGTCAAGCACTCAAAAAGCAAGAAAGAACACAACAAATTATGATTATTGTTTTTACTGTGTTTGTTATTTTATTCTCAGCTGGGGTTCAAATTTATTGAATTTTCACTGGTTTATTTACTATCATCCAAACTTTGATTATGTGAAAAGTCAAAAAAACTCAATGATTTAAAGATCGTTATTCACTAAAAGCCTTAGCAAGGCAATAACAAAAGTAACCCTAAGGTTACTTTTGTTTTTAATTTAAAATATAGTATAAAATGAAAATAAAAAACAGCAACTCCCTATTTTAACATCTCTGCTATCGTCGGCACTAACAGGCTTAACTACTGAGTTCGGAATGGTATCAGGTGATCCCTGTCGCTATAATCACTGTAGTATAAGTATAGCACAAAAATAAATTTTTTAAAGTTTTTTCTAAAATTTATTACTTTGATATTGATATAATAAAAATATAAATATAAAAAAAGAAGTTGACATGGAAAGAGATTTTAAAAATTTAAGAGTTGGACAAATGATCGATGTTCAAGCTTATAAATTTAATGGTTTTTTATATCGTCAATGAAATTCGGCTAAGGTTATTTTTAATAACTCAAGACACATTGTTTTATTTTTATGTAATACCAAAGTAAGTGATTATAATAAAAAAATTAATCACTGAAAATATACTGAACATGCATTGTGATTTTTTCCTAAAAATTCATATTTTAATGCAATTTTACTACTTAAACAAAATGCAGGAATTTATCACTATATGAACATTGCTTCTAAACCGATTTTCGAGGATCAAACCCTTAAATTTATTGATTTTGATTTAGATATTAAGTGTTATCCTGAAAAAGATTTACAAATTGTCGATCGAGATGAATTTTTACGGAACATTGTCCAAATGAAATATCCCAAAAAACTAAAAAAAATAGTTTTTGAAGAAGTTAAAAACATTTTCTCACTATATACTGATTATAAATATTTTTTTAATCCTGAAATTCTTATTTACTATTTAGATATTTTGCTTGCAGATAAACTAATTGATAAGAAATTTCATGATAAATTTATCATAAATAACATTCAAAAATATAGTGATGAATTTAATATGTTTTCAGATTTAATGAAAAAATAAAGTAATTTTAAAATTTATACTATAATAGATAATAAACGAGGTTATTTAAACTCTGTTTAAATAACTCAAACTAACATTTATTATTTATCTTAATTAATTAAAGGAGTAGTTATGGCTAGAGAAGGATACACATTAGCATGTACAGAATGCAAAATGGAAAACTATATCTCAAAGAAAAACAAAAAAAATCATCCAGAGAGAGTAGAATTATCTAAACATTGTTCAAAATGCAATAAACATACTAATCATAAAGAGAAAAAATAACTTTTGTATTTTCTATTAATGATAATTCAACCTCAATAAATTTGAGGTTTTTTATTTTTTAATAATTAGTATTAGTCTATAAAAAATAATGGAGTATGAAAATGAAATCACTATTTTTAAAATTAGGTCAGCCTGTTTCTGGTATAGCACAATTTTCTTCAATTGTTTCAGCAAACACAGATTTAGAAACCGAAAACAAAAATATTTTAGCTAAAAAAATTAATATTACTGAACAAGAAAAATCAAAACTTACATCTTTGATATTTCAAGATTTAAAAAATAAAAGAAATCAATTAAAAATACTAACAGAAAAATTAATACCAGAATTAAAATATTGGGTTTATCAAAAATATGTAAACCTAAATTTTGCTTTTATACCAAGTGTTGGTTCTGTATTATCAACTGGAGCTACATTATCTAATAAAATAGAATTAGCTACAAAGTTTAAAGCTGTAGCAGCGGGTTTTGCTTTTTCTGGAGTGTCACTTGCACTACATTATAAAATGTCAGAGATTGAAAAAAATATTGAAAAATTGCAAGAAAAGATAAGAAAATATATTAAGTTATTTTTCGAGAATAACAATAAATTTATTGATATTTTTGGAAAATGACATGACAAAATATGATCCCATACATCATATGGTTATAATGCTATTTCGCTAATTTTATTTGATTATTCACCTAAAAATTTTCCTATCAAATGATATGATAAGTTCTTAAATTCATTAAAGAAAGGGGTAGAATTTAAAGCTTTGGGTTTGCTTTCTTTGGGTAATGATATTATAGCAATATTATTGAATAGAGGTGAAGAAGCCAAAACAGAACAAGCACTTAAATATATACAAAACAAAGAAAACGAACTCAAAAACATATTAGAGGATTTAAATAAAAAAATTGAAAGTTGAGAAGAAGAAAAATGAGTTGTTATTAATGAAACGCATCAAACAAATGATTATTCTTGTGGTGGAAGAGGAGGGAGAAATTTAATTTTTAGAAATACTAAAACCAACGAGGAAAAAACTATTGACCAAATGCTCCGATATTCTAAAGAAGAATTAAAGGTTTGGGGGTCTTCAAAAAGTACATCATCCCAAAAAAGGATGATATATAAGAAGCATTCCAAACAAAACCAAAGATGATAATCTAGGATAAAAATGAATTGATTCTTTTTGTTTGTTTTAATAGCTTTTTTCCCTCTTTCTAGTTTTTTCATGATAAAAGAATGACACAAGCGTTATTCACAAGCGAAAATATTAGTATTTTTCATAGATTTATCAATTGAAAAAATAAAATACAATAGCAAAAAATTTTTTTCAGATTTTCAAAACATTGAAGGAATTCAAGAACTATGTATATTAACTAAACAAAGACTTTTCTTTATTTATTCTTATTTAATTATGTCTCTTGGATTATTACTTATTTCACTTATTTCCTTGTTTATAATTAACTATTTTGAATTTACTAGTTATTTTTTCATGAATTTCATAATTTTCGTTTCTGGGATTTGAGTACCTATTTATTTTTTGTTGTTTTTATTTTCTTTTTTGTTTAAAAGAAGGATCTTTATCAAAATTCTTTTTAAATTTGATTTTTTTAAAATAAATAATATTAATAAAAATTTAATCATTGAAAAAACTAAAAATAAACAATTTATTACTAAGGGTTTACCATTTATTTTTTCAACTTGCAGTTTTTTTAAAAGAAAAAGAACTTTGATTTTTTACGAAGGAAAAATTAAACAAACTTTACAAAATAAAGCTCAATCAATTATGTATCTTTATATTTATGACATAGATAATTTTAAAGCTCCTTATTTTGTGTTTGAAAATCAGCTTATGATTAAACAATACCAGGAAATAGAATGAACCCATATTTAACTACTTATGTTCTTTTTGCTGGAACATTTATTATTTTATGCATAAAAGCCATTTTTCGAATTTTATACATGTATTTTACTTCGATGAAAATTGATGCTTTTTTGTATTCAATTACAATGGAAAAAATTAAATTTTGTTTATATCACAAAATCCAAGTTCATAGTTTTTTTATTAAAGGGATTAACTCTCTTTGTAAAAATTTAAAATTAAGGAATATTCAAGTAATCTATCAAAAGATACCTGCTCTTGTTTTAATGGAAGCAATATTAGTTTTTCTAGTTTGATTTACATGAGTTTCTGTACCACCATATGGCTCTAGTTTTTCTGTTATTTCGTATATAACTACCTGAGAATTTATGAAATATTTGTTTAACTTAATATTACTAATCCTTTCAATTCTTGTATCAATTCAAATTTTCTGATGAATGATTTTTATTTTTTATAAAAGAAATCAAATTAAAAAAATAAAAAAACTATCTCAAGATTTGCAAATAAGCGGAGAAGATAATTTATTTGGTCTAACACTAACCCCTAAAGAAATTTTATTTTTAGACCAAAAGGGATCGGTAAAAAACTTTGTAAATTATGTTAAAAATCAGAATTTATCTTTAAGATTTTCTACTTTTTATCATAATATTTTAAATTGAAAAATTGATGATTTGCAAAAAATATATAAAGAAGACATATTTTGAAGTAGAGATATTTTAATTGATTATTCAAATGGGAATAAAGATGATGCAAGATTTATTCACTACTTGCTAATTGTTTATTCTAATTATTTAGGTGAACATTTTTATAATTCCGATTACAAAGATAACATGAGATTTTTTATTGAACTAGAAAAATATTATCAAGATTAAAAATAAGACTTTTTAAAAAAGTCTTATTTTTTATTAATAACTTGAGCAAATCCTAAAGCAACCATTGAATTAACAATATGAACCTTTAGATGTGGAAAAATCAGTCTTAATTCTTTCTGTAAATGTGCTTTTAAATTTACGTCTCCACCAGTAATGAAAATATCTTTTATTACTTTATTTTGCAAAACTAAATGAGACACAATATATCCTAAAAACATCTTATATAGTCCACTATTAAGCGCTTTTAAAGTATTTGTACCCATTTGAGCAGAAAAAGTTACAGGATAATTTCAGGTAGCATTACCTGAAGAGGATTTTTTTAGATGCTTTTGTAATTTATAAAAAGAAAATCCAATCCCAGGAGCAATAGAAACTCCTGAGATAGTTTTGTTTAATATTTGGATAGCCACCGAAGCACTCCCAAACATAAACACAAAACTATCGTTTGTTAAAGAATTAGCATATGAAGCAGAAGCAATAATATCTAAACCTATTTTCTCTTTTTGAATAACAGTTTTTACATCAAAAGGATAATTATGATTAATAATTTTGATGTTAGTAATCTTTAAGTCATTTTCTAAAATTTGTTTTAATTTAGTAGCAAAAATTTCTGAAGGCGATCCAATATAAATTAAAGTGTCTTGGTTTTGTCAAATACCAAGATTTTTTTAAGGGATTTTAGTAGTGCTAAAGATCTTTTTTTAAGCAATAATTGTGAAGATCCAATTATTAATTCTAAGTTAATTTCTTCTTTATTTGATTGATTAAAAAGGTACATTTTAATATTTGTGTTACCAATATCAAATATAATTATTTTTTTCATAACTCTTCCAATATCTTATCAATTTTTAGTGCTAAATCATGTTTATTTAAATTATGAAATTCGCTTATTTGTTCATTTTTTAAAGCAATAAAACCATTGCTAGTTTGATTTTGTAAGCTTTGAGCATCGTTAATGATAATTGCATCTAATTTTTTGGAAATTAATTTTTTAATTCCGTTTTCTAAGATATTTTGGGATTCTAAAGCATATCCAATTTTAATTTTGTTTGGATATTTAAGTGAGATATCCTTTAATACATCTCTGCCAATACTATAGTTAAATTTTGTGTTAACATCTTTTTTAATTTTATGTTCATGTTTTTGAAAAACCAAATCACTAACTGCACATAGTGAAATAAAACAATCATTTTCATGGACGTTTCCATCCACAGCATCATAATATTCTTCCAATGTTTCAATATTAATTATTTTAACATTTGAAGGAATTAAATTATTTAAATGCTTCAAATTTCCACTAATTACAGTTAGATCATATTTTTGAGCTAATACATAAATAAGGGCGAGTCCACTTTTACCAGATGAATGAACTGTTATACTGCGAACTGGATCTAGAAAAACTTTAGTGTATCCAAAGGTCAATAAAACTTTCTTCTTGGGTTTATTTATTAAAAAATCAACAAGTTGCTGAGGTTCAATAACTCTCCCAATTCCGATGTCTCCATCTTTTAAAATTCCATAATTTGGTCCTAAAAAAGTGGCCCCATGATTTTTTAACTTTGTAATATTAGCTTGTAAAAATGGATTTTGAAACATTTTGGTATTCATTGCAGGGGCAAAAATCACTTTGTTAAAGCTCGCCAAACTTAAAGTGGTACTAATAAAATCATCTGCAATCCCATTAGCTACTTTTCCAATGACATTAAAACTAGCTGGATAAACAATAATTTTATCAGCTCACTTAACTGCATCTACATGAGTAGAATTATCTTTTTGATATCAATTTACATCAATACTTCCTTTTGTAAATTGTGGCTCTAAGAAACTCTTAGCAGCATGTGAAATAGCGTATTGAACTGCAATTCCTTGTTTTTGCAAGGAATTAATTAAAAGCGGAGCTTTAATAGCGGCAATACTACCAGTAATTAGTAATAAGACTTTCATAATGCAATATAATTATAGCAATATGTTTATCATCAAAATACTTATAAAAAGCAGGAAAATTTCTTGATCTTTTTTAAAAAATAAACTAAATTATCTTATTACTAAAAACAAAGTTTTTAATTCAACTTCACTTGTAGTTTATTTAGCGATGTGACTTTCATTATTTATTTTACTCACATTTACCCGAACTGGAGTTATTCCCTTAGGACCTGTGAGTTTGAATTTAATTACTTTTTTAGTTATTTTGATGGGAATTCATTTAGGATTTAAGGGATCGTTTTTTGGAGGGATTTTTTTAGGTCTTTGTTCATTTTTTGGAGCACTAACTTTTGGTTCGTTTTTATTTATTTATCCATTAATTTCGATTTTACCAAGATTTATTTTAGGATTTTTTGTATATTTTTTATGTAAAATAGCTCAAAAAATTGTTATACGCTATGTTGACGCAAAAAATCAAAATAGAGCATTTAAGGTTAAGTTGATATCTTATTTTTTTGTTGGTGCATTTAGTGCTTTAGGAAATACAATTTTTGTGAGTATAGGATTATTTACCCATAAATTAATTTTTGGTCTTGAAGCAATTGGTTCACTAAAAGCATGATTATCGCTTATTTGGATTCAAGCTCTTTTTGAGTTTGTTTCAATAGGATTTTTATGCATGATTATGAGTGGCTTTTTGTATGAACTTTCAAGCAAAAAAAGCTCATTTTTACCTAAAAATAGAAAGTGATAAAAAACGCAAAAGACATTTGCGTTTTTTATTCTGAATGTTTGCTAAAAAAGAGCTTAAAAAATGAGATCAAAGCAAGAATTTCGTCCCCAATTTTCGTGGATTTTGATATAATAAAAATAATTATTTAAAGGAGCAAAATGGAAGCAAAAAAACATAATTATGATGCAAGCAATATTAAGTTTTTAGAAGGTTTAGAACATGTTCGTAAGCGTCCAGGAATGTACATTGGAACCACTTCAAAAACTGGTCTTCATCACATGATTTGAGAAATTGTTGATAACTCAGTTGATGAATGTATGGCTGGATTTGCTACCAAAATTGACATTACTATTACCAAAGATGAGCATATCATTGTTGAAGATGATGGAAGAGGGATTCCAGTAGGGGTTCATGAACGTTTTGGAATTAGTGCTTTAGAAGTTGTTTTAACAAAACTTAATGCTGGTGGAAAATTTGAATCTAATGCTTATAAAGTTTCTGGAGGATTACATGGAGTAGGAGCTAGTGTTGTAAACGCTCTTAGTGATGTAATGAAAGCTTGAGTGAAACGAGATGGAAAGCTTTATTATGCTGAATTTGCTAACGGAGGAAATACTGTTAAGCATACTCAAGTTATTGGAGAAGTTCCTTCTGGAATAAGTGGAACTAAAATTGAGTTTCATCCAGATTATTCTGTAATGGAAAAAGTTCCTTTTGATAAAGAATTAATTATTGATCACGCTAAACAAATTGCTCACTTAAATAAAGGATTATTTGTCTCAGTAACTGATCATCGAGACAATAGTTATTTAGAATTTCAATATGATAATGGAATTATTGATTATGTTAAAGAATTAAACGAAGGTCACAATCCGATTAATCCTGAAATTATTTATGCTGGAGATGATTTTATCTCACACCAAGACCAAAATGGGAATGAAGTTGTTATTGGAGTTGAAGTGGCGTGTCAATATTTACACAATTTTTACCGAAGCAACATTATTTCATATACCAATAATATTTCCACTCATGAAGGCGGAACCCATGTTTTAGGGTTTTATGATGCTTTAATTAGAATTGTGAATAATTACGCTATTGAAAAAGGTTTTGTTAAAACTGATGCTGAAAAATTTGTGCGGGAAGATTTAATTGAAGGTTTAACAGCAATTATTTCAATTAAGCACCCAGATCCACAATTTGAAGGACAAACTAAAGGAAAATTAGGTTCAAAAGACGCTCGTCAAGCTGTTAATAGAGTTTTTTCACAAGTTTTTGAACGATTGTTAATCGAAAACCCCGATTTAGCAAAGAAAATTATTGATAATGCCATTTTAGCTCGTAAAGGAAGACTTGCTTCAAATGCTGCTCGAGATAGTGCACGTCGAAAAAGTGCTTTTGATAATGGTGGATTACCTGGTAAACTAAGTGATTGTTCAAGTAAAAATGCAGAAATTAGCGAACTTTACATTGTCGAAGGGAATTCAGCCGGAGGAAGTGCTAAAATGGGTCGTGACCGAAACATTCAGGCGATTTTACCATTGCGTGGAAAAGTAATTAATGTGGAAAAAGCTCGTCAAGAAAGAGTACTTGAAAATGAAGAGATTATGTCATTAATTACTGCTCTTGGAACTGGACTTGGAGACACCTTTAATATTAACAAACTTCGTTACCATAAAATTATTATTATGACTGATGCTGATGTTGATGGTTCGCACATTCGAACTTTATTACTGACTTTCTTTTATCGTTATTTCAGGGAATTAATTGAATATGGATTTGTGTACATTGCTCAACCTCCACTATATAAAATTCAGCAAAATAAAACTGTTGAATATGCTTATAATGACAATCAAAAAGAAGAAATTATGAGCAAATTAAATTCAGCTCAAAAAATTAACATTCAACGTTATAAAGGTCTTGGAGAAATGGATCCAGATCAACTTTGAGAAACAACCATGAATCCAGAAAATCGCAAAATGCTTCAAGTTCAAATTAAAGACGCTTTAAAAGCCGATAAAGCTTTTACCACTTTAATGGGTGAATTAGTTGAGCCTCGTCGTAGATTCATTGAAGCTAATGCTAAATATGTTAAAAATATTGATTTATAGGCAATAAAAGAAAAATCAACTTTCTTTTTAAAGATTACAAAAATTTTAGGAAATCATTCTAAAATTTTTCTTTTTCATATAAAAAATTTAAAATAAATATAAAAATCATTTTTTAAACTTTACTTTAATATTAAATATAATTTTAATGAAATTAAATTTCCTAATTTACAGTAATAAATTCACAAGGAGGCTATTAATGAATTATATCGGCTCAAAAAATTCTTTATTGTCATTTATTGATGATTCAATTAAAGAAATTACAAATTATAAAGATAGTGATAGCTGGGTTTTTACTGATTTATTTGCAGGAACTGGTGTTGTGGGGAATTTTTATAAGAAAAAAGGCTGAACAGTTTATTCGAATGACTTTCAAACATACAGTTATATTGTTAATAAGCATTATATCGAAAACAATTCAGAAAAAATTGACGCAAGTTTATTTGAATATTTAAATAACCTGAATGAAGTTGAAGGTTTTATATACCAAAATTATTGCTATGGCTCTGGAAGTGGTCGTAAATATTTTAGCGATCAAAATGGAAAAAAATGCGATGCTATTAGATTAAAAATAGAACAATTATACAAAGATGGAAATATTAACGAGAGTAGTTATTATTTTTATTTAGGAAGTTTAATTAATTCTATAGATAAATACGCAAACACCGCTTCAGTTTACGGAGCTTTTCTTAAGAAAATAAAAACAACAGCACAAAAGAGCTTTGTCCTTGAACCACTTGAAGTAATTGATAATAAAATAGGCAAAGTTTTTCAGCTTGATGCTAATGAACTAATTAAAAAAATTAAAGGTGATGTTTTATACTTAGACCCACCTTATAATTCAAGACAATATTATTCTAATTATCATGTTTTAGAAACAATTGCCAAATATGACAATCCACTTTTAAAGGGAAAAACAGGACAAAGAGCAAATAATAGCCAAAGAAGTGATTTTTGCTTAAAAAATAAAGTATCAGAAGCCTTTGAAAATTTAATTGCAAACGCTAATTTTAAATATATTTTTCTTAGTTATAACGATGAAGGTTTAATGAGTATCGAAACCATTAAAGAGATTATGTCTAAATATGGTGAATATTCTTATAAAACAAGAAATTATAAAAGATATCAAGCTGATAAAAGCCATAATAGAAATATTTTGCGCAAAGGAACAATTGAATATTTACATTGCTTAAAAAAAACTAAATAATATCAACTTGATTTCCTTTAACTTTTAGAAGTTTTAAATCAATTTTACTTACTTTTAAAAACTTATTATTATATTTTTCAAAATTATGTTCTTTTAATTTATTTTCAACTTCATTTTGTTTTGATATACTCTTATAACCCATGCCAATTATTATAGGATCAACATATATATTTTTACCTTCAGAAAAATAAATTGGAACTAAATAATCCAAAATTCACTTTAAGTATCTGTCTATTTGAATAATAATTTCGCTAGGTTTTATTTTTTCGTCTTTAAGTTCAATTAAAGAAATATAAACATTATTATTTTCTTCTTGAATAGCCATGCAATCAATTCTTTGCATCCCTACTCCACAACTAACTTCATTGCCTATTCAATTTAAAGGAATATCTCTTTTTAAAATTAAGTTAGGATTATTTTTTAGAGTATTTAGGGTAAAAAGTTGAACATAATGCTCAAATGCTTTTTTGGTCTCTATTCGAAATATTAAATTATCTAATGCACTAGGGTGAGGATTTAATTTATTTCCTAAATATGGATTTGTTTTTTGTGTTGAAACAATTATTTTGTTATTTCTATCATAAGAAAAGTTTATTCCTTCAAGAACTTTGTTGTTTTTTGATATAAGATTTTTAAATCTTTTAAATTCTGAATCTGTAATTGCTGTACAGCCTCGCTCACCTTTTAATTTGCGATAAATCAAAGATCAACACATGTCTTGTGGCTTGTAAACTTCATTTAACGAATCTAACAATTCAAATTCAGATAATCCATTTTGGTAGACTCTTTCAGGTGCAATTGTTATACGGTAAGTTAAAACTTTATTAAGTTTTGAGTACAAATAATTATTATTTACATTATCAACAAAAACTTCACTTGTTGCTTTGAAAATACCAAAAAATCTAGAAATTCCCGTAACAAAAAACAAGATATTATCTCCAATTCTAATTCTTTCTAAATCTGAAAGCATAGAAATTGCTACCTTCTGTTTCGGATTTGTTGCCTTAGTATTTTCTTTATTTTTAATTAAAAAATTAATATCCGATATTGAGTTACCTGTTCCAGCAAACATATATTCTAAGTGTATTTTGAAAGTTTGTTCATTTACAATAAAAACGTGAGTCATATTTTCCTCTATTTATAAAATAAAATAATTGATTATTATTATATTTTATGGAAAAATCAAACATTTTTCCATAAAATATTTTAAATATCATTTTTTTTATAACAAAATCAACCACTAAGGGTTGATTTTATTTATTTAGTTTTATTTAATCTTAGATTCTTTTCCTTGGACAATTCTTTTGACATTTGAATGATGTGCAATGATTAGTAAAATAAATGCAAAGCTGTAAATAATAGGATTTATCCATCAATATGGATTATTTTGGCCCTTAGTAAATGCTAAAATACCATCACTAATTCAAGGAATATACACAAGTGCAACAACTATAATTGCAGTACTGATGCTTGCTAGTGAAACCATTTTTTTTCAATATAAAATTCCAAAGAAAATAATCGCACTTATAAAAAATAAAGTAATGTTTATTGAGATAATTAATCCAACTGAACAAGCAACACCCTTACCACCTTTAAACGCAAAAAATACTGGAAAAACGTGGCCAAAAATTGTTCCTACTCCTGCAATAACAGGAAAAAAGACAATTGATTCACTTCAAGCATAAGACAAAAAATAAGCAAAATAAACAGCTAAAGCAGTTTTAATAATATCAATAAGAAGGACAATTAGTGCAAATTGTTTGCCATAGGCTCGAAAAGAGTTGGTTGCTCCAGCATTTTTTGAGTAATGATTTCTGACATCATCACTTTTTAGTTTCTTACTTAAAATAATTGAAGTGTTTAAAGATCCTCACAAATATCCCAATAATAAAGCTGATAAGTTAGCGATAATAGAATAAAAAATAAGCATATTTAAGTTAATTAAGAGTATTTTTTATTTTAAGCACAATTACATTTTAAAAGAAGTGAATCTTCATCCATTTGCTGAGGCTTTTTAACACCAATATAATCTAAAATAGTTGGAGCAATATTAGCTAATTTACCATCTTTAAGTTTTAGATTTTTATCAGTACTAATAAGCATTACTGGACTACTTGTATGCTTGGTTGCTGGCTTACCATTTTCATCCTCAGTAATTTCAGCATTTCCATGATCAGCAGTAATAAATACAGTTACGTTATTTTTTTCAGCAAATTCAACCACTCTTTGAATTTGTGTATCTAAAATTTCTACTGCTTGAATTGTGGCTTTTAAGTTTCCGGTATGTCCTACCATATCTGGATTGGCATAATTTAAAATAGTAACATCATAATTTAAAGCATTATCAATTAATGCATCAGTTATTTCTTTAGCTGACATTTGGGGAGCATCAGCATATGATTCAACTTTAAGTGAAGGAACCATGATTCGGTGCGAATTTTTAAATTCAATATCATCTCCTCCATCCATAAAGTAAGTTACGTGAGCATATTTTTGAGTTTCAGCAAGACGCAGTTGCGATTTTCCAGCTTGTTCAAGCACTCTTCCGATTGGATTTGGGATTTTCATTTCTGAAAAAGCAACAATAGTATCAATTCCTTCATATTTCATCATTGATACAAATTTATCAATTTTTACCTTATCAGTAGGCTTAGCATCATAAAGCGGAGAACCAATAAGTAAGTGAGTGAGTTGTCTAGCACGATCTGGACGGAAGTTAAAGAAAATAATGCTGTCATGATCTTTAACGAAGTATTTTGCATCTAAAGTGCTATTATGTGCAGGAACAAAAAATTCATCAGTAATATTATCTTTATAACTTTGAACAACATACTCTTGAACATCTTCAAAATGATTTTGTGCTTTTCCTAAAAGTGCATCAAAACCTTTTTGCACTCGATCAAACATTTTATCACGGTCCATTGAGTAAAATCTTCCCGCAATTGAAGCAATTTTATATCCATATTTTTTGGTTAACTCAACAAGTTGATTTAATGAATTATTAATTGAAGCAGGCGCTACATCTCTTCCGTCTCCAAAAACATGGATAGAAACATCTTTTACTCCATTTTCATGTGCTGATTTTAAAATTTCAAATAAATGCGAATCAAGTGAATGAACCCCTCCATTTGAAAGCAATCCCATAACATGTAGGGTTGAATTTTGTCTTTTTACACTTTCAAAAGCTTCTACAAATGCTTCGTTAGTTTTAAACTTTCCATCAGCAAGTTCTTTAGCAATTAAAGACAATCCAGTATAAACAATTGTTCCGGCTCCAATGTTTAAGTGTCCAACTTCTGAATTTCCCATTTGTCCTTTTGGAAGTCCAACAAATTCTCCTGAAGCTTGAATTAATGAGTTAGGATATTCTTTAAATAGCTTATCAAAAGTTGGGGTTTTAGCAAGTGCAAAACCATTTCCTTGTGTTTCTTTTCTAAGTCCTAAACCATCAATAACAATTAAAATAGTTTTTTTCATAACTCTCCTTTAATATTTTTTATTATATCTTTTTCTTTGATTTTTAGGGATAAAAAGTAAATATTTTTAAAAAAACACCTTTTAATTAGGTGCTTAAATTAATTTTCAAATATTTAACTCTTACTTAATCTCGCAATATCTTTTCATTTATAAGGAAATTGTTTTGGAGTACTTCGTTTTTTAATTATTTCAACAACATTATTTTGTTTATCGCTTGAAATTTGCTTAAGTTGAAAAATATTAACTTCAGTTGTTAATTGCTTTAAAATTCCGCTTGCATGAAGCAATTCTTCTTGGTATTTTTGACCCTTAATAAGTGACATTTTGCCATTTAATTTTACTAAATGAAAACCACACATGAGCATAGTTGCTACATTTCCAACTGCTCGAGCAGTTACAATATCAAAAAGATTTTTATTAAACACTTCTTCAGCTCGTATTTTTAAAACTTCTACATTTTGTAAATTTAAGTTTTCAATTACTAAGTTTAAAAAATTCACACGTTTTTGCAAAGGTTCATAAATTGTAAATTTTTTATGTTGATTAACAATAGCATAAGGCATCGAAGGAAAACCGACTCCTGCTCCAATATCTAAAATTTCATTATCTTGTTGATTAACAATTGAATTCATAAAAATTAGCGATTCATAAATTCCTTCTTCTCAAAGCTTATCTCCTGAAAATCCGGTAAGATTCATGACTTGATTTTGCTGTTCAATTAATTCAACATACTCAGATAATTTTTCAAAATCCCAGTTATTTTGTTTACATAATTGTTCTGTTAATTCCCTATTTAGCACGAAGTTCTTCTTTCATTAATTGATATACATCAGATACACTGCTTTCTGAGTATTGTGCTTGAATAACTTTTCCTAAAAATTCACCCAAAGAGACAATTTTTAATTTTTTATATTTGGTAGCTAGTTGAGAATTATCAATACTATCTGTAATAATTACTTCTTTTATTGCATCATTATTTTCGAAAATGTCAAATCCCTTAGTAAATAATCCATGAGTAGCTGCAACAATAATATCTTTTGCTCCATTTTGCTTAAGTGCTTCGGCAGCTTTAATAATAGTTCCGCCAGTATCGATAATATCATCAATAATTACTGCGTTTTGGTTACTAATATCTCCAATTAAGCCCATAATTTCAGTTTGATTAACTCCGATTCTTCGTTTGTCAATTACACATATTTTGGCTGTATCATCAATAATTTCAGCAAGTCTTCTTGCTCGAACTGTTCCTCCATGATCTGGAGATACGACTGTAAAATCTTGGTTATAAGTTTTAAGAGCTTGAGCTATGGTGTATTGAGCACGCAAATCATCAAGAGCTATATCAAAAAATCCTTGAATTGATGGGTTGTGTAAATCCACACAAATTAATTTTGTAGCTCCAGCTACTTGAAGTAAGTTAGCCACAAGTTTTGCCCCAATTGGCTGTCTACCGCTTGCTTTACGGTCTTGACGAGCATATCCATAGTAACTTAAACATACAGTAATGGTTTTAGCACTGGCACGCTTTAATGAATCGATAAATAATAATAATTTCATAATATTATCATTTACAGGTCGAGCGGTGTTTGCGATAATAAACACATCTCTTCCTCGTACTGTTTGCTCTGAGACGAGCATATTTTCTCCATCAGCATAAGTAATTGTTTGCATTTTGGTAAGTGGGATTTGCACAATATCAGAAATTTTCTGAGCAAGCCCAAGGGAATTTTCCATTCCAAATAAAATAATGTTGTTCTTTTGCATTGTTCCTCTTATGTAGTTAAAAATAATAGTTAAATTATATTATTTTATTAACTTTAATATGCGAAAATTAGGGTTATAAATAATCTTTTTGCTTTTGATTTTTGGAAATTAATATAAAATTATTTTAGTGGTCCCGTAGCTCAGCTGGATAGAGCACAAGCCTTCTAAGCTTGTTGTCACAGGTTCGAATCCTGTCGGGATCGCCATTTTTATTTTTTCTTTTTTTGCATAATTATGACATAAAAAAATAGGTTCAATGATACAAACCCCTTAATTTTGGATTTTATTATCCAACTTTAGGGGTTAATATCACAATCCTATTTTTTAATTTGCCATTACATAGTTGATTTTGAAAAACTAAGTGATTCCGAAGTTCTATTCAAAATCATAAAATATGTAACAATTGAAATGATGGGAATAAAAAAGCCAACAATAGTTAAAATCATTAAGGTTCCATAACTGTTTGATTGAGCTAAATCATTTGCTAAGTAGTACCTTTTGATTTCATTTAACCTAATAGTAAGTAGAATTTTAGCAACAAATATAGTTATAGATCCAATTACAAATAGTAATACACTAATACCAAATAATACAATTCATATTACTGGTATGAAAAATGCTCCAAATGTTATAACTGCTTCAATAATTAATAAAATGAAAAATAAAATATTAATTAGCCAAATGATTAAAGACATTTTAGCTAGTGATCTTGCTTTTAAAAGTTTTTCAGTAATATTCAAGTTTATCCTCCGTTATATTTTTCTAGTTGTATTTATATTGTAAAAAAAAAAAAAAAAAGCAAGCTTTTTGTGAAAAAACCGCAAAAATTTTCATTAAAAAAACAAAGCTCATCATTTTTGTTAGAAGCTTTGTCTTTAAAATATTTTTATTACATATTTTATTTTGAAAAACCAAGGGATTCAGATGTTTTACTTAAAACCATAAAATATAAAACAATTGAAACAAAGGGAACGAAAAACCCAACAATACTTAAAGTAAATAAGGTATTATAACTTTCTGATTGCATCGGATCAGTTGTTAAGTAATATGCTTTAATATCATTAATCCTTATAACAAGAAGAATGTAAAGCACAACTGATGTTATTCCAGAAATTGCAAAAACTATAGGCCCAATTAAAATTACTACAAGTATAATTCCAATAAATCCGCTAAATCCTAGTACAAGGCCAACTATTAGTAATATGAAAGAGACAAAATTCAGAAGTGCAGTAATTAATAATATTTTAGCTAGTGATCTGGCTTTATTGAGCATTAATATAATATTCATTTTTTCTCCAATATTTTTTAATAAGAATTTTAGGATATTTAAATTCTTATAATAATTATATTTTGTTTGTATAAAAATTAAAAAATTAGTTTAAATTTTAAAAAACTAGAAAAGAAATTTTCTAGTTTCTATTATTATCTTTTTAAGTATTATATGCAAAAAGAAATTTATTTTTTATCACAACCACACGAAGGGTTTTCTTCTTCATGCATGTGATCCATTTCTTTGGTTTCTTCTGTTTTGTCCATGTGATCCATTTGACTCATTTCTTTTTTAGCTCCACATGAACATTCTTTTTTCTTTTTACATAATTTTTTTAGAAAACAAAACATGTTATACCTCTTTTTTATTTATATAATAATTATATTTCAAAATTGGAAATATTTACATAAAAAAACATTCAATAGTAAATGCTTTACATTTTACTATTGAATGTTTTCCATTTCTTTTAAAGTTTTAGTGGTTTGAATTGCTACCATAATTCAAGCTACTCACCCTACAGGAGGAAGAGGTATTGATATTACTGATAAAATAAACAAATTATTATATTTATCTGATAATTGCTTGTTAATATTTAAAAAATAATTTTTAATTTGTGAAATTCGAATAACAACAAATGAAGATGCTAAAGCCATTAATATTGACAATAGTACAGCACCAAACTTACCATTTTCTATACCAAAAACAGCTAGGGAAACTATTAGTCCAACTAACCATATAAATGAATAAAGAAAAGCATTAATTGCATGAATTCTTGCATGTTTAAGTTTTTTAATAATATCCATTTAATTCCTTAAAAAATTTTAAATTGAATAATTAAATTATACTAATTTCAAATTTATTTATGTACATTTTTTAGGATAAAAAGAAAAATAAAACTCATCAAAAAATAAATTGATGAGTTTTATAAAATTGGCTACATATATTCATTTTGTTTTATATATTTATAATTTGAACGCTTTTTAAAAAAAGTTCTATTAATTAAGCAATATTCATAATAGTAAATATAAATCCAACTAGAAAAGCTAATAAATTAATAATTGACATAGCTATTATCAAACCATACTAATTAAAGTTTTTTGATCTTTTACTCTGCAGAGATTTTTAAATTTTTAATTCTAGAGATTGTATATATCAGATTAATATTGATATTATAATTACTAATCATAAAATAGGAATTATTAATAAAAAAACTTGAATTTGCCTAATGCTTAAGGTCATAATTTATAAATTTTTATAATAATCAAATTATGTAATTTTCTAAATTTGTGTTTCACTACATATTTTGATAAATTGTTTTGAAACGGTTAATGATAATAATTTCTATATTTTCAAGCTTATTCATAATTTATTTTTAAATTAAATATAATTATTTATATATAGAAATAGAATCGAAATAATTCTTTTTTATGGGAGAACAATTCATGAAAGCAATTTTTAAATTATTATCTTTAAGTACAATTACTACTATTCCAGTTGCTACTTTAATTTCTTGCTCACAAGATCTTAAAAGTTACGAAAAACAAAACCCTACATTAAATGATTTAAAATCATATTTGCAGGTTTTTATATCAAAGGTTTCTGACGAAAATCTTCCAGAAACAGAAAAACAAAAAATTTTGCAATCTTTTTTGCAATATTTTCCAACTAATTTAACTAAATTAGCTTTACAATATCGACAATCTAAAAATGTGTCGGAATTAAGACAAATTCCATCTATTTTTGATGTTATTTCATCTAACTCAAAACTAGATCCACAAGTAAAACAATTATTAGAACTGCAAAAAATATCACTTCAACAACAAATTGAAGAATATATTTCTTTAATTGAAAGTAGCAAGAATGAGTAATTTAAAATCGGAA
Source organism: Mycoplasmopsis citelli (assembly GCF_900660645.1). NCBI lineage: Bacteria > Bacillati > Mycoplasmatota > Mycoplasmoidales > Metamycoplasmataceae > Mycoplasmopsis > Mycoplasmopsis citelli. The sequence goes on along the minus strand of NZ_LR215036.1, from coordinate 662,215 downwards.
AATTTCCAATTTTTTAATTAAACATTTTCTGTTTTTTGCAAATTTTTATTTCTAAAAAAGAAGATTGAAATTTTCTTGTAATATTTTTTGTTTTTATCTAATTGTTTATGCTATAATGGTTACGTTGTATTTGAATATTTACTAAGTAAATAGATCAAAAAACCACAAAAAAGTTTCTTTTTTGTGGTTTTTTATCATATATTTAAAAACAGAAATATGATAGCAATCCTAAAAGTAAGTTAGTATAAAGATAAGATAGGAGATGTTTATATTAATATTTAATTCATTATTAAATGTATTTGAAGTTGATTATTTTGATAAAAAATCACTTATCTCTGTGCAATACAAAAATAGTTTCTTTTTACATAAATATTGATGAATAAAGAAAAGGCATATTAAATTTTTTGATTAATAATTGCAAAAAAATAAATGAAATATTTTAAAAAATTAAATTTTTCCTATTGAGTATTATAAAATCCTATCTTTTAATAAAAGATAGGATTTATCTTATTATTTATATATTTTTTAAATGTCAATTCTCAAAGATTAAGTTAGCTAATTCACTCATTGAAAGATTGGAATAATTATTAATACCTAAAGATTGCGCAATTTCTTTTATTTGATCTTTTTTGAGTGAAAGTAATTCTGTTGTTATTTTTTCTCTGTTATATCCTAATTTTAATATTGAAATTTTTTGGCACTTACCTTTATCGTCTAAATTTACAAAAAGTTTTACATTTTCTTTGTCTTGGTTTTGAATCAATATGTTATTTACATAAGCAATTGACATAAAAGCAAATACTAAGCCAAAAGGTCAAATAAAAAGTCCTCAAATTGATCAATTTAAAAGTTGTGTATATTCAATAAAAATTTCTAGATTTTTATCTTTATAATATTTTCTAACGTAATTAATTCTAGTTATATTAATAATTCAATAAATTCAGACAAAAACACCAATAATTGTTAATAAAATTAGGAAAACTAATGCACTCTTATTTTGTTTTAAAAATGATCTGCTTAATAAACCGACTGCTCCAAATAAATTAAATTTATCTAAACTTTTTGAATAAATTGATAAATAAGCAACCAAAAAAACAGATAAAAACAATGAAGCAATTAAATAAAAATAAGCAAATTTTTTAATTTTTATAAGCTTGTTATAAAGATGATATTCCATTTTCCCCCTATTTCTTCTTCTTCTTATATTAATTATAAATTTTTTAGAAAAAAGTCGCTTAAAATGCGACTTATAGCATATCAAAATTATCTTTTAATTTCTTTAAGACGAGCACTTTTTCCAGTACGATTTCTCATAAAGTATAGACGTTTTCTTCTAACTTTATTTGAACGAACTACTTCAATACTTGCAATTAAAGGTGAATTTAAAGGGAAAGTTCTTTCCACTCCAACACCATAAGAAATTTTTCTTACCGTAAAGGTTTCTCTAGTTCCTGATTCTTTTTTAGAAATAACCAAACCTTCAAAAATTTGGATACGTTCTTTTTCACCTTCGCGAATCCGAACGTGAACTTTAACATTATCTCCAGTTTGGAAATTAACTAAATCTGTACGTAATTGATTTTCTTCAACAAGCTCTAATAATTTATTTCTCATGTTTAATCCTTTCAATAATATCAGGTCGATTTTTGAGAGTTTTTTCTCACTGAGCCTGATTTTTTCATTTTTGTATCTCGCTATGATTTCCATTAAAAAGTACTTCAGGAACTTTCATTCCTTTGTATTCTCTTGGGCGAGTGTATTGTGGATAATCAAGTAAACCTATTCCTTGAAATGAATCGTGTTGATGAGATTGTTCATTAATTACTCCATTGATAAGTCGACTAATACTATCGGCCATTACCATTGCTGGCAACTCGCCTCCAGTTAATACATAATCACCAATTGAAAGTTCAATATCTACTAACTCTATCACTCGTTCATCAAACCCTTCATATCTACCACAAATAAAAGTAATTTGTTCTTTTTTACTCAATTCTTGGGCTAATTGTTGATTAAAAACTTTACCTTGAGGAGATACAAGTACTTTGTATCCTCCTTGATTTTTAAGGGATTGTAATGCTAAATCAATTGGTTCAACTTGCAAAAGCAATCCATGTCCACCGCCATAAATTTCATCATCAACTTTACGGTGTTTATTAGTGCTAAAGTTTCTAAAATCAACTACATTAATTTCAAGCAATTTTTTTAAAATTGCTTTATTAATGATGCTTTCAGAAATAAAAGGTTCAAAATATTTTGGGAATAGTGTTAAAAAATTAATTTTCATTGCTTATTTTCTAAGTTCAGCAGTTAATTTGTTGGTTCTAAAAAGATTTGCAACAGTCACAGTAGGTTGAGCACCTTTAGCAAGTCATGCTGCAGTAGCTTCTTTATTTAATACAAGTTCTTTTGTAGCTGGATTGTAGTGCCCTAAAGCTTCGATAAATCTTCCATCACGAGGAGCACGAGCATCAGCAGCAACGATTTTATACACTGGTCTGAATTTGCTTCCCATGCGTCTAAGTCTAATTTTTACCATAGATATGCCTCCTTTGCTGTCAAGCACTTTTGCTTGACACTTTTAAATATTTTAAGTTAATTATAAACTAAAAATATCAATCTCATAAAATAAAAATTTAATTTTTGATATAATAAGTAAGCCGTTAAAACAATAACCCACTAACCTGGTCAGGACAGAAATGTAGCAGCCAAATGAGGAAGTGTTGTGTTTGACGGTTTTTTATTTTGCTAAAAGTAGCTTTATCACACAAAAATTGGTACAATAATAAAAAGGAATTTATGAAAAAACCAAAACAGCACCTTTATGTTTTTAATGCAAAAAATGAATCAGATGTTTCTATTTTAATTAGTTATCTTCTATATGAGATTCAAAAATGTAAAATTGTGCTTCTTGAAGGTGATTTAGGATCTGGAAAAACAACGTTTGTTAAATACCTAGCTCTTTATTTAAACATTAAAGAAAACATCACAAGCCCGAGTTTTTCATATATGAAAACTTATAATGGATTAGTTCATATTGATTTGTATAACTATAAAGGTGATATTGAGGAATTTGAGGATTATTTTGAAGATAATGTTGTTGCAATTGAGTGAAGTAATTTAAGAGAATTTAAATTTTCTAAATATGTGCATGTAAAGATTGAAATAACTAAAAGTGGACGCAAATTTGAAGTAACGGTGGTGAGATAATGAATATTTTTTTAGATACTGCTGGTAGTGATTTAGTGATCATTTTATTTAATGATGATTTTAAAGTTCTTGATTATGTCCATGAACAAGGAGTTAAACAGAAAGTTGAATTATTAACCCAAAAATTTGATGATTTGATGAATTTCCACAATTTAAGCTACTTTGATATTAAATCTTTTTATATTAATAAAGGACCAGGTTTTTTTACAGGTGTAAGAATTGCTTTGGTTTTTGCTCGAAGTATTGCTTTATGAACTAATGCCAAAATGTACACTACCAATACTTTTTTAATATTAAAAAAACAAATTTCAAAAAGGTTATATGTTTTAGATGCTAGTGGTGGTAAAAAATACTTATTAGGTCAAAAAACCTTACTAAAAGGAAATATTAAAAATATTGAAAATAGTATTTCAGTTGATGTAAATAACAAAAAAACACATGATATTAATTACAATTTGGTAATTAATTCTTTTAAAAATTATCAAGATATTTTTACTGAAGAAAAAATTTTAGATATAACTCCTTTGTATGTTAAAAAACCTCAGATTGGAGGGTTAAAATAATGACTATTTTAGGAATTGAAACTTCACATGATGATACTTCCATAGCAGTTTTAAAAGACGGAAAAGTCCTAGATATGTGGACCATCTCCCAAATTGATATTTTTAAAGAATTTGGTGGTACCATTCCTGAGCTTGCTTCACGAGAACATGTTAAAAATATTACGCTCATTCAAAAACTAATTTTAGAAAAATATTCTAAAGAAGATTTTGATTATGTTGCTTACACTAAAGAACCAGGATTAATTGGAACTTTACAAATTGGTTATTTATTTGCATTTGCAACTGCAAAAACACTTAAAATTCCGCTTATTCCTGTTAATCACTTGCATGGACATTTTTTATCAGCAACCTTAACAAACGAAATTACTTATCCAGCACTTTGTTTGCTTGTTTCTGGTGGACACACTCAGCTTATTTATGCTACATCTCATGCAGATTTTGAAATTATTGGCGAAACTTTAGATGATGCTGTTGGGGAAGTGTTTGATAAAGTTTCTTCACGTTTAGGGATAGGATTTCCTGGTGGTCCACTAATAGATAAAATTTATAATCAATACAATGGAAAGTATATTAATTTCACTATCCCTAAAACCCAAAATGAATTAGATTTTTCTTTCAGTGGAATAAAAACACAAGTTTTAAATTACTTAAATAAACAAAAAATGTTAGAAAAAGAAATTGATGTTAATAAAATAGCTGCAAGTTTTCAACATACAGCAGTTAAGTATTTAAACCAAAAAACATTAGTAGCTTTAAAAAAATACAAGGTCAATACTCTTGTGCTTGGAGGAGGAGTTTCAGCAAATTCTTTACTTAGAAAAGAGTTTGCCAAATTACATCCAAATACAATTATTCCATCTATGAAATATACTACTGATAATGGTGTAATGATTGCTCAAGTAGCATATTTAAATTTAAAAGAAAAATAAACCAAATAATAATATTAAATATCTATTTGGTTTATTTTATTTATAAGACTTTCTATTAAATCTTTTTCTTCAATTTTTGAAATAGCAAAACTTTTTTTGCCGGCATCTTTAATAGAAGCACCAATATGATAAACATCTGCGTCATCTAATATTAAAAACCTATCGTGAAAATTATTATTTATCTTAACAATAAGGTTAGGATATTGTAAATTAAATTTGTCGGTATCTTTTGCTGATAATTTTCCTTTACCTGAAGTTATGATAACTACATTTACTTCTTTATTTTTATTGCGTAAAATATTTAAGCTATTAATATCTACATAGTTATCAATTAAAATAATTTCTTTTTTTGCTTTTTGAATTATTTTAATAATAAAGCTAAAAGCATCATATATTTGTCCATTAAAAAATATTTTTTGTTTTACTTCTTTTTGATTGGCAAGATAATCAAAAACCTCATCCATTCTTTTATCAGTTTCTAATAGTTTTAACTCCACTCTATCTAGTCTTGAAAAAATTTCTTTATTAGCAATTAAGAAATTACGCATTTCTACAAAACTTTTTATAATTTTGATACTCATTTGTATTGCAATATCACTATTAAGAACTGCTGAGAGCATTGTTATCCCTTGTTCAGTAAAAACATAAGGGTTAGATGTTGAATGTTTTAAACTACTGAACCGGTCGCAATTTGCGACCAGTTCCTTTTTTTCTTCATTATCAAGTTGGAAACAAAATTCTTCCGGAAATCTTAAATAATTTCTTTTAACTTGTTCATTAAGTCTTTTAGTTGTCACATGATACAAACTTGCTAAGTCTCTATCAATCATCACTTGCTTATCACGTATAGTAAAAATCATATTTTTTATATTTTGATCATCAATTTCAAGAATATTCTTACTATTTTCCATGAACTTAATCTCCTTTTTAAAAATAAATATAAGAATCTTATAATAATTTTACACCCATAAAATAAAGTTTTAAATTTGTTATTAAATTAATAATAAAAAAATAGATGAACCGGCCGCAAATTGCGACCGGTTCATATTTATATTTATCGATTTTTAATTATTTGATTGAGTTTATTAATTACTTCTTGCGGTCTTTCAGTCATTATTGCATGTCCAGTTTTAGGAATAACTTCAACATCAATATTGTATTTTTGGTTTAATTTCTCCATTTGTTCAATTGGAGTATATCTATCTGTATCTCCAGTTAATACCGATACATTAGTAGCATTTTTATATAAATTACTAATTACACTTTCAAGATATACTTCATTTTTGAGTTGATTATCAACCATATGTTGAAATTTCTTTTTCTTAATAACATAACCTTCAGGAGATCCTTGGCAAAGGTATTTTGCAACAGCAGTGACTTTTTCAGTTTTTTGATAAAACAGATTTTCACAAGCTACTATACAGCCTTCTTCATCATCAGGCAGAACTCAATGAGGAAGTTCATTAGCATATTGATTGTATTTTACAAACTCATTAAATGGAGAAAGTAACAAAGTAGCTTTAATTTGTGGTTCTTTATTTAATGATAAAGCACTCGCAGATCCAAGGGAATGTGATACAAGATAAATTTCTTTTTCTTCTTTTAAAACATTATCTAAAAATTTCTTAACTACATCAAAATATTGTTCTAAAGTTAAATCATTTGCTGATGAGCTTTCTCCACATCCTGGAAAATCCAAAGCAGCAAAACGAAAATCTCTTTGCAATCTTAAAAGGGGTAAAAAGATTGTAAAAGTTCCACCAAATCCATGAAAAAATAATACAAGAGGTTTGTCTGAATTTTCCTTATTTTCATAAAGATAGTTAATTTCAAAATTATTAATTGTTACTTTATTAGTTTTCATAATTATCCAAAAATTAAATCTAAAATTTCTTCTTTAGCAATTCCACCAAAATATGTGTTTAAATCAATTTGATCTAAAACTTGTGCAAAAGCTTCTTTTTTAAATTCAATTCCTTTAAACAAGTGTAATACATCATCAAGATCTTTAGTGGCTAAAAAATCACCCTCAAATAAAATATCTTTTACCTTATTTTCTACAACATTGAGTTTAACTTTTAAAATTCCATTAGTAAATTTAGCAGCATTTTCGGCACTAAATTGTGGATTTTTACCATAAATTCATTCCTCTGAAGATTTAAATTTTCTAAGCTCTTCAAGTTTTTTAGAATATTTTTCAAGAGGAAGCTCTTCTAATTTTGCTCCAAAATGATCAATAAAGTATTTTACCAATCCATCAATAAATTCTTGTTCGTTAATTGAGTAGTTTAACTCTTTAGCAATGTTTGTTACTCTTTGACGAGCTGATTGAATCCCTTTAGATTCCATTTTTAATTTTGAAGGATTGAGTGCATTTGCAAGTTTAGTTAAATCAACATCAAAAAGCAATGTTCCATGTGATACAATTCTATTTCCTTTGATAAATTGGGCGTTTCCACTAATTTTAGCTCCATTGCAAAGTAAGTCATTACGACCTTTAAATTCAGCGTTTAATCCTAAAGAATTTAAATATCCAATAATTGGAGTTAAAAAAGCTTCATATCCTCCTTTTTTATTATTATCGGTAATAAAAGAAAAATTAATGTTTCCTAAATCGTGATATACAGCTCCACCACCGCTGTTTCTACGTGCAAGTTCTATGTTATTTGCTTGGATATAATCGCGTTTAATTTCTTCGTGAGCGTTTTGATTTCTTCCGATAATTACGGCATTATCGTGTTGATATAAATACAAAATATCACCAGTTTGTTCAGGGTCATTAACAATTAATTCTTCAAGAGACAAAGTGATATAAGGAGAGTAACTTTTACTTACATATATTTTCATATAAAAAGTATATATCATTAGGACACCATTTAAATAAATTTAGCAGTTTATATAAAATTGTGCTAAAATTAAAACATTATGGCAGGAAAAAGAGATTATTATGAAGTTTTAGGTGTTTCAAAAGGTGCTTCAGCTCAAGAAATAAAAAGTGCATATCGTAAGTTAGCGATGAAATATCACCCAGATAAATCTAAAGAAAGCGATGCACAACAAAAAATGCAAGAAATTAATGAAGCTTATGAAGTGCTTTCAGATGAAAATAAAAGAAAAAATTACGATCAGTTTGGTCATGACGGAGCAAATGCTCAAGGGTTTGGAGGCCAAGGATTTAGTGATTTTGAAGGTTTTGGGGGATTTGGAGATTTTTTTCAAGATCTTTTTGGTTCATTTTCTGGTTCTTCTCGTCGGAGAAGCAACGCTCCACAAAAAGGCGAAGATCAGTCAATGATTTTTGAAATTTCTTTCTTAGATTCATATAATGGATTTTCACAAACTCGCAAACTTCCTAAATACGAACTTTGTTTATTTTGTAATGGAAGTGGGGCCAGTTCTAGTGCAGATATAAAAAGTTGTGGAACCTGTAATGGAAGTGGTCATATTCAAAAACGAATCAACAGTATTTTTGGAGCTCAAATAGTTTCAAGTGAATGTCGTACCTGTGCAGGGACTGGTAAAATTATCGCTAAACCCTGTGGTGAATGTCGTGGACATAAGTATATTAAAACTCAAAAAGAAATTAAAATTAATATTCCAGCTGGAGTAACCAGTGGAACATTACTTAAATGCACTGGATTTGGATCTCCTGGATATAATGGCGGGCCTGCAGGAGATTTATACTTAAAAATTCATGTTAATGCTCATAAATACTTCCTTAGATCTGGAGATGATTTAATTTTAGATTTTCCAGTATCTTTTGCAGATATTTTGCAAGAAAAAGTTGTGGAAGTTCCTACCCCAAATGGAACTACAAAAATTCAACTTAAAAAATCATATTTAGAACCTAAAACTATTTCGCTTTCAGGGCTTGGTTTTAAACGAGGAAATCGAAGTGGAAATATGAAATTAAATTTAAAGATTATCATTCCAGATTATGCTTCGCGTCAACGTAAAGAAATTAATAAGATTTTAGAAAATATTAGCGATAAAACAAACCAAGATTTTGTTAGAGCGGTTAATAAAGCAAGTTAAAGAACACGAAAATGTGTTCTTTTTTTGCTTATTTGAGCATAATTAGGTCTTTTTTATTATAATTTTAATAATTATTTCATAAAGGAGAAAAAATGAAAAAAACAGTTATTATCGGAAACTGAAAAATGAATAAAACCTTCAGTGAAACCAGTGCATTTTTAGAGGATTTGTCAAAAGCTTTAAAAGAAAATCACAGCAAAATAGTTGCTAATTTAGAATATGGAATTGCTGCTCCTTTTACTAATTTGGCAGCTTTTACAAATAAACCTAAAGACTTAAGAGTTGTAGCCCAAGATGTTTCAGCTCACAGTAAAGGAGCTTTTACTGGAGAAGTTTCAGTTTCAATGCTTAAAGATTTAAATGTTTCACATGTTGTTATTGGACACTCAGAACGTAGAACTTATCATCACGAAAGTGATGAACTTGTAAATGCTAAGGCAAAAGCCGCTTTAGAAGCGGGAATAACTCCAGTTATTTGTGTGGGAGAAACCTTAGAACAATACGAGCAAGGAATAACCAAAGAAGTTATCAAGCATCAAGTCCAATATTCATTAAAAGATTTGGATTTATCTAAAGTTATTGTTGCTTATGAACCAATTTGAGCTATCGGAACTGGTAAAGTTGCAACTCCTGAAGTAGCTCAAGAGGTATGTGAATTTATTCGCTCATTAACTAACAAAGATCTTCTTATTCAATATGGAGGAAGTGTATCTCCAAGTAATATTGAAGCATTACATTCACAAAAAGATATTGATGGATTTTTAGTTGGTGGAGCTTCTTTAGAAGTAAGTAGCTTTGTAAAACTACTTACTTTAGGAAAATAATAATTATTTAAAATTTTGAAAGTGATTTTGAATTCTCAAAATCACTTTTTTTATCATTTTTTAATACTTAAATTATCTTGAAAAAGTTAAATTTTATAGTCAAAAAATCTTTAGAAAAAATTTAAAAAATTTTGTAAAAAATATTTATAAGTTATATAATTACTATGACTTAAAAATAGCAAAAACATCAAAAAAAGCTCTTTTTTATGTCAAAAATGCAATAAATGCTAAAAATTAAATATTTTAGTATTGAAATAATTTAGTTAAAAGTTAATCTTTTTAATGTTTAAAATAATGTTTTTTAGCATTTACACTTTAAAATCATAATACGAAAGGAGAATTAATATGTCAAGTTGTGAAATGAAAAAAGAACAAGAACAAAAAACTTGCTCAAAAAGCGCTTGCTCAATGGAAAAACAATCATGTTGTCCAAAAAGTGGTGAATGCTCAAAAGCAAAAGAAACTTGTGCTAAATCATCATGTCCTTCAATGGAAGAAAAATCTTCTTGTTCAGATGGAACATGTCCAAACTCAAAATAAATAAAAAATAGCAATTAAAATGCTATTTTACCCAATTTTAATTTAGAACAGCATTCTTAAAATGCATTTCATAAGTTAGTTTTTAGCTTTTAACTTTTGAAGTAAATTGGATTATGCTGTTCTTTTTAAATTTTTCTTTAATAATATTTTATTATGAAATTTTATTTATTGATCCAAATTCTTGGTGAAAAAATTGGAAATGATCTGGATGTACATATAAAGTTCCTGCTATTGAAATAGATTCAGTATCATATCCATAAAAATTAATTACCACTAATTTTTCATAACCAAATTTCTTAACATCTTGATATTCTAAAAAGTAAATAATATTATTAAGCATTTTTGCATTAACTAATATATCTGTTAAAGATTCTTTTAGGTTTACTTCTGGAACAACTTTAAAAAGATCATTTGAAACATAAGTGATTCCTTCAGCTATAAGTTGATTTTCCTTAAAATAATCCTTTGCAAAAGCTCGATATCCATTAACAAAAATAATGTTTTTAGTTTCAAATCATTTAGGAGCTTGAACTGAATTTGTCACTTCAATACCTTTTTGTTGGTCGCACTTAAGCATATATGAAAGAGGTTTGATTAAATTATGAAAATTTTCAGCCACAAAATGACCGCGCTTATTAATTGAATATACAGCCCCTAAAGCAGCTAATTTATTATAAGCACTCACTACCACACCTCGAGAACACTCAAAGCGATTCATCAACGCATGCTCAGAAGGCATTACTTTATTTACGGGTATTTTCTTAGATTTAATTAATTCAAGTAGGTAATCAATAATTTCTTGTGTTTTACTAATATCGTTTTTCGGATCTTTCATTTAAATAATTATATTAAAAATACCCAATTTATTATAAAAATGTGGATAAACAAAAATAAGCTTTTTTAAAGCTTATTTTTGTCATTTGAATGGTATTTTTCCAGCTCTAAAAAATATCGCATGTTATTTTCATAATTTGGATTGTAAAATTCTTCATCTTTATAATTAGAATAAACCACCATTAAATAGTGAATATGTCGAGCTTGCTCTTTGTTTCCGTTAAGTTTATAATAAATAATGTCTCTATTAAGTAAAATATTTTGTTTTTTATTTTTAAATAAACTTTTTGGTTTTAATTCAAAAAGCAAAAATCTTATATCTCGATTCTCATATATTTCTTCCATTGAAGAAAAAGTGATTTCAATATTTTCGACAGAACCAGTATGATTTATTTGTTCTAATAATTTTCTAGATAAATGAATATCAAATAATTTAGCATCTTTTTGAAAAATTATTTTTCTTTTAATATTTAGCATTTGTTTTATTTTTATATATCTAAAAAATGTAAATAATAAGAAAAAAATTGATACTATTGCCCATATACTAAAGAAAATTAATTGTATTATTTGAGAAAAATGTCCTTGAAAATCATTGATTTTAATAATAAATATAAAAACAAAAATAAAATAAGGACTAGAAAAAAGAATTTTTAAAATTATCTTTTTGTTAGTTTTTTTGGTATTTATAGCAATAGATAAAATAGCTTCTTTAATTAAAAAATGTGGATGTAAATTATTTTTTAATATAAATTTAATCTTTTTTATAGCTATTTTAATTCAAATGTTTTCTATTTTTTTAAATAGAAAAGAAAAAACTTCTGAAAATAAAATTCATAAAAAAATCAATTCAAATAAAATAATTATCGTTATTAGAGCTATATTATTTAGTCCCATTTTGCTTCTCCATAATTTTTTATCATCTTTTGATGTTCAAATACAAAATATGGAGCTTTAAAGTTATTTATATCATATATGTAAATGTACATAATTGTTTTTGAGTTTTTACCTAAGAAATATTTGATATTTTTTTCAATTAAAATAAAGGATTCTATTTTCTTAAATAATATTTTTTGCGTTGTAAATAAAAACTTTTTTCCAGGTCTTTGATTAAGAAATATTTTAGGATTTTTAATTTCTTTGATTTTATCAAATACAAAAACATTGAGTTTTTTGATCTCTTTTTGAAAATATCAAAACACATAAAAAAACTTCAAAAACGCGAAATACCAAATAAACAAAGAGAAATTAATTATGAAAAATGTGTATTTTAAATAAAAATCTTGCTCACTTTTAAAACTTGTACTTAAGATCAAGAAAACTGTAATAAAAACTAAATTAACAGAAAAATCAAATAGAAAATTTATGCAAAGAATCTTTTTGTTGTACTTAATTTTTGATAGAAAAATATTTATGCTTTTTTTAAAATTGTTATCTAAATATCAAGTTTCTTGATTATGTTTTATTTTAAGAAGAGAAAGTTTAATTAAACAGTCAAAAAACTTTCACCTTGAAAAATGTTTTATACTCACAAAGATAATTCTAATTCCGAAATAAACAATTAACAATATTATGTATAAAATAAGCAAATTTTATCCTAAATTATCTTCTTTTGAAGAATTTTTAATTTTTCTAATATAAAAACCTTTTTTGTGATCATAAACTTTTTGAAGGCCTTGAGCTCTTAATTCAAAATCACTATATTTGAGTAATTCATTAATTGTTTTTATTTCACCTGTTTGAAGGTTTTTAAAAACTAAGTTTTTTCCACCTCTTCCTCCATTTCAGTAAAAATCAGTTTGTTCAGTTTCATTAATTACCACTCAATTGTATTTTTTTAGCTCTTCAATTCTTTGATATATTTCGCTTAATGAATTATTAATTTCTTTTTCTTTTTTGTTAATATACGCTATTCTTTGATTTGTTAAATATAATTCATGGCTATTAAAACCAACTTCAATAGCATCATTAATTGCTGCAAAAGCTATAAACTTCTTTTTTGAGAAAAAATCACCTAAGAATTTTAATACACCTCAATTTTGAGGTTTACCTACTTTTTTTGCAATTTGTGAGGCAAGTGATATTAAAGAAGATTCTGCAGAACCAGCTGCCCATATATTGCCGTGTAATATTTTTAAGGCAGTTATTGGATCGTCTGTTTGTGAAATTAAAGAACCGTAATATTTTACTTTTAGATCTGCAATTTCGATATTATAATTAATTTCATTAATTTTTTGACTTATAAGGAATGCAGCAGTTGTTAATGCCAAACTCCCTAAAACTAAAACTGGTGCAAATATAGAAAAAATCCCCACAAAAAATGAACTAATTCCCAAACCAATATTTGCCGCAACGTAATCACGTTTAACTTCAGTTCAATATTTCAAGTTGTTTTTGATTTCATTTCGAAGTTTAATTATTTCTTTAGCTTTTTTCTCTAAATTATTAAATTCAAGTGAGATTTTTTTGGAATTTATTTCACCATCTATAATGTTTAATTTATAAGAATTTGCATAATCTATTGTGACTCTTTTTAAACTATCTTTAAATTTTTTGGACGAATATTTAACGATAACTTCTTTTTTTGTTTGTATAGAATATTTTTTAAACTCCCTTTTGAAATTTTCAAACATACTATCAGAAATGGGTGTATTAATATACTTATTGTAATCTTCTTGTGAAATTTTATTTTCTTTTAATAATTTTGTTAAAAGAGTTTTTGAAAATGCTTTTAAATCATCTTTTTGTAAATTTTCTGCAACTTTTGTTCCTGATATTTTTTTATCTAGCATTAAATTTGTAAATTTATCAATTAAATCTCTATTTTGATTTTGCAATTCGTTACCTAGTTTTCTCAGAAATTTATAATCAATAACTTTTTTATTTTGCTGAATTTTAGAAATATTACTTGTATCAATATTATTTGCTACAATCGAAGAAAGTTGAGTAACGTTAGCAACAGGCTCTCCGATTTTCAAAAATATATTTTTCATTTTTATCCTCTGATAGTTTTTTGATTTATTTTAATAATTTTATTTTATAAGAAAAATGACAAAAATATGGTTCAATTTTTAGATTTTATAAAATGTAGAAGATTTTTTATTTTCATTTGTAGTACCATTTTTTGAAAAGTCAATAAATAAAATAACCTTAATATAATCAAAATGATATGAACCCCTTAATTTTGGATTTTAATGTCCAACTTTTGGGGTTCATATCACAACTTAATTATTTTCTATCCTTTTTTAAAAAATAAGCTTATTTAAAGCTTATTTTTATCATTTGAATGATATTTTTCCAGCTCTAAAAAATATCGCATGTTATCTTCATAATTTGGATTGTAAAATTCTTCATTTTTATAATTGGAATAAACCACCATTAAATAGTGAATGTGTCGAGCTTGCTCTTTGTTTTGATTAAATTTATGAAATAAAATATCTCTATTTAATAAAAATTTTTGTTTGTCCTTTTTAAACAAGTTATCTTTTTTAAATGGAAAGTAGGTATTAAAAATCACTCAATCTCACTTTATAGAATATAAAAAATAATCAAATCCTTCAATATTTTCAAAAGAAGCATTGTGATTAATTTCGAGAATATCTTTTGGTTTTAGGTCTATATCAAATAATTTAGTTTTTGTATCAACAACAAGATTTTTAACTATTTTTTTAGTTTATTAACCCTAAAAAATCTTTTAAGTATAAAATAAATTAAATAACTAAAACGCAAAAATCAAAACCCAACAATTCATCACGCAGGATAATAAAATGGTTTTTCTCAAGAATCTTCATGCCTTGTTAAAAACAGAAAAATAAATAAAAATATAAAAAATAAAAATTGGAAAAAAGTTTGAGCAAAAATTTTTATGTTACCTCTTTTTACAATACTAAAAACACTACTAATAGATTTTAGAAAAAGTGAAGAAACATTTATTTTATTCTTTGAAGCAAACTTAGTTTTTTTAATAACAATAGTTAAGATATGATTTTCGAAAGTTCTTCATCAAAGAAGAAAGATTATTATAATATCAATTGTTAAAACTATAAAAGCAAATAAAAAAACTATATTTGATAAAACATAACTGCTTATCATTGAATTTCCTTATAGTTTTCAATTATTTTTTGATTATCGTACACAAAATATGTGGCTTTATAATTACTGATGTCATACACATAAATGTACATAATTGATTTTGCTTCTTTTCCTAAAAAATATTTAATCATTTTTTCACTTATTACAAAAATTTTAGCTTTTTTTGAAAAGATTTTTTTACCAACAAAAGCAAAATTTACACCATTATCATCTAATTTTATTTTTTCTTCTTTTTTTAACTTTTCAATATTTTCTCAATCAAATATTTGATGTTTAATAATTTCTTTTTTAAATTTATTGATTTTATGCAAAAATAAAGTTAAAAAAATAAGTCATCAAAGAGGGGCAGTAAAGATTATAATTGGTGCAAAAATGTCATGAGCTAGAAAATATGATTTTAAAATAATATCATCAATATATCATAAAATTGCAGTCGCAAGAATTAAAGTAAGATTGAAAGACCAATCAATTCAAATATATTTTTTATAATATTGAATTTTTTTAAATAAATCTAAAGTTGCTTTATTTAGTTTTCGATCTAAAATTCACTTATTTTGGTTAATTTTAGTTTTTTCAAATCAAAGATCAAGTAAAAATATCATAAATTTTCATTTTCCTATTAGATTGCTATGTTTGAATAGAAATAAATTTGCATATAAGAAAAAAATTATCAAAATTGAAATTGAAATTATTAAAATGTAATCATCCATATATTTAATTATCTTAGATTATTTTGATTTGTTTTCTTTTTAATAAAACTTTTCAAGCTCTAAAAAATATCGCATATTATCTTCATAATTTGGATTGTAAAATTCTTCATTTTTATAATTGGAATAAACCACCATTAAATAGTGAATATGTCGTGCTTGCTCTTTGTTTTGATTAAATTTATAAAGTAAAAGATCTCTATTTAATAAAAATTTTTGTTTGTCATTTTTAAATAAATCACTATTTTTTCTTATTTTATAGTCTTTATATGTCGAAAAATCAAATATAAGTGAATGCAAAAAATAATTATCACTTTCAATATTTTCAAAAGATCCAATGTGTTCTATTTTTAAAACATCTTTTTGCTCAATTTTCAAATCAAATAAATTAATATCAGATTTAATAATTAGCTCTTTACTTATGATTTTTAATTTTTTGGTTATAGCAAATCTGGAAAACATAAAATAAAGCAAATAAAAAAATTTTATTATTCAAAAAACTTCAAATACTAAAATTAAACTTGAAAAAGGATCTATATAAAAATCATATATATATCCAAAAATTAAAAAAATTACTGTTCCAATAAAATAGAGAAAAACAAAAAAGTTTTGAAAAATAATTTTTTTATTACTATTTTTTATTATTGACAAAACCGAAAAAATTGAATTGACAAAGAGATCATGAACTTTTATTTTATTTTTAAATACAAAATCAATTTTTTTAATGGAAATAATAGCTATTTGGTTTTCAAATATTTTTGATCTTGTGTAATAAATTAAAAAATTATCAATGATAAAAATTAAAAAAGATATAGCAAAAACCAAAACATAAATTAAAAAAGTTAATCCCATTTTATTTCCTCGTAATTTTGAATCATTTTTTCGTTTTCATACACAAAATATGGAGCTTTAGGGTTTTTTATGTCGTAAATATAAATATACATAATTGATTTAATATGATTGGATAAAAATTCTTTAATATTGTTTTCATTTATTATAAAAGTTTTAGTTTTTAATAAAAAAATACCTCTATTTCTCATTAAAAAAGATTTGCCAGCTTTTTTAAAATGATTTAATTTTTCTCTGCGCAAAGGTTCTATATTGTTTAAATCAAAAGCATTACTTTTTAATATTACTTTTTTAAATTTAGAAAATTTATTTAGAATAACACTTAAAAAAATAAATCATCAAAGAGGTAGTGTAAATATTATTAAAGGAGCAACTAAATCTTGTCCATAGAAACTATATTCATAAGCTATATGACTAATTAATCATGCAACTAGCACAGAAATTATTAATGTTAAATGAAAAAATCAGTCAAGTATTATATATCTTTTATAGTATTGAGTTTTTCTATATAGATCTAAAACACCTTGAACTAATTTCTTATCTAATGTTCAAATTTTTTTGTTAAATTTATTTTTTTCTAAGAAAAGATTAACTAAAAATAAAAGAAATTTTCATTTTCCTAAAATATCAGAATATTTAAACAAAAATAATATTGCATATGAACCATAAGTTAAAATAAGAACAAGCGAAATTATAAAAACAGAGTCATTCATTTTTTAATTATCCTAAATTATCTTTTAAATTAAAATAATTTCTTGCATGAAAAATAATACAATTGTTTACTTAAAAAAACTTTTATTATCTAAAAATGAAGCCATCACTTGTTTTAATTTGAATAATATTGCTCTAGTTCCAAAAAATATTTGATGTTATCTTCGTAAAGAGGATTATAAAATTCTTGCATTTCATCATCTGAATATGCAACCATTAAGTAATGAATATACCTTGCTTGTTGTTTGTTACCATTTAATTTATAAGAAAGAATATCTCGATTTAAGAGTAGTTTTTCAATGTTGATTTTATAATTTTCATAATTAGTTGAAGAATCTATTAAATTTTTATCATTTGTTATACTTGAAGAACTTCAGTTAAAATTTTCAATATTAGCAACAGCACCACTATGGTATAAGATTTCATTTGGATCGGCGCTGATTTTTAAATTAAATAATGGAGCTTGTTTATTAACTATTATTTTTTTGGATACTTTTAATAATTTGTTTATTTTCATATTTCTCAGAAAGATTAACACTAGCATTAGTGATCCAAAAAATGCTCAAATAATAAATAAAAATAAGTGAGTAAATTCTAAAGCCGATTGATTAAATCCGTTAATTCGAAATAAAATTACAAAAAAAATAAAAAATAAAAAATCTGGCATTTTTTGGTAAATTAGTTTTTTGTTGCTATTTTTAACTATCAAAATAACGCTTTCAATACCCGCTAAAAAGAAAGGATGAACTTTACTTTTATTTAGTAAAACAAAATCTGTTTTTTGAAACGATATTTCAACTAAAGTGTTTTCAATTTTTAATCATCAAAGAAACGACAAATTTACTATTGAATATATAATCATTCCAATATCTATGATGATAATTATGCTTTTCAAATAACTAAAATCTATCATTGTGCTTCCTTATAATTTATTAGCATTTGTTTATGTTCAAACACAAAATAAGGAGCATAGAAATTATTAATATCATATATGTAAATATACATTAGCTCTTTAGTTTGAAGTCCTAAAAAACGTTGTACAATTGTTTCGTTTAAAATAAAAGTTTTAACTTTAGGTTTAAAAATTTCTTTTGTAACAATTGTAAAAGCATTATTTGTCTTTTGCATGTAAAGTGATTTGGTGTTTTTTCAAGGGCGAAGTTTTTTAAAGTCAAAAAGATTTTGCTCTTGAACATATTTTTTAAATTGAAAAAATTTAAAAAGAGCAACTGCAGATAAGAATGCTTCTATTATAATAATTGCGATAGCAATTCACAAAAATATTTCACTTATTGATGCTAAAAATTTTTCATTTGCATTAACTTTAATGTAAAAAACAATAAAAAGAATAATTGAACTAATAATAAAATCAAGCGCTAAATTCAACATAATTAAATTCTTGTTATATTGATTTTTTCTTAATAAAGTCCAAGTTGCGTTTTTTAAAGGCAAATCTAAAAACCATTTATTTTGATTATGCTTTATCTTTCAAAAACACAAATCACTTAAATGGATATAAAACTTTCACATAAAATAAAATTTTGTGTATACTAAAATCTGTTTTACAACAACATAAAAAATAAATAAGATAATTACAATATCTTTTAATTTGACTGCCATTCTAACCTAAATTTTTCCTTTTAATTAAATTTTATCAATAAATTTATTGGTTCTTTTTGTTGATTAACTGATCAATTTTAGCATAAACCGTTCTGTAGTTTTGATCATTAAAACTTGAATTACTTTGCAAAAACTCTGTTCCAGCAGCCATAAAATAAAGAATATTTACAGATTCTGAAGGATCTCTCTTTATTATTTCTAATAAATTTACCACCTCATTGTTATAAAATTCAAAAATTCTTAAATCGACTTTTCTACTTTTACCTTTTTTAAAATAAATAGGAATTAAATTTTCATTTTTAAAAGAAATTTTTTCAAATAGTTTTTCAAATCTTTTAAACTTAAAACTAAAAATATATAAATTAAAAATAAAAGCAAAAGTACCAAATAAAATAGGCATAATAAAATAAAATAATTTTAATTCAACTAAAACAATAAAAATAATCGATGCTATTAATTGTAATAAAAAAATCAATGTATATAATAAAAGAATTCATAAAAGCTTTTTATTGCTTTTAATTATTCGTTTTTTAATTGCACTATATCCGTCTAAAAATCTTTTATTAAAGTTTAAATTTATATTAATTGAAAATAAAAAAGAGATTTTCTTATAAGAGAAGTTAAGGATACGACCATATTTAAAATCTTTTTTATTTTTCAAAAGAAGAAATATCATGCTTGGAAAACCTAAAACAAAAATTGATAAGCTTATTCCTAAATATATAAGAGAATAATCAATATCCATTTACTCCACCCCCCCTTTTTTTTAAAATAAATATATTTATATTATAAATAATTGTTAAAGTTATATTTATTTTTATTTAAATCTCTGATAATAGCTTTCATATTCTAAAAAATATCTAGCATTTTTCTGATAATAAGAATTATAAAATTTTTGATTTTTGTAATTTGAATAAACAATCATTAAATAAGTAACATATCTTAAATGATTTTTGTCTCCATTAAATTTTCTTGTCAGAATTTTTCATGATCATTTTTATTGCTTAAATTCTTAGAATATTTTTCTAAATCAAAATCAAAAAGTTTTAATTTGGAGTTAGCAACAAGCTTTTTAGATAAATTTTTTATTTTTTTAATTTTCAAATATCTCTTAATAATTAAATGAATTAAAAATGTTGCTATTAGCAAGGAAAAACAACTAACTATTCAGCTTATCATTCCGAAAACAAAGTCATTAATTTGATTTAATGAGGCTCAAATTAAAAAACTTATTACTCCTAAAGCAGGAAGTAAAATTCACAAAGTTATTAAAATTATTTTGAAATTAACTTTCTTTATTAAATAAGCAAAAGAATCTATTCCCTTAATAAAGAAAGGATGAGCGTTGAAATTATTTTCCAAAACAAAATTTGCTTTTGCCAAACTCAGATCAATTAGATTATCATCAAATTTTTTTGTGGATATAGAAAATAAACGAGGGGTAATTCCTGAAAAAATATCTAAATTAAAAAAACTAATTCCAAATATAGTGCCAAACTCTGATAGATATTTTCAAGCGATAAAATCCATTACAATTCCTTAAATTTTCTGAGCATTTCTTTATGTTCAAACACAAAATAAGGTGCATTAAAATTATCAATATCGTATATATAAATGTACATAATCTCTTTTGTTACATCCTCTAAATTTCGATAAATTTATAATGATGTTAATAATTTTTTAGAAACTATACTTTTAGAAATTCATGTAAATTTGCATTCTTGGTCTTCTTTATCAAAAGCATTATTAATTTTTGTTTTTTTATTAACTTCTTGAATTTGATTAAAATCAAAAAGATTGTATTTTTTCAATCTTTTTTGGAAAGAATAACTTTTACAAATAAAAAACAAAAAAATCCACTTCAAGTCAAAGTTCCAGGAATTGGTCCAATAAAAACTACTATAGATGTAATTGTTGGTTCGATAACAAAATTTAAAATATAACTTAAAGTCAGAATAATAGTTAAAATAATTAAAATTAAAATTCTTAATAACAAGTCAAACAAAACAGTTTTACTATACAGCTTTGTTTTTTGAAAAGCTCAACCACCCCTTGTTTTAAGAGAGCATCCAAATATCAAGTATTTTTGTTAAATTTAATTTTGAAAAATAACAAATTAATTAAACGAATGTGAAATTGTCATTTTTCAAAATTTCTTACCATTGTATATGCTATTATTGACGACGTATAAGTAATACAAATAAAAATAAAGATATAGCTATGTGCATCTAAAACACCTCATTATTTAAAATTATAGCAATTTTGCAATATTAAAACAAGCTAGTGCTTGTTTTAATATTTGTTCATAATTTTCTAATCACAAAAATCAATATTATCTTTCTAAAATAATCAATTTTATTGATAATATTTTTCTAAGTGCATAAAATATTGCATATTATCTTGGTGATTAGGAATGTAAAATTTTTCGTTTTGATAATTAGAATATACAATCATTAAATAATGAATATATCTTGCTTTTTGCTTATCTCCATTTAAGTTATAGGCGATAAAATCTCTATTAAGTAAAAGCTTTTCTTTACTTATATCATAAATGCTATAAATTCTAGAGGTATTAATTTTAATATAAAGAAGCTTTATTATATAATTTTCTTCTTTCTTTTTACTTGAAAATTCTCCGTTTTTTAAATTTTCAATAGTTCCACTGTGAAGTATTTCTAAAATATCTTTATCATTAGGAAATTCGACATTAAATAATATATTTTGATTATCTAAAATTAAATTGTTTGAAATTTTTATCACTTTTTTAATTTTAATATACCTTAAAAGAGCAAAAAATAACAAAGGAAATCATATAACAATTCAAATACAATACATAGATAATTGAAAAATTTGAAAATCTGTTTTAAAATCGTTAGGATTAAAAGCTAATCAAAAGGTTATCGAATAATAAAAAAAGCCTATTAAAAATTTATATACCATCTTTTTATTGGTGCTTATAATCGATTCTTTGATAACCAAAATTGCACGGAGAAAGAAATTGTGAACTTTTAGATTATTTTGAAGTGAAAAAAATGATTTTGAAATTGCATTTTTTAATCAATGATTTTGAATCACTCTCAGCGTAGAATAAAAGAATTCAAATAAAACTATAACTAAAAAAATAAAATCAATTAGAAAAATAATAAAAGCAACAGCGGAACTAAATTTTATCATTGTGCTTCCTCGTAATTTTTTATCATTTGTTCATTTTCAAACACAAAATATGGAGCATTAAAGTTATCTATATCATATCTATAAATATACATAATTACTTTTGCCTCTTTACCAAAGAAATTACTAATATCTTTTGCGTTTAAAATGATATTTTGCATTTTTTCACCATAAATATTTTTAAGTATAAATAAAAAATTTAATTCTAAAACATCTTTATTTCCACGACTTTTTTTAATAGGTTTAATTTTTTCTAAATTTAAAAAATTAAGTTTCTTAAATTTATTTTCAAATTTTCAAATTTTATAAAGAAGAATTATTAAGTAAAAAATATTGCTAATTGCTCAAAAAAAAGTAAGTAAAAAAGATATAGATAATCGTCAATGTGGTCATTGATAACTATGCAAAAATACTAAAAAAACACTTAATGCAGTGGCTATGTTTATAATAGACTCAAAGATTAAATTAATTCAAAGGTACCTTTTTTGATATTTTATTTTACCTATTAATGTTAAAATAGCTTCTTTTAATAACTCATCTAAAAATCAAGTTTTTGAATTGTACTTTATTTTAAGAAAAAATAAATCAAATATTTGAATAAAAAATTTAATTTTTATCAAAGGTAAGAAGTAAATAAAAAATATTCTAAGGATGTTATAAACAATATAAATAATGATTAACACATATATATTAGAAACAAAATTATTTTCCATTTTCGCCTTTAATTGTGTTTGTTTAATAAATACTTTTAATATAAATAAAACATTTTTATCTTAAATAATTTTATTATTTTTATTAATTATATTAGAATTATTTAAGAAATCAATTTTGTAAATTTTAAAATACCTAAAATTAAGTATTAATTATCCTAATTTTTGACTAATAATTTGTGTTTTAAAATAATAAGAGACTAATTAGTCTCTTATTATCAAGTATAAAAACATTATATAAAATATTTTGTAATCTTTATCATTATAAATCAATTAGAACATTTTTAGGGAAATATCAAAGAGATTTAATTTCTTATTAATTAAAAATAATATTCTTCAATAAATTTTTGATATCAATTCCTTAAGTTCGAATTTCTAATATCCAGCTTTTAAGTGTTGTATCATTACCCCAAATTATCCTCTTTGGTATCGTTTCTAAGTTTTCTGATGTAATCGCCTTTTATTTTGTCATGAATTTTTTGTAAACCTCAAAACCTTAGTTGTCAATCAGGAGTCTTTAACATTTCTTGAATTGTTTTTTCTTCTCCGGTTTGTTGGTTTCTAAAAACTAAATTTTTTCCACCCCTTCCACCGTTTCAATAATAATCTGTTTGTTCTGTTTCATTAATTACAGTTCATCCATATTTTTTAAAATCATTTATTTGTTCGCTTATTCCTTGCAATTCTTCATTTATTTCTTTTTCTTTTTCATTAATTTGTGTAATTTGATTGTTTAAATTTACTAATTCTTTTATGTTAAAACCAAATTGCACAGCATCGTTTGCTATTGAAAATAAAGTAAATTTTTTACGAAATAGTTTAGATAAGATTCCAGAACCGCCTTTAATTACATTTTTACTAGGTTGTATTTTTTTGTCTAAAATTTTAGTTTTACTTTTTTTAATCTTTCAAATCTTTTTTCCTGAATCTACAATTGATATTGAATCTGATAAATAACCGTGGATTTTTACTAATATTGATTCTATATCTGTTGAATTTGAAATTAATTGTATATATTTTTTCACTTTATTTTTAGCAAGATCTATATTTTTTTGTATTATATCAATTCATATACTTAAACCAAAAGAAGTTACCGAAGCTGTTGCAGATACTACAGTAACAGCAAATACACCAAAAAACGGAAAAATTAAGGAAAATGCACTAACTAGTATAGAAGTTGTACCTACTCCTATACTAGCAGAAACTAATATTTTTTTATATTTAATTCAATATTTTAAGTTATTTTGAATTTGATCTCTAAGGTCCATCATTTTTTTAGCAGTTTGTCTGAGTTTTTCGGCTTCTAATGAAACTTTTTTGGAATTAATTTCCCCTTCAATAATATTTAAGTGATAACCTTTTTCTTCATTAACAGTTTCTCAGTCATGTTCTTCTTGAAATTCTTTAGTTTTTGCTACTTTATCAATGTTATCTTTTACATCTTTATAATAATGCCTTAATTCAGACTTAAATTTATTAAATGCTTTTTCAGAAATTGGTGTATTTATAGCTCTATTGTATTGTTCTTGAGTAATTTTGCTTTCTTTTAATAGCTTATCTAGAAATGACTTAGCAAAAGCTTGCACATCCTCTTTTTGAAGTTCTTTGCTCATTTTTAATGATGAAGCATTTTGTTCAACCATTAAATTTGTAATTTTATCAATTACATCTTTATTTTTAAATTGTAATTCCTGACTTAGTTCCTGAACAAACTTATCATCAATAGCGGTCTTAGGTCGTTGAACTGATGTTAACTTACTTGTATCAACATTATTTGCAACTACTGATGAAAGTTGAGCAACATTAGCTACAGGCTCACCGATTTTAAAAAATATGTTTTTCATGTTTTATCTCCTTAGTTTATTAATTTTTTAACTAAATTAATTTTATAAAAAAAGTAAGTAAAAACTTACTTTTGGAAATTTTTTCCACATTTTTTTAAAATCTAATTATTATCTTTTTAATTACTTATTGATTGTTTTCACGGATTAATTCGTTGATTTTATCATAAAGCATTTTGTAATTTTGAACGTTGAAATTAGAGTTATTGCTTAAAAATTCTGATCCAGCAGCTATAAAATAAAGAATTTCAATATAATCTAACGGATGATCATCAATTAAATCTAATATATTGACAGTTTTATCATTATAAAGCTTAAAACTTTTTAAATTATTTTCGTCAATTTGGCCTTCTACATAATTTAACGAGAGCAATCCGACCTCTTTAAAGGTAATTTTTTCAAGCATTTTTTGAAATTTTTAAACTCAAAAAAACATTAGATCATATGCATATAAAAAAATAATAATAGCAGTAGCAAATAAAAAATCAATATAATAAGTTTCTGTTTTGTCAATTATTATAAAAAACGGAATTTGTAAATTGAGCTAAAATTATTAAAATATGAATCGAAAAAAGATATAAAAGATGCTTATTCATTTTATTATGCTTCTTTTTTGATAATTTCACATCCTTTTAAAAACTTTTTATCAAAAATTAAATTATCTTTAAATGATATAACGTTTTCAACTTTAATATAAACAGCTTTAAAAATTTTTCTATATTCATCTTTATCAATGGATTTATAAACAAAATAAAATATTAAAACAATTGCTATCAAAAACAAAGAAGCTCCAATTGAAAAACTTATAGTACCATAGTAAAATGAATTCATCTTTTTAATCCTTTTTATTTAATTATTCTATTATTGAAAGCATTTTTGAAATTTAAATTAAAAAGTATTAAAATCGCTTATTAAAAATTATAGTGTTTTAAGATAAGATAATTTAAATTGAAAAACAGATTTTAATTACTTCTTTAATTAATCTTAATTATATTTTTCTAATTCTAAAAAGTATCTAATATTCTCTTTATAATTTCGATTATAAAATTCTTCACTTTGATAATTGGAGTAAATAAGCATTAAATAATGGACATGCCTTGCGTGTTGTTTGTTTCAATTAAGTTTGTTAACTAAAATATCTCGATTAAGCAATATTTTTTGCTTACCACCTTTAAATAAATCATAGTCTTTTCATGGTTTATAAACTATATATATTTCAAAATCATTTTTAATAGAATGTAAAAATATATTTGCTTCATCTATATTTTCAAAAGATCCACTGTGTTTTATTTCATTGATTTCTTTTTTACTAATTTCTAGACCAAATAAACTTGAGTTATAATTTAAACTTAATTTTTGACTTATTGTTTTTAGTTTTTTAGCAATAGTTTTTCTTGAAAATAAAAGATATATCAAATAAATAAATTTTAGAAATCAAAAAATTTCAATTATTAAAATAATAATATAAAAAACGTCATAAAATAAATTATAAATAGGTGCCAAAATCATAAAAAACAACAACCCAGCAAAATATATAAAAGTGAAAGAATTTTTAAAAAGAATGTTTTTATTTCCTATTTTGATAATGGAAAAAAGAGAATTAATTGATTCTCCAAACAAAGGGTGAACCTTAATATTATTTTTTAAAACAAAATTGATTTTTTTAATCGTAATTATAATTATATGTTTTTCAATTTTTTTTCATTCAGTATGAATAATAGTTATATGATCGAAAATTAAAACGATAAAAGTTATTATAAACAGTATAAAATATATTTTTGCTTCTAATTCCACTCTACTTCCTCATAATTTTTAATCATTTGTTGATGCTCGAAAACAAAATAGGGCGCTTTATAATTATCAATATCATATCTGTAGATGTACATGATTGACTTGGATTTTTCACCTAAAAAATATCGTATAGATTCATCTCTGGTAATAAATGACTTCATTTTTTTAAAAACCATTCCTTCAGTAACCCATATAAATTTAACTCATTCTTTATTTATATAAGATTCAGTTTCGTCATCTTTTTTATTTGTTGCTTTTTTGCTTTTTTGAGTCTTAATGTCTTTTAGATTTCAAATACCTTTCTTTTTGATGAAGTCTTCCAATTTATAAAATTTATATAGAACTAAAGTTAAAAATAAAAGTCATCAAAGAGGGCTTGTTCCAAGTAAAAATGGCATTACATAATAATGAATAATAAGTGATTTATTCTGATAAACAGTTTCAGAAAGGATTGTTAAAATAAGAAAGAAAAGTCATAAAATCAAATGGATAAGCCAATCAAGCCATATAAATTTTTTGTAGTACCTAGTTCTTATCACCAGATCCAAGCAAGCTCTTTTCAGTTTATTATCTAACATTCAAGTTTCTTTGTTAAATTTTATTTTTTGAATAACTAAATCAATTAAACTAGTGATAAATTTTCACCTTCCTAAATTAGCTAAATTATTAATTGAACTTAACATTAAATATAATATAAATACTACAATAATAATTATTGAAATTGTTAAAGTTGCATTATCATTTTTTTCTAACATTAATTATCCTAAGTTATCTTCTTTGGTGTCATTTCTAAGCTTTCTAATATAATCGCCTTTTATTTTGTCATGAACTTTTTGTAAGCCTCAAAATCTTAGTTGTCAATCAGGAGTCTTTAACATTTCTTGAATTGTTTTTTCTTCTCCGGTTTGTTGGTTTCTAAAAACTAAGTTTTTTCCGCCTCTTCCACCATTTCAATAATAATCTGTTTGTTCTGTTTCGTTAATTACAGTTCATCCATATTTTTTAAATTCTTTAATTTCTTCAGTTATTGACATTATTTTACGATTAATTTCTTCCTCTTTTTTATTTATTTTGTCTAATTGGTTGTTTAAATTAATAAAATCTTTTACACTAAAACCAAGTTGAACAGCATCATTTGCTATTGCAAACAAAGTAAAACTTTTAGAGGCGGTTTTAATAAAATTAACTAGCCCTTTTTTAAGACCTAGTTGTTTAAATCCATAATTTATGTATTTGATATTGTCTTTTTGAGTAAGATTATCAACATCTATTCAAGACTTACCTATTGAAGTTACACCTCAAAAAAGTGCATGAATATTTACTATTCCTGATTCGGTATCATTTGAATCAGAGATTAATTCCTTGTAAGAATCGAGTTTTTCTTGAGCAATTCTAATGTTTTCTTCAATCCCTTTAGTCCATTGATTTAAAATAAGTGAAGATGTTGCGGTCGCTACAGAAACAATAGCTAAAAAAGGAAAAAAGAACGAAAAGAAACCAGTTACTATTGAAGTTACACCAATTCCGATGCTAGCAGCAACAAGTCTTTTCTTATATTGTATTCAATATTTTAGATTATTTTTAAGCTCATCTCTAGCTTCCATCATTTTTTTAACAGTTTCTCTTAAATTTTCAGATTCTAATGAAGCTTTTTTAGAGTTAATTTCTCCATCAACTATGTTTAAACGATAACCTTTTTCTGAGTTAACAATTTCTCAGCGATGTTTTTCTTGGAACTCTTTTGTTTTTGCAGCTTTATCAATATTATCTTTTACATCTTTATAATAATGTCTTAGTTCAGATTTAAACTTTTTAAATGATTTTTCAGAAATTGGTGTGTTTACAGCTCTATTGTATTGTTCTTGAGTGATTTTCCTTTCTTTTAATAACTTATTTAGAAATGATTTAGCAAAAGCTTGCACATCCTCTTTTTGAAGTTCTTTGCTCATTTTTAATGATGAAGCATTTTGTTCAACCATTAAATTTGTAATTTTATCAATTACATCTTTATTTTTAAATTGTAATTCCTGACTTAGTTCTTGAACAAACTTATCATCAACATCGGTCTTAGGTCGTTGAACTGATGTTAATTTACTTGTATCAACATTATTTGCAACTACTGATGAAAGTTGAGTAACATTAGCTATAGGCCCGCCGATTTTAAAAAACATGTTTTTCATGATTTATCTCCTTAGTTTATTAATTTTTTAATTAATTTAATTTTATAAAAAAGTAAGTAAAAAATACTTTTGAAAATTTTTTCCACATTTTTCTTTAAAATCTAATTATTATCTTTTTAATTACTTATTGATTGTTTTCACGGATTAATTCGTTGATTTTATCATAAAGCATTTTGTAATTTTGAACGTTGAAATTAGAGTTATTGCTTAAAAATTCTGATCCAGCAGCTATAAAATAAAGAATTTCAATATAATCTAACGGATGATCATCAATTAAATCTAATATATTGACAGTTTTATCATTATAAAGTCTAAAATTTTTTAAATTATTTTTGTCAATTTGGCCTTCTACATAATTTAACGAGAGCAATCCAATCTCTTTAAAGGTAATTTTTTCAAGCATTTGCTTAAATTTTTTAAATTTAAAAAACACTGGATAATAAAAATATGAAAAAATAGTAACAGCAGTAACAAATAAAACACTAAAGTAACTAATTTCCATTTTGTCAATTACCACAAAAACAATTGAATTTGTTAATTGAGCTACAATAATTAAAACACTAATTGTAAAAGCATATAAAAAACGTTTATTCATTTTAACTACTTCTTTTTCAATAATTTCGTATCCTTTTAAAAAACGCTTATCAAATACTAAATCATTTTTAAATGATAAAATGTTTTCAATTTTGAAATAAACAGCTTTGAAAATTTCTACATATTTATTTTTGTCTCTAGTTTTAAAAATAATATAAATTACCAAAGCATATGCCAGAAAAAATAATCCAATACCAACTGATAAGTTTATAGTTGTATAGTCAAATGAATTCATTATTTAACCCTTCTTATTATTGTTATTTTGCTTATTAAGTTTTGAAAATTTTTCTAAAAAATATTTCATATTTTCATGATATTTGGGTGAATAAAACTTTTGATTTTTATAATTTGAATACACAAACATTAAATATAAAACTGATTGACCATGATCTTTGGTTTTGTGAAATTTTTTAGTAATTATTTGTTCATTAAGTGTTAATTTATGTAGATAATTAGTAAAAACTGAATTAGGATTATTTTCTTGAAAATGATCGGGACTTTGATCTAAATTTGCATCAAAAAGCAGAGCCTTTTCATTAACAATTATGTTTTCTAGCAACAATTTTAGCTTTTGGATTTTTATATTCCTAAAAATTGAAAAACTAAGCAAAATTATTGATAAAACTACCGTAGCAATAATAATTATTCAACTTAATACCGTAAATACAAAAACAACAATTTCATTAACTGCAAGTCAAATTAAATATCCTATAATTGGTGTAGAGCCTAATAAGCAAATTAAACTTGAGATTGTTAATCTTATGTTAATTTTTCTGACTAATAAAATTATTGAACTTACTCCTTGTTCAAAGAATGGGTGTACTTGGATTTGATCTTTTAGAACAAATTCACTTTTTTGTAAACTCATATTAATTAACTTTGCATCAATTTTAGGTGATGATTTAAAAAATAAATCACTAGCAATGATACTAATAATTACATATAAAAGTGTGCTAGCTCCAAAAATTCAACCCAATATATCAAAATACTGCAAATCTAATTCTAATTGATTCATTTTTGTCCTTTATTTTTAAATTAATTCATGCAATCCAAAAAGTGCTAAATCTTCACCTAAAAGATCAATTTTATAATCTAAAACTTGTGTTTGTGAAGCTCACATTAGTTGTTTTGCTTTAGCAAAAGCTTCTTCAACAATAAAAGGAGCATTAACTGCAATCGGTCCACTAAAAACAATTAAATTCGGATTAATTAAACATGCAGTTGTTGCAATAACTTTAGTTAAAGTAAAAATAGCATTACTTACAATTTCATGAGCATATTTTAAGTTATTATGATAATCACTTAAAATTTCTTTAGCAGTTACATTAAATCCTTTTTCTTTTGCTTGTAGCGATCATCCACTTCCTGAAAGATAAATTTCGCTAGCATAAGGACTTAAATGGAAAGTAGGTTCTGAGCTTGGTCCAAGGGGTAATTTAGCTATTTCTTGAGCTTGATGATTATATCCAGTGATAATTTGATCATTAATAACTAATCCCCCTCCAAAACCAGTACTTAAAGTGAAAAACTGTGTGTATGAGCCTACTTTATTATATCGACGGTGAGCTCCTAAAGCTGCTGCATTAGCATCATTTTCACAAATAATTTGCTCAATATTAGAATTATTTAATAGATGTTGTTTAACATTTAAATTACTTCAACTTGGTAAATTAGGAGTTTCTAAAATAATTCCTTGCTCATAATTTGCTGGCCCAGGTAAACACATTGCTAGTGTTTTTATTTTAAATTTTTGAGCTAAAACAATAATTTTATTTAGTGTTTCAAAGGCATTTTTTGGATTGGTTGTAAATTTTTCTTTAAAAATAATTTGATTGTTTTCAATAATTGCAAAGCGAGTATTAGTTCCTCCAATATCTACAACAGCTTTATTAAACATAATTCTCCTTATAATGAATTTACACGTTTTAAGCATAAAAAATGCTTATATTATAAATTTTATCTTATTTTTAACAATTAAAAATAAAGCTTTAATAAATAATGAAAATAGCAGGTTTAAAACCTTGCTATTTAAGAGTTTTTTAACTTTTAAACAAGCCGAATAACTAAAGTTTCTTGTTTTGAACCTTTATTTACTGTTAGTGTTACAGTTCCGGTGTTTTTGTCATAACTAGCTGAGATGTATTTTTGATCCTTTTTGTTTTTGGAACTTTTGTTACCTTTTGAAAGCTTAATATCTTTGACATAATTAGCTTTTAGAAGAAACATTTTGTTTTCGTTTTTATTATCATATCCTGCAAATCCAAATCCTCAATTATCATTTTCGTCAAATGCTTTATATCTTTGAACATATTGAATATTAGCGTTTTTGGGCTTTGTTTCAAGGAATTGGTTTAGTTCTGCTAGATTTTTTGTGTTTAAAACTTTATATTCATCTGTTTCTTTTTGGTTTTTCTCAGATTCAGACATTTCTATTGATTGGACTTGTTTTTCTGGAGATTCTTGACCAGATTGAGCATTATTTTTGTCTTTTTCTTTTGCAACTACAGGAGATTTTGTTTCATTGGTTTTTTGTTTTTCTGTTTCTTTTTGTGAATTATTGGAATTTTGCTCAGAAACTAGTTGAGAGTTGCCTTTTTGCTCTTTTTCTGGTTGATTTTCACTTGCCACTTTAGTTTCTTCTGTTTTAGTAGCTTTGTTTTGCTCTTGAGATGTTACAGTATCGCTATTTTCTTTTTTGTCTAATTTTGTTGTGTCTTTAATTTTTGGATTGCTCGAAACTCCATTTTCTTTATCTGGTTTAGCCTCCTGAGATTTTTGATTATCTTTAGACATAGGTGTTTCTTTGTGATCTGATTCAGAATTTATTTTTGTTACTTTAGAATTTACAGAATCTGAATTTTGCTTTTCATTATCTAAAGTTTCTGTTTTTGGATTTGGTGCTTGAGCTTTTGAAGGATCGCCATTATTTACATTTTTAATATTTTTATTTTTGGCGTCTTCTTTTGTTGAATTTTGTGGAGAATAACTATTTTGCGGGGTCTGAGAAACACCAGAATTTTTAGAATCTGAATTTAGATTTTCTTTTTCTTTTACTGATTGTGCATTTTTATTTTCACAAGAAGCAGATGTTGCTATTAAAGTAATTGGACCTACTAAAATTAATAATTTTTTCAAGTAGCTACTTTTGTTCATAAGAATAATTATATATGTGTAAATATATAATGAAACTGTTCTTGTAAAATTTTAATGAAAATAGTAAATTTATAAAAAATTTTAATAAACAAATTACAAATAAAAGAAATTTTTTATCCAAAAAATTATTGAAAATATTTCCTTTTTACACTAATTTCCAACAAAAATAAGTTTATAAGGATTTTTAAAATATCTTTTTTAGAAAAGAATAAAATAGATAGTATATTGATTTAAAGGAGTAATTGTGAATTTTGAATTATCACTACAAACAAAAGTAAAACAATTAGCTAGTCAAAAAACCATTGTTTTAATTGATGGAGATGATCCAAGAATGGTTCAAGCGGCTAAAGAGTTACAAAAGCATTCAAACATTAAAACTATTTTATTAGTTGAAGATGATAAAGACAAAGTTGAGGGATTTAACTTTGTTAATATTTTCGAAGATAAAGATAAACTTGAGCATTTAACAGCTAAATACGTAGAGCTTAGAAAAGGAAAAGAAACCCTTGAACAAGCTCAAAAAGCATTATCAACTAGACCTTTTTATGCTATGATGCTTCTTGCACTTGGTCAAGCTGATGGAGTTGTTGGGGGATTAAAATATGCTACAGCTGATATTTTAAGAGCCGCTTTTAAAGCTATTGGTCCAAAAGAAGGAACTAAAACTATTTCTTCGGCTATGATTATGCATAAAGACGAACAAAATTTCATTTTTTCAGATATTTCAGTTAATGTTAAACCAACAGCTGAACAACTTGCTGAAATTGGCCTTAATGCAAAAGATTTTGCTACTCAAATGGGATTTGACCCTAAGGTGGCCTTTTTATCTTTTTCAACTAGCTTTTCAGCTAAAACCCCTGAATCAGAATTAGTCAAATTAGCAACTGATTTATATAATGAAAAAGCAACTCAAAAAGCTCTTGGAGAAATTCAACTTGATGCAGCTATTGATTTAGAAATTCGAAAAGCTAAATATAAAGGCGAAAGTTTCAATCAATCAGCTAATGTGCTTGTATTTCCAGATTTAAATGCAGGAAATATTGGTTATAAATTAGTGCAAAGATTTGCTGGTTATGGAGCTATTGGTCCAGTGGTAGTTGGTACTAAAAAACCAGTTAATGACCTTTCAAGAGGGTCAACAGTAAATGATGTAGTAAATACTGTTTTAATTACTGCATTACAAAGCGAAGGAAGTAAATAAAGATGAATAAAATTTTAGTTATTAATGCTGGAAGTAGCTCAATTAAAATGAGTCTTTTTGAAAAAGACACTTTAAATGTTATTGCTACAGGACTTGCTGAAAGAATTACTCTTCCAATGGGTAATATTACTATTAAAACTACACAAAAATTCGAAAAAGAAGTTAAAATGGAAAACCATGAAGTAGCCGTAGAAGAAGTATATAAATTAATGCAAGAAATTAATTTAATCAAAGATAAAAACGAAATTGAATATATTGGTTTTAGAGTGGTTCAAGGTGGAGAATTTTTTACAAAATCTTCAAAAATTGATGATAAAGCCATTGAAATTATTGATCAATGTTCAATTTATGCACCGCTTCATAATCCTGGAGCAGTTCAAGCCATGAATGGATTTAAAAAAGTCTTTCCAAATGCTAAATTAAGCGCTAATTTTGATACCGCATTTCATACTACTATTGATAAAGTTAATAATACCTATCCAATTCCTAAACAATTAACCGAACAATATAAAATTAAACGCTATGGAGCACACGGAATTAGCCATCGCTATATTACTTTAAAATTACAAGAAATTTTAAACAAAGAAAAAGTTACTTTTATTAACTTACATATTGGAAATGGTGCTTCACTTTGTGCAGTTAAAGATTCAAAATCTTTTGATACTACAATGGGGCTAACTCCACTAGCTGGAATTATGATGGGAACTCGTTCAGGAGATATTGATCCTTCAATTCACGAATTTGTGATGAAGCAAAACGGAATGAGTATTTCAGAATTTACCAGCATGCTAAATAAAGAAAGTGGCCTACTTGGAGTTTCGGGAATTTCTTCAGATATGCGTGATGTAACTGAACAAGCAAAGCAAGGAAATGCTGATGCTCAATTTGCTATTGATTTGTACACTCAAAAAATTGCTGATTACACTGCAATGTACTTTAACAAATTAGGTGGAAAAATTGATGCTATTGTTTTTACAGCAGGAATTGGTGAAAATGCAGTGGCAATTCGTGAAAAAGTGTTAAGTAAATTACACTTTAAAAATATTATTTTAGACAAAAATGCTAACGAAGGAAAAATTGGAGAATACCAATTAATTACTACTTCAGAAAGCGAAATTCCTGTGTACGTAGTTCGTACCAATGAAGAACTTTTAATTGCTAAAGACGCATTAAAACTATATGAAAGTTAAAAAAGCAATTTACCCAGGAAGCTTTGACCCCCTGCATCAAGGTCATATTCAAATTTTAAAAAAAGCACTTCTTTTGTTTGATAAAGTTTATGTGATTGTTACCAATAATCCTGACAAAGAAAATCAAAGTGATATTAATCAGAGATTTTCAAACACTAAAAAACAACTTGCTAATTTTGAAAATGTAGAAGTTCTAATGAATGAAAATGAATTTACTGCAGTTTTTGCTAAGCAATTAAATGCTAATTTTATCATTCGAAGTGCTAGAGATAATCACGATTTTAACTATGAACTTGAGCTTGCGGCCGGAAACAAACATTTAAATTCTAAACTTGAAACAATTTTAATAATTCCAAATTATAAAAGTGTTAAATATTCATCAACACTAATTCGACACAAAGAAAGATTAAATAAGTAATTATGTTTAAATTTATCAAATCTTCTTCAAATATTTCTAATTGGTATCAACATCCAAATAAAGAAATAGCATTTTGGGGTCGTTCAAATGTGGGTAAAAGTTCTTTAATTAATGCTTTAACAAACAATTCAAAACTTGCTAAAGTTTCTAAAACCCCCGGACGAACCCAATTATTAAATTTCTTTGAAAATTATTATGGAGCAGTTTTTGTAGATTTACCTGGATATGGATACGCACGACTTTCGCATGCTCAAAAAGAAAAAATGACTTTAATGATTGAAGAATATTTACTTAAACGTCAAAATTTAGACAATTTATTTTTGCTTCTTGATGCTCGACATGGGATTACTAAAATTGACTCACAAGTTATTAATTTTTTAACTATTAACAAGATCCCATTTACGATTGTTTATACTAAATTAGATAAACTTAAACAATCAGAAAAAAGTAAGTTACTTAAAAATCACAAACAATCAGTTAAAGAATATAATTTTACCAACACCTATTTTGTTTCTAGTGAAACAAAATTTGGAATTGCTGATTTAATTACCTTTATAAATAGTATTTTAGGAGCTGAAGATGAAAAAAATCACTGATAAATTCAAAATGATAATTTTAGGAGGAACTGCATCAGTATTGCTTGCAGCAATTATTGGTACATCAGTAGCTATTTCTAAAAATTCTAGTAGCAGTGTTAAAAATGCTACTTTAGCAGATTTTGAATTTACTTCAAATAAAGATTTATCTACTTTATTAGCTTCTGATTATGCTACTGAAAATAAAACTCACAATATTCAGGTAAATTCCAAATATTGAACCGAAGAATTATTCTTTAAAAATTTTCCTACTTCAAGCGATTTAGCTCAAAGAGAATTTATCCTTAGAGCTAAAAATGGAACATTATTAAATGCTTTTAAAGATAAATTTTTAATCGAATTTCATTCATATGCTAATGATTTAGAAGGAGAGTTGTTTTTAAAAGTAACACTAACTGATTTTATTTCTAAAATTGGGACCCCTCAAAAAACTGAAAAAATTTTCACTTTAAAAGGCTTTAAAAAAGTAAATTTTGAGAGCCAAAAGCAATATTTATTTGTAAATTCTGCAGACGCTAAGCTTCATGGACTGGTAGATTTTAATTCACTAACACAAATAAAGGATAAATATAATCAAGATAATACAAATGATAAAGAAGCTCTTTTAAAATCAATTGTAAGTTTTGATTTACCTAATTCAACCTTAATTGATTATTCAAAAAGCGTTGTAAGTTTTGATGATAAAAACATCACAATTAAACCGTATTTACTAGCTAAAGTAAACTTTGCTAATTTAAATAATTTAGATCAAATTTCAACGTTATCATCAACTAATGAATCGTTCTTTGGTCCAGAAATTTCGGTAAATTTACAAAATTACTTTGACATTAAAAATGATTGAGGAAACAAAGTATCTTTAAGTGCAGTTACCAAGAAACTTTCTGAGTTAACTCTTGAAGAAATTGAAAAATCTTATGATTTAAAAACATCGCTTTTTAAAGAATTAAAACTTGATAATATCCCAGCTGGGAATACTTATAAATTCCAACAAAACATTAACAAAAATGGCGATGAAGTTATCTTTAGATATGATGTTTATTCTTCGCAACAATTACTAATTTATACCGGTTTAATTAAACTTAAAAAAGATCAATTTAAAAATTCATAGTGCAAAATTTGCACTATTTTTCAACTTTTAAAACCAAAAAATGTGGAATTTTTACCTTTTTAAGAATTGATTTTGCAATTTTTCAAAAGATTTAGTCCATTAAATTGGTAAAATAATATAGATATTATAACTACAAGGAGTAAAAATGCATGTACAAAAAAGAACAAAATTAGTTGCCACAATTGGCCCTTCAAGTGATAGTTATTCAGTGTTAAAATCACTTGTAGAAAATGGAGTTACTTGTGTTAGAGCTAATTTTTCACACGGAAGTCAAGAAGAACAATTAAACAAATTTTTAATCGCTAAAAAATTATCAAAAGACTTAGCAATTCCCCTCTCAATAATGCTTGATACTAAAGGTCCAGAAATTCGAGTTGGAAAAATGAAAGATGGAGCTCAAGTTATTAAGTCAGGAAGCATCATAACTGTATATACAACTGCAGATAAATATCAATCTTTAGAAGGAAGTTCAACTGAAATTACTGTTGCTTATGATATGTCTAAAGATCTAGCAGTTGGAAATCAAGTATTGCTTGATGATGGAAAACTCTCAACAGTTGTTGAAGAAGTGGGACAAGGTTATGTTAAAGTTAAAGCCGAAAACACTCACACCTTAAAAACTAATAAACGTATCAATTTACCAGGGGTTGAATTTAGCTTACCATTTTTAGCTGATAAAGATGTTAGTGATGTTTTATTTGGAATTAAAAATGGTATTAATTATGTAGCGGCTTCATTTGTTAATTCAGCAAAAAATGTTTTAGAACTAAGAAAATTACTTGATGATAATAATGGAAAACATGTGCAAATTATTTCTAAAATTGAATCATATTTAGGAGTAAAAAACATTGATGAAATTATCAAATATTCAGATGGAATTATGGTCGCACGTGGAGATTTAGGGCTTGAAATTCCTTATTATGATGTTCCATATTATCAAAAACGAATTATTAGAAAATGTCGTGAAACTGGGAAACCAGTTATTGTTGCAACTCAAATGCTTGATTCAATGGAAAATACTCCTCATCCAACTCGAGCTGAAGTAACTGATGTGTATTATGCTGTTGAGCTTGGAGCTGATTCAACAATGCTTTCAGGAGAAAGCGCTAATGGTTCATTCCCACTTGAAGCTGTTAAAACTATGACAGCTATTAGCAAAAAAGCCGAAAAAGAATTCTACTCAAGACAATATTATGACAAACAACTTGATATGAACTTAAAGAATTCAGATGCTAATGACGTAAGAACTTTAATTGCATATTCAATTGCAAATCGTACCAAAACTGGTGAGTATAAGTTCGTTGTGGTCCTTTCAAAAACTGGAACTTTAATTAAATCAATTGCTAAATTTAGACCAAATGCCACTGTAGTAGGAATTGTTGATGATCAATTATTGCTCAATGGCTTTGGAATATATTCAGGAGTTTATGTTTCTTTAGAATCAGCAAAATTATTTGCTGAAATTAAAGCTGATCATAGCAATGGTCAAGACGCTCTATCTCCTTTTAGTCCACGTAAAGGCGATAAATTCCTTGTAGTTGAAAACACTAAAATTACAGAACATGTTGTAAAATAATCAGGGTACGTATAGTAAATGTTAAAAATGTTATAAAAAGTGCTATCAGCACTTTTTATAAGACAAATTATCAATTAAAATGTGGAAATTTATAAGAAAATGTTTCCATTATATATATATATATATATATATATAATAAGGATACTATGAAAAGAAACAGATTATTAAAACATTTATTTATATTAGCAACTCCTGCTATTATTTCAATAGCTTCAGTATCTTGTTCAAGTCCAACAACCCCACCTCAAAAGGACGGCGATTCTCAAGGAACCCCTGGTAATGAGACAACCCCTCCACCTAATAATGGGGAAGGACAATCAAATCAAGAACCTGGTACACAACCACAACCGGAAGTTCAAAATCCTTCAGATCAAAAACCACAAACAGATGATAAAGATGACCAAAAAGGCAAAGGAACCCCAGCTCCTAATCCAGGCACTGGGACTGCTCCTTCTTTATCTGCGTCATTTCAACAACTCAAAGCTGAAATTCAAAAACTTTCACTTTATAATGAAAAATATACAAAAGAAGATTATGCTCAATACTTTAAAAATCTCAAAGATAAAAAAGATTCCTTTGTTAATTCAAAATATACTGCTGAACAATTTGAAAAAGACACCACTCTTTTAGAAAAATATTATTCTCAAGCATTAGATTTATTAGAAATTTTAAAAACTAAAGGTGATGCAGAAGTTAAAGAATATATAGATTCATTAAAATCACAAGGCGATTCAATTTTTAAAGTTGAAAATGAAGTTACAACAGTTAATGTTTTAGAAATTAATTCATTACAAAGTAAATTAAATTCACAAAATGCTAAAAAGGTCGAAGAAAAATATTACATTAATCCTAGATTTACCTTTACAACTAAAGGTAGTGCTTTAGGTTCAAAATTAGTATTGCTTACCCCTTATGTTCAAAAAGTAATTCAACAATTAAGCAATCTATCTCTTTATTCAAGAGGGAATACAACTCAAAAATATAATCAGCTTTTGGCGTCTTTAAAGAAAGAAGACTATGTCAAAGATAAATATACAGAAGAACATTTTAACAGAGATCTTTTAAAACTTAAACTTGCATATGCACAAATAGCGGTACTAGATGCAAATTTAAATACTATGAACGATCTTGAGTTAATGAAATATCTTAAAGAACAACAAAATAGAGAAAATAATATTGTAAAATCTGTTGAAGAACCTTCATTAGATTATCAAAGTATAAATCAACTATTTTTAAACATAATTACTAGTGGATCTGTTGATATGCAAGCCGAAGATATTAAAATAAAAAAAGAACTTCAACGAACTACCGGATTACTTGATTCAACACAAGTAAATCAGCCTAAAATGATGGCTTCAACTCCTTCTTCAGGAAGTGCAACCTCTGCGGCATCGTCAACAAATAACGCTCAGGGAGGAACTTCAAATCCAGGGTCCGCACCAGCTACACCTGCATCTTCGGGCCCTTCGGGAGCTAGCGGGACTCCAACTAGTTAAAAAATATTAAATATTTATAAATTTCAAAAAGTATAGGTATGTTTACTTATACTTTTTTATCGTAAAATGTGAAAATTTGTAAAAAAATCTTTTTTTTTTTTTTTTTTTAATATATCATATTGCTATGAAAAGAAATAATTTTTGAAAATCTTTACTACTTTTAGCTTCTCCTATAGCTATTACAGTAGCTTCAATTTCGTGTGCTAAATCACAAATTAAAGAAGATCCAGGAAAACCTGAAGTTACCGAACCGCCAACACCTATGAATCCTCCAAAAGGAGATGATAAAGATCCGATAAATCCTGAAGGTTCACAAACAAATCCACCAGTGACAGGTGAAAAACCAAACCCTGAAGGCGAAACTAATCCACCTGCAACTTCTGGAGAAACCACTACTAAAAAAGAAGATACAACTCCAGAAGGTTCAATTACTCCGCCTACTGAAAATCCACAAAAAACCGAAGAAACAATCATAGAAACACCACCAACAGATCAAGGTGATGGTAATTCTTCAAAGCAAGAAGAAACTGAACAACAACCAAAAGTGGATCCACAAAAAAGTGCCAAAGAAGAATATGTTAAAAAACTAAAAGAACAGCTCAAAGAACTTCTTTTTTATAAATCAGGAAACACAAAAACACAATATGATACCGATCTTACAAAATATACAACTCCTGATGCAAAATTTGTAAGTGAATCAACTCCTTTAGAAACAAAAATAAAATTTAAGCTAAATGCTTGAAATTTAAAATATTTATATGCACAAGTAGCTGAATTAGAAGATAAATTTAAAGATTCGGTTTTTTATGAAGATTTTCTTAAATATATAAAAGAATTACAAGACAAAGGAAATAACATTTTCATTTCTTCAACTGAAAACACACCTTCAATTGATTCTGATAAATTAAATGAAGTAGTTTACAAACTAAATGCTCAAGCAGCAGTAAATAATAGAAATGGTCAAACCCAAAGTAGTCAATCGAAAAAATAAGTATTAATTTTGATAAAACATAACAAATAAAAGATTTGTTATGTTTTATGTATAAAAATTTAAAATTTTCAACAAAAACGCTTTGATTATATATATATATATATAT